>JBKDSY010000196.1:0-31458 GCA_046340755.1 Cyanobacteriota bacterium
ACCTTCTTTTGTGATTGTTGTCTGTGGGTGCCCTGTTGCTCTGTCGCAGCATGTCACAAGCTCGTTGCTTGTGTGCGATCACTGTTGTGATGCTGTGCCTGAGCGGCTGTTCTTGGCCCCCTTTCTTCAGCCCTCGGCCCACGGGAGAGGACCTGATCAGCCAGCTGTTGTATGAACCCTCCACGCGGTCTTATCGAGCGCCTGGATCACCATCCCATCGCTCCCGCACTGACAAACAACTCAGCCTTGGTCCCCGTCGTCCTGTGGAGCAAGGGGCCCCCAAGCTCCCCTTGGAGACCGTCCAACGCTGTTTCCGCCACTTGAGGATTCCAGCGGAACGCTTTCAAGCCGCCGATCCCACCAATTATGACAAGCGGCTGCACATGGACGCGGAGGGGCGACCTGTGGACAGCATGCCCAGGCTCATCGTTTTGCATGAAACAGTTGCCTCTGAGGAAGACACGTTGAATCTGTTCCGCACGCCCCATATGAGTCAGAATGCCCAGGCGAGTTATCACATGCTCATCCCTGCGGATGGCAGGCGTGTGCGTATCGTGGGTGACGACAAGCGCGCTTTTGGTGCTGGTAACTCTGCCTTCGGTAATTTCACCATTCGTCTGACTCCTGATTCTCCTGGATCGATCAACAACATCGCTCTCCATCTCAGCTTTGTCTCCCCCCCTGATGGTCGAGGTGAAGCCCCCACCCATTCCGGCTATAGCCAGCCGCAATATCGCTCTGCCGCCGCCCAGGTGTTGCTCTGGCAGGCCACTTATGGCATCCCCTTGAATCACCTCACCACTCACAAGGCTGTGGATCAAAGCAAAACGCGCACGGATCCACGCAGTTTTGATTTGGGCCACTTCCTCTCTGTTCATCATCAACTAGCTGCTTCCTGTGGCCTGCAGGCCTTCGCAGCCGAGCGTTACTGAATGCAGCGGGCCTGCACGACAGGCCCCCCAGGCCCTCAGCGCGGAAGTGGGGTGGCCGCTTGTTGCTTGCAGGTCAACCCATCCAAACCCCGCAACTCCCGCCTGCTCGGCCTCACGGAGGATCGGATCAGGTGCTGGATGGGGTTGGCGGAGACTCCGAGAGAGACCAGTTCCAAGCGCTGATTCAACCCTGCGTCAATGGGTGTCCCGGACTCACTCAACAACACACCTGTCCACAAAGGATGGGCATGGGTGCCGTTGATGCCGATCAGGCGGTCGCCCAGGAACAACCCACCACCACTCATTCCTTTTCCCACCGCCACAGTGGAGGTGAGATCAAAACCGCCCTCAATCGGGACCGTCAACAGGGGCAGCAGCAGGCCTGTCGATTCGGTGTAGCGGGGTGTTGGTTGACTGTTGTCGCTTGCCGCTGGATAGCCGCTCGCTGTGACTACAGGAAAGTCGGCGGCCGAGGGCATGGGACTGGCCCATTGGGCCACCGCCGTTGGATTTGGGGTGGAGGGGCTGGTGTTGGCGTCTGGTTGCCAAAGGAGGGCGACGTCCAGGGCTTGGCGAGAGGCGGGCTCCCGGAATGGCAACACCTGAGCGGCTTTGGCCTCCCCCGTGGACGGCATGACGCACACCCGGGTGACCGTTTCCACCACATGGCGACTGGTCACCAACCAGCGCCCCCCCTCCGCGGTTCCCACCACCACGGCGGAACCGAGGGGGTCGCCGCCGGCCGTTGTCAGCAGCATGGTGACACTGCGTCGCAGGTCTTGTGGGTCAACAGCGGCCGCCTTGGCGACGTCACCAACCAGCGCCACGAAAAGACAGGTGCCGAGCCCAGAACCAAGCCAAGCCAACGGTCGGCGGCTCACGGCCTCTCCTGGAGTCAAAAGAGCGGGGAGCTTGATGCCGCCGGCGCAATGGTGTTGCTCACTGGCGCCGCGTCAACGCCGCTGCTTGGTGGCGTTGCCAACAACTCATCCATGCTCACATAGAGCCGGCCATTGGTTTCATAGAGCGGCTCCCGGGCCTTCAGACGCACGTCCAGCAGGTCGCGCAAGGTTGTGGTGGCATTTTGCCCGGGCTTAAGGGTGTAGAGCAGCCCGTCACATCCACCACCGTTGCTAGGGGCCGTGCAAATCACGGGTTGACCATTGATGCGACCGGTGGTGAGGTAGGTGAGTCGTCCTTGCCGGTTCAAGAGGTCGAACCGGGCCGAGACTTCCTGACAACGTCGTTCCGGGGTCCAGCCGGCGCCATCGAACACCTTGCTGGTCCAACGGATGACAGGGATTTGTTTCCCGTCTGCCATGGTCGCCAAGGTGGTGGGGACGCCGCTGAGGGTGGAACAAACGAAACCCTGGGCTTTGGCGTGCGCAGATGGAGCCAGTCCAGCGAAAACCGCCCAGATGAACCAGCTGGTCGAAGCCAGCCTCATGTAATGAATCTTCTCCATGGTGGGGTGGCGGTCATACTCGTTCATTTGAGACTAGCAGGTCGATCTTTATTTTTGTCTGGCCTGTTGCAATCGCTTCCTCTACCAAAGCGGCACCTCCCTATAGGGAGCGCTTGTGCCTCCCTGGTCGGGCGAGGGGGAGGCCGCAGGCGGAGTGGAATGGCCCCGGCTCCGCCCGTCCTGGGTTGGTAGCTCGCGGGTGGCCGCGGGATTGTCGAAGCGGCGAGGGACAGGGGCAGGAGGTGGTGGAGGGGGCTGCAACCGCTCTCGCAGGGCTTGAGCGTCCTCAAGGGCGAACCCCTGCGGCGAAATGTCCTTCAGTCGTTGCAGCAACGCCAGCCGCTTCTTTTCGGCTTGGAGCGAAGGGAGGTCCTGGAGCGTTCTGGATTCGGCGCTCACCTCCCTTACGGTCCGCAGGTCGTCTTTCTCTTTCTCCAACCGCGCACGTGCCAGGCTCAGCTCCTGCTGCAGGCGCTTGAGGCTGTTGCGTTGCGCTTCGCTGAAGACCCCGTCCTGCTCCCTGCGACGCAATTGCGTGTCCAGTTCCCGTATGTCCTGTTCGTAGGCCGTGATGGTTTTGGCCTTGTTCAGACGCCGCGCTGTTTGCTCCGCGGCTTCCAGGGCCGCTGTCGCCTGATTGATCGCCGCCACCGAACACAATCCCAGGGATTCACAGAAGCGGTTGGCTTGCAACGCGATCACACCCCCAGCGGTCAGGGCGCCCACCACGGCAACCGCACCCACCACTCCCCATACCGGCAGCCCCTGATGGCCCTGCTTTGGCTGCATGGAGGGCTCTGTTGCTTCGCTTGGCTTAGGGGCGGCCGTGCCTGATTCCCCCCTTGGATCAGGGGGGGGAGCCGGGGTGGCGGAGGTAGCGACAGGGTTTGCATGCAGGGACTCCCAATACTGTTGCCAGGTCGTTTCGGAGATGGGGGGGGCGTCTGCCGTTCTGTCGCCCCCAGACTCCCCGACCTGTAGGGAGCGTGCCGCCTGGTTGTCCCGGACACTCGCCAAAACCGCTCTCAGGCGTGTCACGAGCTCAGGCCCGTGGCGGTTACCGAGGGATCGCAACAAGACCTCCTCAGGAGTCGAGGATTGGTGGTTGGCCTGGCAGGAGCTGGCGAGCGATCGGAATTCCGGTCGGCGCGCCATCGCAGCCAACGGCTCCAGCCTTGGGTCGTCTGCAGGTAGGAGACTGTGCAAGGCGGCCAGCACCTCCTCCGGATCATGGACGCCGCCGGCTGGCAGTGCGGCCACCAGCTGTTGACCTAATTGCCGATCGTCCACTATCTGAAATCACCTCAGACCATCTTATGGCCTTTACTCTCGGGCACTGCGTTGGTGGAGCTGGGTCCCCAGGGGGAAAAGGTGGCATGGAGATTCCCCTGGGCCTGGCAGCCCGGTGCACCATCACGCGGAGCTCAGGATTCCCTATACTTCAAGCCTCCGCTCTCCATCCGCGTGGGCATAGAGCTGTTGCCGCTGGTTGCTCTGGATCAAGCCAGCCACTGGTGCCTTCCGCGTTACCACGACCGGCAGTTCCGAAAAAAGGTCTCGTTACAGGCTCAAACCGAGGCCACGCTTAGCACCATCACCATGCTCTTGGCCATGGTTTCGCTGGGCCCCAAGGCCTCCCCCGCTCCATGAGCCGGGCCATTCGCGCACCATTGCGGGCCCTGGCGCTGCTTCCCCTGGTTGGCGCCTTGTTGCCCGCCACCCCCTTGCAGGCCAGCCAGATGCACGCGGCCCGGCTGTTCAAAGTGATCACCGCGGCGGATCCGGGAACGGCCTTCGTGATCGGTCCCGCTGAGAACGGGCGCTGCGTGCTGTTGACGGCTGTGCATGTGATTGGTGTCAATGCCAGCAATGAGCCGCTGCTGCTCCATTCCCCATCCGGTTCTCGCCTCAGCCTCAAGACGAGCGCTTTCATGCGCGATGCGGAGTTGGATCTGGCCTTTGCCCCCCTGGCCTCCTGTAAAGACAGCCTTGCGTTGCCATTGGCCCGGGCGACATCGATTGTGGTGTCCAAAAAGGTGCGGGTGATGGGGTATCCCGTCGACATGGAAGCCTCGCTGGGATCCAGGGTGGTGCCCTCCAGCGTTCGCGGGCGCATTACCCAATTCAATGACGCCAATGGCTATGACCTGAATTATGACGCGGCGACCAAGCCTGGTTACAGCGGCGGCCCGGTGATCAGCGATGAGGGTGATGCACTCCTCGCGTTGCATGGATTCAGCGATACGGTCGGCAATGTGCAAGACCCCTCCCGGAGGGAACAACTCAGGGTGGGCGGAAGGGGGGTCTCCAGTGCTTTGATCTACCGCTTTCTGAAGCGCTATGGTTATGTTCTGCCAAGAACTCAGATTGAGACCTGTCTAGTGGGTGTTTGTTCACCATGACTGCCGATTCCATCAGCCTTCCCGATGCAATCGTTGTCCCATGTGCTTCCTGATGATCCGAAATCTCTCCGTGCTGGTCTTCGCCGCGACGGCTATGGTCGTCACGGATCAAAGAGCTGGGCAAGCAAAAGAGGCCGGCGTTGCCGATGTGCCCTGCTTGAAAAGGGGCGCTTCGGCGATCTGTGATTTTCCCAAAACCATTGTTGATGTCTGTGCAGCTCTTCCCGCCACCTCAGTCTTTGCTCAATGCAATATCTTTGCCTTGTCGATTGGTACGGCGAACACCAAACAGGATGACAATGGCCGTTCCTATGAGTCTGCCATTTTTAAATATGCAGAACGCAACAATTGCCTGACTGGTGGCAATGAATCGATGTTGGTCTTTGATCGATGTGACACATTTGCGGCCTATGTGCAGGTGTTGCGTGAAGTTTCGTCCAACAAATGCTATGCCCTTGTGAATTCCGCTTTGTTGGGCATCCAGCGCGAAGAAGACACGTTTCGCAATAAGCCGAACAAAGTTGTGCAGAAGCTGGAAATTCCTGGTGTCTCCAGGCGCATCACCTTCACGCCCTCCACAGGAGGGCCCTTCCTGGGTCAGGCCAATTCCATCCTGATTCGCACTGCTGATTCCCAACGCCCGTTCATTCGCAGTGGTCCAGCGATCAGCGCCCTGAGTGTGCTTGAGCTGGAAAGCGCCCTGACAGTGAAACCAGAAAACCTGAAGCCCAATCCTGCAAAAATCCGCCTCACCCGAGGAATTGGCAGCAGTTCAGACTTCCTTGACTTTTCCCTAGGGCGACGTGAGGAGGTTGCTTTGAACTCTGTTCTTTCCGGCTGCCAATGATCTCCACCATGACGACCTCTTCCATGGCCACCTCTCCCGATCCACACCAGCGTTTCGATCACCTTCTGCGGATGGCTCGCTTCCATCGGCTCGGCGTCAGCGTCAGCTTCGTGCTGATTCTTGGCGCCAGTTTCACCTGGTTTGGCGGGCCTGTGCACGCCCGCCAAAAGGGTGCCTTGTCAGATGAAGACATTCTCAATCCCAAGAAGTTGGTCTTCGATCGGGTTGTGCCATTCGTCGATAGCTTTGATGGGGCGAGGGTCGGCACGGTGTTTGTCAGTAAACGGTCGATCCTTGCCCATCCGACGAAAGGTATCTTTGGTGAACAGTGTTCTGGTTTCTGCCCCCCTGGCACGGATGAAATCGATGCCTCTTATGTCTATGTGTTTCAAAAGAAAGGGGAGTGTGTGATAGGCGTCAGGTGGATCGGCTGGGGGGAGAAATTGGAGCAAGAGGTGAATGGACAGCTGGTGGAGGTGGGGAGGGTTCGTTTTCAATCCACGGCCACAAACATCTCTTCCATCGTCATCAATGGTGTGCGGGTCGGTCCGCCAACCAACCAGTCGCAGTTAGAGCCTCCCAACGGAACAAACTATAAATACTATCCTCGTCGGCAAAATTCTATTGGCAAATCCGTTGGCATCATTCTGAACAAGGCAGTTTCTGGTTTCCTTTCGGGTCTTTTGGGAGGATCAGCCCAGAGTGCCGTCAAACAGGAGAAGCCTGAAATATACTCATCCACCAATGAAGGCTATATCACGGACATTCATTACTTCCCTGCTCAGGAGCTGGTGAAGATGGGCCTCCAAGGTGAGCAGTTGGTGATCGACCTGCCATCTTGGAAGCCCAGTCGCCACGTCATCCGTGGGAATGCGCTTGCCGAGCTCCGCCGGCTGACCACCACCTGTGATGCGGATTGAGTGATGCTGGGAAGCGATCCGCTCCCTTCCCATGCCCCTTCCTCGCCGCCTGCCACCGACGGAGGTGCCTGCGTTGCAACTGAGGATTAGCCTCAATGAGATCGATCCTCCGATCTGGCGACGGCTCTGGGTGGAGGAGTCGATCACCCTGGGCCGTCTGCATGAGGTGTTGCAGATTGCCATGGGCTGGCAGGACTATCACCTGCATCAGTTCATCACTGGTGCCAACCAAGAAGAGCAAATGTTTTATACGCCACCTTGGGATGATGGCTTCGGGGAGGAGGAGTTTGTCGCCCGTCAGCGAGATGAAACCCGCGTGAAGGCTCGCACGATTTTGCGGCTGGTGGGGAATTCGGTCACCTACGAATACGACCTGGGCGACAGTTGGGAGCACACCTTGCTGTTGGAACGGGTTGTGGTGGTGAACCCGCAGGAGCAATGGCTTCCCTGGGTGTTGGATGGTCGCCGTTCCGCACCCCCGGAAGACGTGGGCGGCACTGGCGGTTATGCGGACTTCCTGCGGGTCATCGCCCAGCCCTCCCATCCGGAGCATCGGGCGCTGGTGGAGTGGAGCGGTGGCGACTTTGATCCGGAGCGCTTTGATCGACGCGGTGTCAACACTGCGCTGTGGTGGTGGGCCAAGGCCCGAGGTCGCCATCGCCGGCTCCGGCCGGAGTTGCCGCATTGACCGCGTCTTTGCCATGCCAGTGCCCGGGAACGCCATGGTCAACAAGGGGGCCTGCCGTTGTCTCCGCTCAGTTCCCTGAGGGCGGCCGAGGCTCCAGGCCCAGGCACTCGCGCACAAAGTGATCGGCGCGCCTCACGGCCAGGGCCCAGGTGTCGGCTGTCGTCAGGCCGGAGTCTCGGCGGGGTTGAAAGCCGTGGTCGCCGCTGGGGATCCACTCCACTCGCACCTGGGGGGAGAGGGCATAGCCCTCCACTTCATCGCGACGGCCGAAGGGGTCCCGTTCGCCCTGCAGGATCAGGGTGGGCGTTTGCAGGGGGGCCAGGTGGTCGGTGCGTAGCTGGTGGGGCTTGCCGGGGGGGTGAAAGGGGTAGCCGAGGCAGAGACAGCCGCGCACGTCCGCCGGGGCGAGGTCGTCGACCACCAGGCTGGCCACCCGGCCGCCGAGCGACTTGCCGCCGACGAACACCGGCCCCGCGGCGGCGGCCAGGGCGACCTCGTTGCAAAAGCTTTGCAGCAACTTCGGCAGGGCATCCGGCGCCCCCTTGCGGCCCGTGAGCCGCTGACGGGCCATGTAGGGGAACTCAAAGCGCCAGATCCGCCAACCCTGGCTCGCCAGGCCCTGGGCGATGGCCTCCATGAAGGGGCTGTCCATGGGCCCGCCGGCGCCGTGGGCCAGCACCACGGTGGCGGGAGCGTCGGCGGGGCCGTCGATGAGGCGGCTGGCCCCCGGTGGGGAGCCGTCGGCAGGCGCGGCGCCCATCAGCCTTCGTCCGTCTTCAGGAAGCGGCCGGCCAGGCGAACGGCAAGCACCACTGCCGCAATGCCATAGGTGGCGAAGGTGACGGCCTGGCCCGGGGAGCCTGGCCCGTAGGCCTCACGCTGCAGCAGCACCCAATCCGCCAGGGAGGCCGCCGTGCCCCAGAGCAACACCCACACACTCACGTAGGTGACACCGCGCAAGGTTTGGTTCATGGCTGGGGAGCTGGCATCCAAAGCTAAAGGCAGGGTGCTGCCAACGGATCCAGGCAGGTCGGGGCCCGGCTGGTCTCACCCCTCGGCCACCTTCACCCCCTTCCAGAAGGCCACCCGCCCGGTGATCTCCTCCGCGGCGGCCTTGGGAGTGGGATAAAACCAGGCGGCATTGGCATTCACCTGACCGTCGACCACCACGTCGTAGTAGTGGGCCTCTCCCTTCCAGCCGCACACCGTGCGGTGGTTGGAGGGGCGAAAGCACTCCGTTTTCAACGCATCGGCAGGAAAGTAGGCGTTGCCCTCGACGGTGACGATGTCATTGCTGCGGGCAATGACCACGCCATTCCAGCTGGCTTGCATGGGGGGTTCCACATCCGTGGGCATCATGGCCGCTGACCGGCTTGCTCAGGGCTCCAGGGTGAGCACGATCTTGCCGATGGTGCGACGGGATTCGATCTGGCGATGGGCGTCCCGCAGGTTGTCCAGGGTCCAGGGCCATTCATCGGTGAGGGTGGAGCGCACTCGGCCCGCCTCCACCAACGCGGCCACCTGATCAAGAATGGCGCCCTGGTGGGCCAGGTCGACCCCATGGAGCGGCCGGGTGAACATCAGTTCGTACTGCAACCGCACGCTTCGGGGGAACAGGGAGGCGGTCTCCAGGGGGCGAAGGATCGGCAAGAGGCAGACCAGCCGCCCGAATGGCGCCAAGAGCTGCAGCAACTGGTCCACGTTGTCGTCGGGCTCGCTGGTGTGCAGCACCCCATCCACCTGGGCGATGCCCAGCTCCTGCAGTTGGCCGCCGAGATCCCCCCGATGGTCAATGACGGCCTCCGCCCCCATGGCCAGGCAGTGGGCGCGAGATTCGGGCCGGGAGGCCGTGGCCACCACCCGAGCTCCCCCTACCTGCCGCAGGAGCTGGATCGCCATGGACCCGACCCCTCCCGCACCGCCCATCACCAGCACCGTCTTCCCTCCCCATCCGGGCCCCTCCTGGCCGTCAAGCATCCCCTCCCAGACGGTGAGGCTGGTCAAGGGCAGGGCGGCCGCTGCCGCGGGGCGGAGGTTGGCGGGGCGCCGACCCACCAGCCGACTGTCCACCAGGGCGTACTCCCGTTGGCAGCCCGCCCGGCCCACGCTGCCGGCGAACATCACCGGGTCGCCTGGCTGGAAGCGACCATCCGCCTCGGGGCCGAGGGCCACCACCACGCCGGCCCCATCCCAGCCGGTGATCACCGGATCCCCCGGTTGCAGGTCGCCGAAGCCTCCCCAGTTCTCCCGCACCTTGGTGTCCACCGGGTTGAGGGCCACCGCCTGCATGCGCACCAACAGGTCGGCGCCTTCCACCGGCGGCAAGGGCAGCCGCAACTCCTCCAACACCTCCACCCCCCCGTAGCTTCGCTGAGCGAGCACGCGCATGGTTTCCGGCAGGGTCATGGTGGGACGCGGTTGGACCTCCCTCCAGGATGACGCCCCCGGTGCATCGGCGGGCTGGTGGCCCCGGTGACTGGATGGGTGGGCCCTGCCGTTGTCAGGGTTGAATGATCACCGGTGTGCCCACGGCCGTGCGCTCAAACAGCCAGCGGGCCGTGGCGCTGCTGGTGCGCACGCAGCCGTGGCTGCGCCGCACGCCGAACGGCTGGCCGGCCGCCTCCTGCCAGGGGGCGGGGTGGATGCAGATCACATTCGGGGGGAGGCCGCCACCCCCCAGGCAGAGCACATGGGACACCGAGGGCATGTGGTAGTCACGGCCTGTCATCGGGGTGCTCGCGAAGCGGGAGGCCACGGTGAAGGAGCCGGTGGGGGTGGGGCTTGCCGCCACCCCGGTGGAGACCAGGCGGCGATAGAGGAGGCGATGGGCCCCGTCGAAGGCACTCAGGCGCTGCTCGGACAGGTCGACCAGCAGTTCGGCGACGGCCCCGGGCGTTCCGTTGGCCTGGGCTGCCGCGGAACCGGTGGGGGTGGTTCCCCGGGGCGCGGCTGGCGGGAGTGGGGGCGGCGGCTGGAGGGGCGCCGCTCCCTGCCAACGGGGCTCTCCCAGGGCGGCGGTCCCCCCGCCCAGCCCGCCCGCCAGCACCAGGGACCCCCAGATCTGGCCAATCCTTCGGGGCCACCGTCGGCCCCGTCCCGCCGGTTCCCTGCCCATGGCTGCGCTCCCGCCTTCCTCCAGTTTCCACCCGGGCCTGGGGCCCCGCGCCGGGGGGCAACCGCCCTCAGGCCAGAAGCTCCTCCAGGCTCAGATCCGGTCGCCGCAGCAGGGCGAACACGGTGCCGGCGTTGCCACGACAGAGGCGCAGCTCCTCATCCACCACCGTGATGTCGAGCCAGGCCGGGAAGCTTTGCCGCACCTCCCGCAACAGCTGCAGCCGCTGCCCCCCCAGGCTCGGCCCAAGCCAGCCGCCCCGCTCGAAGCGCACGCTCACCCGCTGACACGGTTGATCCGGGGTTGTCGGCGGATCGACCGCGATCGCTGCCCGCACGGCGATGCCCGCCAGCTCTCCCAGGGGGCCCGCCAGCCGCAGCAGGTTCATGCCCTGGCCGCGGGACGGGGCGAGGACCTGCAGGTTGGTGATCCAGGGTCCGGTGGCGAGGTAGGGCAGGGAGCTGCTACTCCAGCGCAGTTCCCAGACCCCTTCCACCAGCGGGGTGTCGCGACGCAGATCGGCGGGCTGCGACTGCTCCAGCTGGTGGATCAGCTCCGGGATCCGCTCCCGCCCGCCGCCCCCCCGCAGGAGGGCGAGCAGCTCGGCCCGGGGCGGGGTGGTGTCGGCGGTGGGGGTGGGCATGGGTGGCGGGCAAGGCTCCCATGGTGGCGTGGCTCAGCCGCCGGCGAGCATCCGCCCCAACAGGGCCCCCTCCCTCCCCTGAAGGGCCATCAACCCCCAGCGCACATCCCAGGGGGCCTGGCCGTAGAGCCCCGCCATGGCCAACAGCAGCTCGGACGGCGCCAGGGTGTTGGTGAGAAAGCCCATCCACTGGGCCGGGGGCAATTGGAAAAAGGTGTGGAAATGGTGGCGCAGGCGGGCCTCATCGAACCGCATCAACTTCTCCAGGCCAAAGCGAAAAAAGGCATGTTTCCAGCGGAGTTGCGGGCTCCAGAGCCCCCCCCAGGCCGCCTCCGCCAGGGCCGGACCCACCAGATCGGCCCCCAGGGCGGCGGCGATGGCGGCCGCCAGATCCGGTGCCCGCCGCAGCAGGCCCCCCACCATGTAGCCGGAGGCCGGGTGCACCATCCCCCCCGCGCCACCGAACCCCACCACCCGTTGGCGGGGATCGGGCAGGGGGGGGTTCATGGGGAAGAGGCAGAACTCCTCGTGAAGCACGTCCCGCACCTCCACGCCCCGATGGGCGAGGCGCTGGTGCAGGCGCTCCTGGAGGGTGGGAAAGGGCACCGGTGGCGCAAGGGCAAGGGAGGTTTCCTCCACGAAAAACACCCCCTCGCCCAGATCCATGGCGTAGAGAAACGTGGGCGGTTCCCGGCGCTGCTCCGCCCGCAGGTGATCGGGGCGGTAGTCCATGAAGACGAACTGCCCCGGGGGGATGGGGGGCGCGTTGAAGCGGCCCACCAGCCCATAGGCGGCCTGGCCGGCCACGGGCCCATCGTTGCCGCGCCGCACGAAGACCGGTTCATGGCCGCTGGCATCCACCACCAGTCGGGCCCGCCAGGACTCCCCAGCCGAGGTGGTCACAGTGGAGCCATCGGGCTCGTGGTGGATCGCCTCGGCCCGTCCAAGATGCCAGCGGACACCGGAGCGGGCGCAGCGATCGAGCCAGTGGCCTTGAAGGGCCGCCTTGTCGAAGAGGCCGTAGGCGCGGCCGTGGTGAATCAGGCCCTCCTCCGCCCGGCCCCCAGCCGAGGTGGCTCCGGGACCGAAATGGCTGACGCTGGTCTCCCAGCGGTGGGAGAGCAGATGGCCCAGGCCCAGGGCGTCCACCTCCTGGGCCCAGATGCCATAGGTGTTGGCCCAGGGGGCGGCCGGATCGGCGGGGGCGATAGCGGCGACCGCCAGCCCCCGCTCCCCCAGTTCCGCGGCAATGGCCAGGGCCGCCGGGCCGGCGCCGATGACCAGCGCATCTCCGCTCCAGCCAGGCCGTGGGGGTGGAGCCCCCAGCCCGTTTTCAGGATGCGGGGTCATCCGCCTCGATGTCGTCCGCTGGATCGGTGTCGGAGTGGGCCGCGCTGGCGTTGGTTTCGGCGGGGTCGGTTGCTGATGGCTCCATCCCTGATGGCTCCAGATTGGAGGGTTCCATCTCGGCTGGGTCTGTCCCGGCGGATTCCGCGCCCGCGGATTCCGTGCCGGGGGGCGCCGGTGGCACCAGCACCACCTCCGCGAGGTGGTCACCGGCATCAAGGCGCTGCAGGCGCACCCCGGTGGCCGCCCGGGATTGTTGCGGCACCGCATCGGCCTGCATGCGCACGATCACCCCCTTTTCACTGACCAGCAGCAGCTCTTCCCCGGCGCCGAGCACCTTCAGGCCGATCAACACGTCGCCCTCCCGGCGGAAGCGGATGGCCCGCAGGCCCATGCCCGCCCGCTTCTGCAGGCGGAACTGCTGCACGGGCACCCGTTTGCCCAGGCCGCTGGCGCTGGCCACCAACACCCACGGACCCTCGGCGCTGAGCACCTCCTCACCCTCGACCGCCTCCTCGTCGTCGCTGCCCTCGGCCACCCGATCGGCCAGCTCCGCCGGGAGCACATCCATGCCCACCAGGCGATCGCCGCCCCGCAGGTTCATGCTTCGCACGCCCCGGGCCGTGCGGCCGAGGGGTCGCAGCTCCTCGTCGTTGAGGCGGAAGTGAATGGTCATCCCCTTGCGGGAGCCGATGAGCACGCTGTCGCCGGGGCGGGCCAGCCGCACCCATCGCAGGGCGTCGCCATCCTCCAGGGAGATGGCGATCAGGCCATTGACGCGGATGTTGGCGAAGGCCGAGAGGGTGGTGCGCTTGATGTAGCCCTTGCTGGTGAGCATCACGAGCTGTTGGTCTTCACCGAAGCTGCTCACCGCCAGGAGGGAGGTGATCGCCTCCTCCCGGGGGATGGGCAACAGCTGCACGATCGGGGTTCCCTTGGCGGTGCGGCTGCCAATCGGCACGCGGTAGGCGGGAAGGGAGTAGACCACGCCGCGATCACTGAAGAGCAACATCGCGTCGTGGTCGTTGCAGCTGATGAAGAGCTTCACCGCCTCCTCGCCCTGGGAGCGGGTGCCCGCCTTGCCACGGGTGCCCCGGCTGGTGGCCTCGAATTCGCTCACCGGCATGCGCTTCAGGTAGCCGGTTTCGGTGAGCAGCACCACCGACCGCTCATTGGCGATCAGATCAATGTCTTCCAGACCGCCTTCGAGATCGAGGATTTCCGTGCGGCGGGGGGAATCGTATTTGGTGCGGATGGCCTTGAGTTCATCGCTGATCAGGGCAAACACCCGTTCGCGGCGGGCCAGGATGTCTTTGTAGTCGGTGATCTTGGCGAGCAGATCCTCGTGCTCCAGCCGGATCTTGTCGGCCTCCAGGGCGGTGAGCCGGCGCAACTGCATCTGCAGGATGGCGTCGGACTGGGCCTCGCTGAGGCCGAATTGGCTCATCAGCTGTTCGCGGGCGGAGGCCGTGTCGGCGGCGGCGCGGATCAGGGCGATGATCGCGTCGAGGTTGTCGAGGGCGATCAGCAGACCGAGCAGGATGTGATCCCGTTCCTCGGCCTTGCGCAGCAGGTAGCGCGTGCGACGCTCCACGGTCTCGACCCGGAAGTCGAGAAACACCTGCAACATCCGGCGCAGGGTGAGGAGCACCGGCTCATTGCCCACAAGCGCCAACATGTAGGCGTTGAAGTTGCTCTGGAGTGGCGTCAGTTTGAAGAGGTTGTTCAGCACCACCTGGGGGTAGGCGTCGCGTCGCAACTCGATCACGATGCGCATGCCATCCCGATCGCTCTCATCGCGGATGTCGGCGATCCCCTCCAGCTTTTTGTCGTTGACCAGCTCGGCGATGCGTTCGATCAGGGCCGCCTTGTTGGTTTGGTAGGGCAACTCGGTGATGATCACCGCGTCCCGATCGGGACGGCCCGGGGCTTCGATGGTTTCGATCCTGGCCACCCCCCGCATGGTGACGGAACCGCGCCCGGTCTGCACCATCTCCCGGATGCCACTCCGCCCCAGGATCTGCCCGCCCGTGGGAAAGTCGGGTCCGGGGATGAGGGCCATCAGGGTGCGATCGTCGAGATCCGGGTTGGCGATCAGGGCCTGCAGACCGTCAATCAGCTCCCCCAGGTTGTGGGGGGGAATGTTGGTGGCCATGCCCACGGCGATGCCGGTGGAGCCGTTGAGCAGCAGCTGGGGGATGCGGGCCGGGAGCACCGTGGGCTCCTGCTGGGAGCCATCGAAGTTGTCGATGAACGGAACGGTTTCGCTCTCGATGTCCTCCAGGAGGCTGTCGCTGGTGAGGGCCTGGAGGCGCGATTCGGTGTAGCGCATCGCGGCGGGTGGATCATTGTCCACGGAGCCGAAATTGCCGTGCCCGTCGATGAGGGGCATGCGCATGGAGAAATCCTGGGCCATGCGCACGAGGGCGTCATAGACGGCGGTGTCGCCATGGGGGTGATATTTACCGAGCACTTCCCCCACCACTCGGGCGCATTTGCGATAGGGCCGATCACTCATCAGGCCCAATTCATACATCGCATACAGAATGCGACGGTGCACGGGCTTGAGGCCATCGCGGGCGTCGGGCAGGGCCCGTCCCACGATGACGCTCATGGCGTATTCCAAATACGACCGCGACATCTCATTGCGCAGGTCCGTCTGGATGATGCGCCCTTCGCCGTCCCCTGGACCCTTGTCTCCTGGATTGTTCTCACCGTCTCCCGGGGGCCGTCCGGTTGGATCCGCCATGAACGACACCTAGGACATCCCACACTTTATCCGAGGCCCCCGTGCCTTGCCTGACTTCCTTGCCGGCCATGAACCCGTCAGCCTTTCCCCCGCGCACGGAAGCGGAGTTGCAACGCCGTCAGGTGGAGGGCCGGCTGCGGGTGCGCCAGGCCGCGGAGTTCCGCCGCCTGGCCCAGAAGGCTGGTCTGGAGGCGGCCTATGACCAGACGGATGTGGTGGTGGCCGCCACGGCGGAGTTCACCAGCCACGCCAGCCTCCACCTGAGCCTGGGCCCCAC
This sequence comes from Cyanobacteriota bacterium, assembly GCA_046340755.1. Classification (GTDB taxonomy): domain Bacteria; phylum Cyanobacteriota; class Cyanobacteriia; order PCC-6307; family Cyanobiaceae; genus Cyanobium. Next base: position 15,383 of record JBKDSY010000196.1, read on the forward strand.
GGATCCACCGATCCGCCTGCGGGATCCGCGCCTCGGGGGGGTGGCCGCCATGGCCGGTGGGCTGGGCACGGATCTGGTGGTGCCCATGGCCGGCCTGCGGGTGGTGGCGGAGTGGCTGGCGGGCCGGACGGTGGAGTTGAGCGCCACCGGGGAGGGCACGACCCTCTTCCCCCGCCGGGAGTTGCGCACCACCCTGGGCTTGGAGGATGTCGGCTGCGGCCAGCTGCTGCTTCCCCGGGCCATCACGGAGAACGGGGTGGTGGCGGTGAGCAGCGCCGATGGCCTGTTGCACACCCCCTACGGCCCCCTGTTGGGCCCCTGGGCCCAGGCGCTTTACACCTGCTCCGGGGCTGACAGCATTGGCCTCTCGATGCCTGGCCTGGCCCTCCTCGGGCCGGGCTCGCCGGTGTTGGTGGCGGGGGGCCTCGGCTGGGTGGTGGGGCCCGGGGGTGGACACCAGCCCCAGCCCAGGCGGCTGGCCAGTGGCCACGCCCGCACGCCGGGGGCCGTGGCGGCGGTGTGTGTTCCCCTCCATGGCCTGCGGGGCCGCTGGCTGCGGATGGGGTCGTTGGAGGGCCAGGGCGAGGTGGTGTTGGTGGCCATCGCCGCACCCGTGCCCCTCCTGGATGGGGCCATCGCCATGGGCGCCGCCACCAGCAACCGGGCCCTGGAGGCGCCCGTGTTGGATGTGGCGATTCCCCGGCGCCTGAAGCCCAGCCACGGCGGGGTGAGCTACGGCGCCCTGCGGGCCGGCTGGATCGAGGTGGAGGGGAGGCGCCTGCGGGCCCTGCCGGCCCACAGCCCCCGGCTGGCGATGGAGATCGGCGCCGAACTGGAAGTTCAGCTGGTGGAGGGCCGCTTTCCCCTGCGGCTACCCGTGGCCCCCCTGGGGCAGCGACCAGGGTTGCGGCCCTTGGATCCCTGATGGAGATCCTTGGACATGGCCCTTAAGCTCTTGCCCACAGCTTGACCGCTCGCGATGCCCGAAACCCCGGATTCACCCGTGTCTGAGAGCTCCGCGTCCGATCTCCCGGTGTCTTCCCCCCCCGTGCCTGAGACCGCTGAGGTTGAACTCCCCGCAGCCGACACCCCCGGGGAGACGCCAGACGCCCCTGCTCCGGAGCCGATCCTGGAGGTGGTGGCCGCCGAGGTCACGGCGGTGAGTGAAACCGTGAGCGAAACGGTGCGTGAGACGGTGATCGCCTTCCAGCCGGAGCCGGCCCAGGTGGTCGCGGCCGAGGTGGCCGCCATCGACAGCGGCGCCCCCCGAGTGGCCGCCACCCTGGAGGTGGCGCCCCTGCCCACCCCCCTTGGCGGCCCCGGATCCGAGGGGGGGGAATGGGACCTGCTGGTGGGGAAAGCCAAGCGGTGGCTGGAGGACGCCGACCTGCCCGGCCAGTGGGAACGGCTGGGGGGACCCCTGCGGGGCCTGGGGCTCCTGCTAGGGCTGCTGGTGGTGCTCAAGCTCTACGTGGCCCTGCTCGACACCCTGGACGACCTGCCCCTCCTGCCCCGCCTGTTGCAGCTGGTGGGCCTGATCGCCCTGCTGCGGTTCAGCGTCACCCGCCTCACCCGCAGCAGCGACCGGCAGGTGATCCTCAGCGATTGGAAGCGGCGCTGGGACGCTTTCCGGGGGTCTTGAAGGGGGGCGAGGGGAGGGGGCGGTCTGCCGCTTGATAGCTTGTCTGTCCATCCTCTAGCTCCCTTGACCCTTTCGCTCGGCCGTTTCCGCACCGTCCGTCGCGCCTACGGCATTGATGAAATCGCCCTGGTGCCCGGCGGCCGCACGGTGGATCCGGAGGTGACCGACAGTCATTGGAGCCTGGCCGGCATCCGCCGGGAGATCCCGATCATCGCCAGCGCCATGGACGGGGTGGTGGATGTGGGCATGGCCGTGGAGCTTTCCCGGCAGGGTGCCCTCGGTGTGCTCAACCTGGAGGGGGTGCAATGCCGCTATGAGGATCCCAATCCCGTGTTGGATCGGATCGCGGCGGTGGGGAAGGACGGCTTTGTGACCCTGATGCAGGAGCTGTACAGCCAGCCCGTGCAGGAAAGCCTGGTGCGGCGGCGAATCGCGGAGATTCGGGAGCGAGGGGGGATCGCGGCGGTGAGCGCCACGCCCGCGGCCGCCCTGCGGCTGGGCACGGCGGTGGCGGAAGCCGGTGCGGATCTGTTGTTTGTGCAGGCCACGGTGGTCTCCACCGAGCATGAGGGGCCCGCCGGGCGCCAAACCCTCGACCTGGAAGCCCTCTGCCGCGACCTGGGGGTGCCGGTGGTGATCGGCAACTGCGTCACCTACGAGGTGGCCCTGCAGCTGATGCGGGCGGGCGCCGCCGGGGTGATGGTGGGCATCGGCCCGGGGGCGGCCTGCACCTCCCGGGGGGTGTTGGGCATCGGCATTCCCCAAGCCACCGCAGTGGCCGATTGCGCCGCCGCCCGGGAGCACTACCTCCAGGAGAGTGGCCGCCACGTGCCGGTGATCGCCGATGGCGGGATCGTGACCGGGGGCGACATCTGCAAGTGCCTGGCCTGCGGGGCGGATGCGGTGATGATCGGCTCGCCCATCGCCCGGGCGGCGGAGGCTCCGGGGCGGGGCTTCCACTGGGGCATGGCCACCCCGAGTCCAGTGTTGCCCCGGGGCACGCGCATTCAGGTGGGCACCACGGGCAGCCTGGAGAAGATCCTGCGGGGCCCGGCCAGCCTGGATGACGGCACCCAGAATCTGCTGGGATGCATCCGCACCTCCATGGGCACCCTGGGGGCCCGCACGCTGCGGGAGATGCAACAGGTGGAGGTGGTGGTGGCCCCCTCTCTGCTCACCGAGGGGAAGGTTTACCAAAAAGCCCAGCAGTTGGGAATGGGGAAATAGGGAGGTGCTGTGGCGGATTCTGGAGCGTCACGCCCCCTAGACGCTACCCTGATGGTGTGGGGGCTACGGCTCGCACACTCCTCACACCGTTCGGCCCGGCGCGTCCGGGCTTTTTGTTTGTCGAGGGGGTTGGGCGACTGTGCAACGGCCTGCAACGCTTGTGCCTTGTCGTCCTTACGCACGTAAGACCGTTGCTAAACTGACCAAATCGCTCGCTGCCCACCCAAATGTCCAGTGCTCCGGCTGTCACTGACGCCTCTTTCGAACAGGATGTGCTCAAGAGTGACAAACCCGTGCTCGTGGATTTTTGGGCTCCCTGGTGTGGACCCTGCCGGATGGTGGCACCGATTGTGGATGAAATTGCCAAGGAATTCGAAGGTAAAATCAAGGTGTATAAGCTCAATACGGATGAGAATCCCGGCGTTGCCAGCCAATACGGCATTCGCAGCATTCCCACCCTGATGATTTTCAAGGGCGGCGAGAAGCAGGACACCGTTGTCGGCGCCGTGCCCAAAACCACCCTCAAGAACACCATCTCCAAGTACATCCCTTCCGACGACTGACCCTGGCCACCACCGCCTGCTCCATCACGTTGCCTTCCAGGGGGCGAGGCCCCTTGGAGGCCCTTGCCGAGGAATTGGAGGGTCATCCACAGCGGCGCCTGATTGAACGGGCAGCCCTTTCCCTGTTGGAGGTGGCCCGTTCGGAGAAGGATGAGGAAGAGGTGTGGCGGCTGATCAGTGGTTGCCTGGCCGACATCAGCGAGGCGCTGCAGGTGTTTCGTCCCAGTCGTGGGGCCCGCAAGATCAGTGTGTTTGGCTCGGCCCGCATCCAGCCCCACGATCCCTCCTATGCCCTGGCGGAGGAGGTGGCTCGCCTGGCGGTGGAGGCTGGGTTTGATGTGATGACCGGGGCGGGCGGAGGGGTGATGGAGGCGGCCAACAGCGGAGCGGGCACGTCCCACAGCATTGGCCTGAATGTGGATCTGCCCTTTGAGCAACATCCCAACTCCTTCGTGAGTGGCAGCTCGGGCCGCCTGCTCTATTTCCGCTATTTCTTCACCCGAAAGCTGTTTTTTCTGCGGGAAAGTGATGCCCTTGTCGTGCTCCCTGGCGGTTTCGGCACCCTGGATGAACTCTTCGAATCCCTCACCCTGATCCAGACGGGGCGCACGTCTCCCATCCCCTTGGTGGTGTTGGCTCCGGAGGGGGACGACTTCTGGACCATGTGGCAAACCAATGTGACCGACGTGCTCGCCAGCCGCGGCTTGATCCTGCCGGAGGATCGGGCCCTCGTGGCCGAGGCCCGTTCCGCGGCCGAGGCCGTGGCGCGCATTTGCCGCTTCTACCGCATGTATCACAGCGCCCGCCTGCAGCAAGACCGGGTGGAGCTGTTGCTCAATGCCCCCCTCCCCGCGGAGCAACTGCCGGTGCTCAACCACAGCTTCGGGGATCTGCTGGAGGATGGGGCCATCGCGGCGGGGGAGAGCGTGGATGACAACGGCATCCTGCGCCCTTGCCTGCGCTTGCGGTTTGACAAGCGCCGCGTGGGGCGTCTGTATCAATTCCTCGACCATCTCAATGACCTGGAGCTGCCCACCGCCCCGGCGATGAACCATCCGGGCGAGCGGCTGTGTCCGTCGGGTTGAGGGTTCGATGACGCGGCTTGGCCTGGTGGATTACGGCATGGGCAACCTCCATTCGGTGCGGCGGGCCTTTGAGCGGCTGGGGGCCGAGGTGGTGGCCGTGCAGGGCGCGGCGGCGATGGAGGGGTGCGCGGCGCTGGTGTTGCCGGGCGTTGGCGCCTTTGATCCGGCCATGGAGCGGCTGGCCGCGGCCTCCCTGGTGGAACCCCTGCGGCGCTCCTGCGCCGCGGGCCGTCCGCTGTTGGGCATCTGCCTGGGGTTGCAGCTGCTGTTTGAGCGCAGCGACGAGGGTCGGGGGGAGGGGTTGGGCCTCCTGTCGGGTCAGGTGGCGGCCCTGCCCCGTTGGCCTGGCCACCCCATCCCCCACATGGGCTGGGCTCCGCTGGTGCCAGCCCATCCCTCGCCGCTGTTGCCAGTGGAGGCCCCGGAGGCCTGGGTGTATTTCGTGCATTCCTATGCGGCGGTGCCGAAGGATCCCGACTGCGTCACGGCTCGGGTGGCCTGGGGGGAGGGCACCTTGACGGCGGCGGTGTGGCAGGGGGGGATCGCCGCCTGCCAGTTCCATCCCGAGAAATCCAGCGGGGCAGGCACCGCCATGTTGCGCCGTTGGTTGACCTGGGTGGAGGGGGGCGGCGGTGCCATGGGGCAAGCCGGCTGATGGTGTTGCGGCTGAGTGGCGGCCGGCGGCTGCGCAGCCCCAAGGGTGATGGGGCCCGGCCCACCACCGCTCGGGTGCGCCAGGCGGTGATGAACATGCTCACCGGCGAGCTGCGCGGCTCCCGCTGGTTGGAACTCTGCGGCGGCAGCGGGGTGATGGCCTGCGAGGCGCTCCAGCGTGGAGCCTCCGCGGTGGTGTTGGTGGAGCGGGATCGGCGGGTGGCGGCGGTGGCCCGGGAGAATCTGGCCGCGGTGGCGGCCGCCATCGACCATCGGGGGGGGGCGCCGCCCTCGGTGATGGTGGTGGAGCGGGAGGCCCAACGGTTTCTGGGGCGCGGCGCGGCGGCCTCGGGTTTGGCGCCCTTTGATTTGATCTATGCCGATCCCCCTTGGGCGGCGGGTCTGCATGGGCCCTTGGCGGAGGCCGTGGCCGCTGGGGGCTGGTTGGCTCCGGGGGGCACCTTGATCTGGGAAGGCGAACGGGGGACGGTGTGGGCGATCCCAACGGGTTGGCGGGAACGCCAGCGCCGGGCTTACGGGGCCTGTGAGGTGGTGATGTTGGAACCGCCGTCGATCACGGTTCCCCGGAGCACGGCGGAGGGTTTGCAGCCGTAGGTGCGCTCAAAATCGATGCGGAAGCGGCTCTGGGAGCGGTAGCCGCAGGCGGCGGCCACCATGGCCACGGTGTCTCCGGGGTTGGGGTTTTGCAGACGATGGCGGGCAAGCTCCATGCGCTGCTGGCGAATCCATTGCATGGGACTGCACCCGAAGCGCTCCTGGAAGGCGTAATGGAGAGCGCGGCGGGAGTAGTGGCTCTCCACCTCGAGCACCTTCAACGGCAGTGGCTCGGCGAGGTGGAGCGTGATGTAGTCGAGTAGGTGATCCAGGCGCCTGTCGGACAGGGATGGGTCGGGTGGATTGGCTGGCTGGCCATCCCGCAGCTCGGAAAAAATGATGGCCGCAATGATGCGGTAGAGCAGCTCGTGGAGCCGGAATCCATTGAGAAAGCTCTGCCCAAGTTGGGCCATCTGGTGGATGGCGGGCAATTCCAAACAGATGGCGCTCACCAGAACGGCGCAGTGGGTGTCGGTGCGGGTGGGGAGGGGAAGCAGGTCTCGCAGGGGGGAGTGCACAGGGGAGGGGGGCGCCCATTTGGCTGGGGCCATGCTCCGGGCGGCGTTCAACACCTGCAGGGGGTCAAAGCCGATGGTGGTGGTGCTGCTGGTTTGGCCCAAAAAGGTCCAGGGCTGGCCCGGCAGGATCACGCCATCGCCCGCTTCCAGGGCGTGGCTGTGGCCGTTTTGCTTCACCGTGGCATGGCCGTCATGCAGAAGCAGGAGCCAGTGGAGGGGATGGTCGGTGCATTCCAGCAGGAAGGGGGAGCCGACACTGGCGGCAATGGGTAGCTGGGATAATGGAAGGTCCCCATCGTGATGCCACCAGTCCGAGAGGGAGGTGAGGGCATCGAACTGATGTAAGGGGAGAACCTTTCTGAGATTGCGCGCGCAATCCTCTGGCGTGGGGGCTGGCTTGAGCTCGGACCAGAGGGGGTGTTGAAGGCGTGTCGATGGGGGTGGGGAAAATTCCATGCGTCAGCGAACCACCGAATGGCGCGACAATCGATCAAGGACCAAAGGGTATCCCTCAATGGACAGACAGGGCTGGTTAGGAGTGCTCTTGCTTACCCTAGAAGATGTATCTCAAGGCCATGGGGCCGTGAGCTCACTCCGCCCAGTGAACAGTAAATCAAGCTTGGCGGTTGCATAGGGCAGGATTGAGCAAAACCGCTCAAAGTGCGCAATGTGGCCCCAATTGGCTGCGGGCCTGAGGTTTTATTTTTGTGAAGTACTGTCAAGTCGTGTTGTTATTTCAGTCGTTAATAGCAGGATTTCGGCTGCGGAATCGCTAGATCTCCCTCTATTTGTTGTTCTGGTCAACCCAGCGGCTTTCTCTTGGGTTGAACTGTGGAACGAAAGCTTTGTTTTGTGGCGTCTGGGCCGGCTGATTCCTGATCAGGACTGGAAAGAGGCGTCTTCACCATCGGCCGCCATGGCCTCACGACGCCCTATAAGGGCTGATCCTGCGTCCCCATCCCAAGTCGCGGCGGGATGGCTGGCCGAAAAAAGCCCTGACTTAGCAAGGTAATGAGCCCTAGAGGACCGACACGGCCTGAAGCTTGATATTGAACATACCAAAACTGACCCAAGGTTTTTCCCCTGGGCCCAAGCCGCGTGTGCGGAGGATGCTCAACCCAGGGCGTTGCCCCGGCGGTATTGGTTCCAGGCGGCCACAAACAACCCCACCAAGGTGACGGGGATCAATCCGAGCACGATGCCACAGAGGAGGGGTTCAATCACGGAGAATCACCACAAGGCGCGTGGAGGCATTCTTTCATGACCCACGGCCTTCTGGCGATCGTTTCTCGTTCTGTGACAGGCCCCACCCCCCTCGCATCCTCGTCCTCCACTCCGGTGGCGCCCGCCGGGGCCCTGACCTCCGTTGGCCGCCTGGGGCAGGAGGATGGCCCCCCCCGGGGCCGACGGCTTCTCGCCCTGCTCACCCTGGTGGCTGGCCTGGCCGTGCTTCTGTTCAGCCTGGTGGTGCTCCTGCCCGCCTTGCGGGCCGATCCCTACACCCGGGCCACCCTGCAGCTCAGGGGGGACGAGGGGAATGGGGGGCGGCTGTTTCGCCTCAACTGCGCCGGCTGCCATGGCCTGGCCGCCCAGGGCCTGGTGGGGCCCAATCTCCACGGGGTGGGCCAGCGCAAGAACGACCGCCAGCTGATCCAACAGGTGGTGAGTGGCCGCACGCCGCCCATGCCCCGCTTCCAGCCCGATCCCCAGACGATGGCGGATCTGTTGGCCTTCCTGCACAGCCTGCCGGTGTCGCCATGAACGATGGGGCGTTGCCGTTGCCGCTTCGTGTGCTGCGTCGGGCAGCGGGATACCTGTTCCTGATCCTTCTTTCTGGGGTTTCCCTGGTGTCACGACGCCCAGTCATGGTGATCGTGGTGCCGTTTGGCAATCTTGGAAATCGCCTGTTTCTTTATGCAAATGTTTTGGCCTTTGCCATGGATCAAGGCGCCATTGTCTTGAACCCGGCCTTCCACCCCTGGCGGGAGGTGTTCGCTGGCACTCGGCCCGGTGGCGTGGCGGCTTATCCCCCACCCCCGCTGCCCCATTTTCCGGGTGGTCTGATCGAAGCGATGGTTCAGCAGTTGTCTTGGGTGGGCGCATCGATCGCTAGCTCCTGCTCTCCACGGTCGAAGGGGCGTTCAGGTGGCCGCGGCAAGTGGGTTTCGATCAGCATCGAGGGCAATGAACGCATTGATTTCGATCACCCGGGCTTTGCCGCTTGGGCCAAGGGCAAGCATGTGATTTTTTTGAGTGGATGGCTGTTTGTCTCCCCCATCTCTACCCCGCGCCAATCCGATAAGATCAGTCGTTATTTCCGCCAGATCCTAGGCGTCGAATCCAGCGTGAAGGCCCAGCTCAGTGAGCTGCGCGACAGCTGTGACGTGGTGGTCGGGTTCTTGATTCGCCACGGGGACTATCGCCATTGGATGGGTGGAAAATATTTCTATCCAACAGAGCAATACGTTCGCTGGATCCGTGATGTTGTCGCTCTCTTTCCGGATCAGCGGGTGGGCTTCTTCATCACGGGCAACGACGACCAACATCCTGAAGGCATCCAGGACCTGCCCCATCAGTTCCGTTCCCACAGCGATCTGGCCTCCCGCTACCTGCTCAGCTGCTGTGACTACATCCTTTCCCCTCCTGGCACCTACGCCGGATGGGCAGCCTTCGCGGGATCGGTGCCCCTGTTGATTCTCTCCTCCGCCGATGTCGCCATTCGGCGGGAGGGATTCCAACGCATTTGCAACCATCTCGATATGCGCGATCCCTCCTTTCCTCCCGATGATGACCTCACCGAAGCCCTGATCGCACCATTCCTGCCTTGACTGTTGTTTTGGTGCTTGTTGAGCCCGCCGGCGCCCGCAACGTGGGCAGCGTTGCCCGACTCTGCGCCAATTTCGGGATCGATGAGCTGCGGCTGGTGGCCCCCCGCTGTGATCCCCTGGGCCCGGAGGCCCGCCAGATGGCCGTGCATGGCGTCAGCCACCTGGAGCGGGCGGTGATCGTCCCCGATCTGGCGGCCGCCCTGGCCGATTGCCGCCGGGTGGTGGCCGCCAGCGGACGGCTGGAGGGGCCGCCCCTGCCCCTGCTGGAGCCCCGGGAGGCCCTGGCCTGGTTGTGGGCGCCGGAGACCACCGGGCCCTCCAGCGACGGGGAGGCTGGGGCCCTGGTGTTTGGTCGGGAGGATCGGGGGCTGTCGAACGATGAGCTGCTGCGGGCCGGCTGTCTGCTGCGGATCCCGGCCGCCGCCACCTACCCCTCCCTCAACCTCTCCCACGCGGTGGCGGTGGCCCTGCACCAGCTCTGGACCCTCCGCCAAAGCGACGGGGACGCCCCAGGACCGCGGGGGCTGGCGGAGCCCCTCGCCCCGGCGGGCGCCTTGGAGGCCGCCTTGGCGGATGCGGAGGCTCTCTTGTTGGAGGTGGGCTTTCTCCATGCCCACACGGCCCGGGCCCGGATGGCCAAGCTGCGGGCCCTCCTGCAGCGGGCCCATCCCACCGACAACGAGGTGGCCCTTCTGCGGGGGATGGTGTGCCAGTTGCGCTGGGCCAGCCGTCGCGGTGGCGCCGCCGGGGGGGGCCACTAGCGTCTAGTCGCCTAGATCGCCAACGCCATCCCGTGACGAACGGTCGCCCGCCCCGCTCCAGCCCTTCGCCGTGGAGCGGGCCCCTCCTGCTGATCCTGCGGCTGGTGGTGATTGGCGCTGGGCTGGGGGTGATCGCCGGCACGACGTTGAAGCTCCTGGCACCACGGCTGGCCCAGGGATCGGTGGGGGTGCCCCGGCTGGACCCCACCCCCCGGCTCCTGCCCAGCGGCCACCGGGGTTTGGGGCGGTTCGAGCCCCGCCGGGAACTCACCGGGGTGAGCCAAGCCTGGGCCAAGCTGGCCGCCGCCCAAAAGGGCCTGACCGCCTCCGGCTTTCTGCTGGTGCTTGATGACGGCCGCTACGCGGAGCTGCGCCCCGATCAACCGCTGCCCGCGGCGAGCTCCATCAAGACCCCGATTCTGCTCGTGGCCCTGGATCGTTTTGATCAGGGGCGCCTGCGCTGGGATGAACCCCTCCCGCTCACGAAGGAAACCCGGGGTGAGGGTGCGGGCTGGATGGCGAGCAAACCCCTCGGCACCCGCTTCCCCTTCCATGAGGCCGCCACCGAGATGATCCGCATCAGCGACAACAGCGCCACCAATTTGTTGATCAAACGGCTGGGCGGCAAGGAACCCCTCAATGCCTCGTTCCAAGACCTGGGCCTGGGGGCGACGGTGTTGCGCAACTGGCTGCCCGATTTGGAGGGCACCAACACCAGCAGTGCCCGGGATCTGGCCCGTTCGATCGCCCTGGTGGACACCGGCGAGAAACTCGGCCCCCGGGCTCGCGATCTGTTCCGGGAGATCCTGGGTACCTCGAGCACCAACACCCTGCTGCCGGCCGGCCTGCTCAAAGCTTTCAACCAGGACACCGCCGACCCGGACGCGGAGCTGATGGCCCGTGGGATCAAGGTGTACAACAAAACCGGAGACATCGGCATCGCCTACGCCGACGCCGGGCTGATCCAGTTGCCCAACGGCCAGCGGGCGGTGGCCGCCTTCATGGTGAAGGGTCCCTTCAATGACCCCCGCTCCGGCGAGCTGATTCGGGCGATGGCGGCCGAGGCCGGTCGCGCCCTGGTGGGCAAGCGGCCATGAGCTGGCCCGCCCCCCTGCGACGGACCCTGGCCCGCGGCCGTTGGTGGCTGCTGATGGTGGCCTGGAGCGGAGCCACCTGGATGGCGCCCGCCCTCGCCCAGACCCCGGCGCCCACCCGGCTGCGCCCCCAGGCGGTGGAGCTTCTGCCCGGTGGCCTGGATGCCACCCCCATGCTCAACGACAACAACCCCGAGCTGATCGTCGCCCCCGGCATCCTGCTCTCCACCTTCCCGGCGGGCGGCCAGCTGGGCACGATCCCCCTGACGGCGCCCGGCGCCCACCTGGACGCGCCCGTGAGCGGCACGTTCGAGCTGTTCAGCCACCACGTGTATGCCGGCAAGCCCGACAAGCTCGACTCCACCCTCTGGCTGGCGGTGGTGGCCGCCCCCCGGGGCGACAAGCCCGTGCAGCTGCGGCTGTTGGCGGGTGCCACGGCCCTCTCCCAGTCGGTGGATGGCAAGGAGGCCCAGGCGCCCTTTCTGCCCCTGCCGCCCCTGATGCCCCAGGGCCTCACGCCGGTGTGGGCCGGGCCTGGCAGCCGGGTGGCCACGGAACTGCTGCTGCGGCTGCCCAACCCCCAGCGCCCCTGGCCCGAGCGGTGGACCCTGCCCCCGGGCGTCCTGACGCCCCTGGTGGTGTTGCCCCTGCCCGTGCGGGGTCTGGATCCCTTGCTCAATGGCCGCAACCTGCAGCTGCGGCTCAACAGCGATGGGCCGGTGGATGTGGCCACCCTGGCGGCCTTTGGGCCGGAGGGGTCGCCGCCGCCGCCCGCGGTGTGGGCCGAGATTCTGGCGGGGGGGTTGAGCCCCAAGGAGCATGTGCCCACGCCCCGGGGGGCGCCGGGCCGGATGGTGTATTCGCGGGTGAGCGGCGTGCAGCGCGGCACCACCTGGACCGGCCGGATCACCGATCCGGGTCGGCCCACCCTGTCGGCCTCCCGGGCGCCGTTGTCGTGGCCCATCAGTTCCCTGGAGCGGGGCACCCTGGGCACGGGCCAGGTGCAGACCGCCGAACTGAGCGCCTTCTACCCCGGCACCGCCTGGGCCGCCCATGGCAACTACGGGGTGACCTACGCCCTCACCCTGCCGCTGCGCAACGACACCCGCCGCCCCCTGCGGTTGGCGCTGGCTCTGGAATCCCCCTTGAAAATCGATGGCCCCCAAGGGGGATTGCGGTTTCGGGGGCCGGCCAGCTCCGGCGGCGCTGGCGAGGCGGCGGCCGGCCCGGCCACGGGCCCCGTGATGTTTCGCGGCACGGTGGAGGTGAGCGGGCTGGATGGCCCCAACGGCCGGGCCGAGGGGCGGCAGAGCTTCCATCTGGTGCAGCGGGCGGGGCAGGAGGGGCCTGCCCTGGGCACGGTGACCCTGGCGCCAGGGGCGGTGCGGCAGCTGCAGGTGCGGTTGATCTACCCGGCGGACGCCACCCCGCCCCAGGTGCTCAGCCTGTTGCCCGTGGCGCCCGAGACCCCGGCCGCTGAAGCGGCGCCGCCAGCGGCTGTGAAAGAATCTCCCGTTCGCCCCTTTTCCTCTGAACGGTGAGTGTGAGCAGCAAGCGCAGGGTGTTTCCCTTCACCCAGGTGGTGGGCCAGGAGGAGATGAAGTTGGCCCTGCTGCTCAACGTGATTGATCCCCGCATTGGCGGGGTGATGATCATGGGCGATCGGGGCACGGGAAAGAGCACCACGATTCGGGCCCTGGCGGATCTGTTGCCGGAGATCCCAGTGGTGACGGGCGATCCCTACAACAGCTCCCCCGCCGATCCCGACCTGCAGAGCGAGGAGGTGCGGGCCCGGGCCGCCAGGGGTGAAGCCCTGCCAACGGAGCCCCGCCAGGTGCCGATGGTCGACCTGCCCCTGGGGGCGACGGAAGACCGGCTCTGCGGCACGATCGACATTGAGAAGGCCCTCAGCGAGGGGGTGCGCGCCTTTGAGCCGGGCCTGTTGGCCAAGGCCAACCGCGGCCTGCTCTACGTGGATGAGGTGAACCTGCTCGACGACCATCTGGTGGATGTGTTGCTCGACGCGGCGGCCTCCGGGTGGAACACGGTGGAGCGGGAGGGCATCTCCGTGCGCCACCCCGCCCGGTTTGTGTTGATCGGCTCGGGCAACCCGGAGGAAGGGGAGTTGCGCCCCCAGTTGCTCGATCGCTTCGGCATGAGCGTGGAGGTGCGCACGGTGCGGGATCCGGAGTTGCGGGTGTTGGTGGTGGATCAACGCACGGCGTTTGACGCCGATCCGGTGGCGTTTCTGGAGGCCAGCGCCGCCGTCCAGGAGGCGCTGCAAGCCCGGGTGGTGGCGGCCCAGGAGCGGTTGCCAGGGGTGACCATCGACCAGGACCTGCGCCTGCGCATCTCGGCGGTGTGCGGCGAGCTGGATGTGGATGGCCTGCGGGGCGACATCGTGACCAACCGCGCCGCCCGGGCCCTGGCGGCCTTCGAGGGTCGCGATGCCGTCAGCGACGACGACGTGGCCCGCGTGGTGGCCTGCTGCCTGCGCCACCGCCTGCGCAAGGACCCCCTGGAAACCATCGATTCCGGCGACCGGGTGGTGAAGGTGTTTTGCCAGGTGTTCGACCGGGCCCAGCCCAGCGGCGAGGACGATCGGCGGGCGTTTGAGCTGGCGTTGGTGGGGTGAGGTTCGGGGGCTGGGAGGAACTGCAAGCCCGTCACTACGCTCGCCGCACCGTGACCACCGACGAGCAGTGGCTGCGGCGCTTTTTGCGGTTCCACCGTCCCCGCCATCCAAGGCAGATGGGTGGTGCGGACACACCAACGTCTCCCGGTTCCCGGTGGTGATGACGGTCGCGGAGGTGCGAGCGGTGCTGGAGCAGCTGGTTGGGGTGGAGGCCTTGGTGGCTACGGGTTCATGACCTTGATTTTGAGCGTTTGCAGATCACGGCGCGGCATGGAAAGGGTGGCAAGGATCGACGAACCATGCTTCCCGCGCGAATCGGCCAAAAACTGCAGGCCCATCTGGAGGAGGTTCGTATCCTGCACCGCCAGGATCTCAGGGAGGGCCATGGGAGGGTGCAACGTCCTTTTGCTTTGGGCAGAAAGGATCCGCGAGCCTCGGTGGAGTGGGGTTGGCAATGGGTCTTTCCCCAACAACATCGCTGGCGCAATCCTGATACTGGTGAGCAGGGGCGTCATCATCTTGATCCCACCGTGATTCAAAAAGCCGTGCGGCGAGCGGTTTTGGCCTCAGGACTCCCCACTCCCGCAACAACCCACACGTTTCGCCATTCGTTCGCCACCCACGATTTATACACATGTGTTGAACCGCGGGCCCTTGGGCGTGTCCAGTCCCGCTGACTTTTTCCAGTCCCGCTGACTTTTTGTAACACTCCAAACTCTTATGGGCGGATCCGCCTATAAACCCGGAATGGCTCCGCATTGGGGTGAAATGCCGGATTTCGCAAGCTGTTTCAGGGCCTTCTGACGATTTGAAGGGGTTTTTAGGCGGCCAGAAAGGCTGGTTTTGGGGTAATATGCGGTTCCGATTAAGAGGCATTAGGCTAATCTAGCCCTGTGACTCGTCGATAGAACAATGAAAGAGAAAGTATTCAACCTCTTCGTTTATTCAGATGGGACATTTATAACTCAGCTTGGCGTTGCCGTTCATGAGATAGACGGCTCTGATGAAGAAAAAATGGAGTTTTTACAAAATTCTGTTTATGCTGACTATTTGCTCGCTGATATTGCAAATATACGGTCGTGCATGATTGGCACTTCAGACGGTCAGTTGAAATACTCCTCCTATATGGCTCTTGCAAGAGTCGGTCGCAGCTTTCAAGTCTTCGAAGATTTCTTTGCACGCTTCGATGCTCCTCATAATCCACTGTGCTGTATCACTCCAATAATTAATGGAGAGCCACAGTTAGACATGACGCTGGGACACGAGCCCTTCTACGTCAGCTCTTTTGAAGACCACCCAAAGCTAGGCAAGGGGAAAATGGCAGACTTCCTTGAGTCCTATACTACTGAAGATGGCTTTGATTTGCCAAGACTTATAAATGATGACTATTTCAATGCAATCAAGTTGCTCTTTCGCTCAAAGTATTACGTATCGTGCATGAAGCTGATTGTGTCATTCATCGACACTATCTCCTATTTGGAGTTTGGTGATATTTCCGGAGGGTTTGTTGAATGGCTAAACTTATACATGTCAATGGAAAAGCTCGGAATTACTGAATTGCAGTTGTGGGAGCATCGAAACTCAATCCTTCATATGTCTAATCTGGATTCCAGGAAAGTACTTGCTGGTAAAGAGAAAAGGATAAGCTTCTGTGTTGCAAGAAGTGGATATATTCCTGCTCCAGACTTGGATATAGTATATTTTAATCTTGCAGATTTTATTCAAGAGATGGCTCAAGCTCTTTCTAGGTGGATTCAAACCTTTCAGGACCATCCGGACAAGATGCTTGTCTTCATAGAGCGCTACGATCGAGTTATTTCAGATTCGCGAGGTGCCATAACAAATATTCAGCAAGAGGCCTAACAGGCCCTTCGAGTGGACAGGCCGCCATCAGCTCTCAGCTTCGCCCCTGCAGGCCCACAGCCTGCCACTCAAGGGCAGCGTTAGGCCAGAAGACGATTTCAACCATCTATAGCCTATTCTTCAGACCTAGTCGAGAAACCCCTCGCCCAGTGAGCATGAACAGATGTGGGACAATTAGCAGGCAACACCCAGGAGGGACTTAGTGAGCGTTCTCGCAGAGTATCAGCGATTTCTGGCATATCTTTCCGAGCGGCCGGTCGCTCATGACGTTCGCCGAATGGCGAATATTGTTCTGCAGAACCTTGCAAGCTTGGCCGAGGTTGGTGCAGCGCGGCGAGCCCGATCAACGCGCTTGGCGCCAATCGCAGTACAAGAACTCGCAACAACTGCACATGGGCTGCCCGCTTTGCGCGATGTAGACACCGAGGATCAGCCTCTTGGGCGGCTCCATGAACTTCGCGTGGGGCCGTTCCGCGGTTTCATGCGCCCTGAGACGTTTGACCTAAGTCTCGACATAACTCTGGTTTATGGACCCAATGGGACTGGCAAGAGTAGTTTTTGCGAAGCTCTTGAATTTGCGTTGCTGGGCTC
>JBKDSY010000197.1:0-3540 GCA_046340755.1 Cyanobacteriota bacterium
GGCCCAGCCAAAGCGGCGTCTCCTTTGTGGCCGACCTGGGCGAGGGTCATGTGGTGCGCTTCCTCGTGTCCGACTACGGCATCACCTGGGTGGAATCCCGCAACGGCCTCGAACTCCTCAAGGTGGAGGGCGCCGATGCCATCCAGGACCTCCACCGGGTGGCCCAGCAGTTAAAGAACACTATCCTGGCCTCCGGCGACGCCCCCCAACGGCTGGACGGGGTGGTGGGAGAGCCCACGGGAGGCGTGGCCCGCAAGCTGGCTGCCTGATCCCTCCGGCTCCCCCTCCCCCCTCAGGCCCCGAACCTCACTCGACCTCCTCCCGTTCCACCTCGGTCGGGGCCGCGGCAGCTGCCTTCGCTGCCGCAGCGGCCAGGGGGCGCATGGAATTGGCGGTCACCTCCGAACCTTCCGTGAGCTGACGGCGGGTGAGCTGTTCGATGGTGGCCTGCTGGGTGGGGTTCTGCTCCAGCCAGGCGATGGTGTTGTCCCGTCCCTGGCCGATGTTGTCTCCCTCGTAGCTGTACCAGGCCCCCTTGCGGGTCACCACGCCCGTTTCCTCGGCCAGGTCGAGCAGGCAGCCCACGGTGCTGATGCCGCGGCCGAAGAGAATGTCGAACTCGGCAATGCGGAAGGGAGGAGCCACCTTGTTTTTGGCCACCTTCACCTTGGCGCGGATGCCGTATTCCTCCGTGCCCCGCTTGAGGGTCTGGATGCGGCGGATGTCGAGCCGCACGGAGGCATAGAACTTCAGCGCGTTGCCGCCGGTGGTGGTTTCCGGGTTGCCGTAGGTGACGCCGATTTTCTGGCGCAGCTGGTTGAGGAAGATCACGGTGCAGCCCGATTTGCCGATGTTGCCGGTGATCTTGCGCATGGCCTGGCTCATCAGACGGGCCTGGCTGCCCACCGCCAGATCCCCCATCTCCCCTTCAATCTCCGCCCGGGGCGTCAGGGCGGCGACGGAGTCCACCACCACGATGTCCACCGCGCCGGAGCGCACCAGCTGGTCAACGATCTCCAGGGCCATCTCTCCCGTGTCGGGCTGGGAGACCAGCAGATTTTCGATGTCCACCCCCAGGGCCGCCGCATAGACCGGATCCAGGGCATGTTCCGCGTCCACGAAGGCGGCCACCCCTCCCCGGCGCTGCACTTCCGCGATGGCGTGGAGGGTGAGGGTGGTTTTGCCCGAGCTTTCCGGGCCATACACCTCCACCACCCGACCCTTGGGATAGCCCCCGCCGAGGGCGAGATCCAGGGTGAGGGCACCGGTGGAAATCGTTTCCACCCGCATCCGGGAGGCATCCCCCAGGCGCATGATCGACCCCTTGCCGAAGTTGCGCTCGATCTGGTTGAGCACCAGGCCCAGGGCCTTGTCGCGCTCGGGGTTGGCGGCGGCCCCGCTGGAGGCCTCCGGCTTGGAGGCGGTGCCGTTGCTGGAAGCGGCCTTGGTGTCGGCTGGCATTGGTTTAGAGGGAACGAGGGAAGACGGCCGCGATGGCTTGGGACGGGGCGTGGAGCGCTGGGGCTGGGTGCCGGCGGTGGTCAGGCCGTCGCCCCTGGCCATGGTGCGGTCTCATGGACACCAGTGCCACCGAAAAGGGCCAGCGTCCCACGCGCCTCCAAACCACTAATTTAGTACGCCCGTACTGTACTGGGCTGGGGCCAGTCTGCCAAGGGGCGTTGGAAGGCCTCCGGGGTCAGCCAGGCGATCCCCAGCCCATCCAGGCCCACCCCATCCCCAGGGGCCAGGTAGCCCCAGGACACCAGCAGGCAGCGCACGGCCTCCAGTCCCGGGGTCTGGCGCACCAGCTCCAGGGTGGGCCGCCGGTCCTCCACGAACCAGGGCGGTTCCGCCGGCCTCCCGCCCCCGGGCGACTCCTGGAGAAGGCGCAGCAGCACCTCGGGTTTGCTGCCCGCCTCATGGCCGTAGAGGGCAGCGGGATGGAGATCAGCGGCGGCGAGCAGCTCGGCGGTGAACGCTCCGCCCTTGGTGGTGAGCACCGCCCAGGGCACCCCGTCTTGAGCCAGCCGCCGCAGGCGCTCCTCGACCCCCGGAAAGAAGCGATGGCGCCCCAGCCAGGCCTGCCGATCGCTGGCCAGGGCCTCCCGCCGCACCGATTCCAGCGCCTCCTGCAGCTGGTCCGGGCTCCAACCCCACCGCGCCCGGGCGGTGGCGAGGGCCTCGGGGTAGGCCTGGAGGATCGCGGCCACGTCTAGATCGGGCTGGCCCAGCTCCGCGGCCATCAACACCATCTCCCACCCCTTGTGGATCAGGGGCCTCAGGCGAGCAAAGCCCTCGGGGGCCTCCTCCGGCAGCTGGAGGGGGGGCGCCGTGGTGCCCGCCTGCCCCTCCAGCTCCAGGGCTGCCCGTCGGGCCGACCACCAGTACTCGGCCATGCCGTCCACGAGCACGCCGTCAAAATCAAAAACCAACAGGGAGGGCACGGACACCCGCGAGATGGGGTGATGGAACTGGGCCGCTAGGATTCGAACCTAGGAATGGCGGGACCAAAACCCGCTGCCTTACCGCTTGGCGACGGCCCATCAGGTGGCTGAGATCACTCAACCTGAATCGTTTCAGCCCCTGAACAGGGCGCTGTCCCAACCCTCAGCCAGTAACCCACAGCGGCAGGCGCTTCGTCAACTCATCCCCGGCCGCCGCGGGCCCCTGGCGTTCAGCCCTCAGGCGGGAAACACCCGCAAGCGTTGCTGGTCCCCCTGGCCAAACACCGAGCTGCGGAGCCGGTAGCGGCTCACCAGCTCCGCCTGCATCGCCCGCACCCGCTCGCTGCGGGGCAACAGCTCCACGGGACGGCCATGGGGGAGCACCACCTGCTCCACCGCCAGCCGGCACTCCTCCATGGCGGCGTGGCTGTCGTCCAGCCGCTGCAACTGGCCGGGATCGGGAGGGGCCGGGGCGCCCCCCCCCTCCTCCGTCCGGCGGGTCACCAGCCGTTCCATGGCGCGCTGCAGCTGGTGGGGGTTGTCGGTCTTGATCACCAGGATGGGCAGGCCGAGGGATTGGGCCCGGCGCCGGATGGTGGGGTCCTGCCCCAGCTGGCCCCGCACGCTGAGCATGGCGTCCGCCTCCTCGGGCTGGGCCACCACCTCCACCGGCAGCCGGCCCGCCCGCACGGCCTCCTCCAGCTGGCCCACGCTCACGCCCACCCCGCAGAGCCGCAGGGGGGGCAGGGGCGTGGCACGCCGGTGGGAGACGGGGGCGGTGGGGTCGGGCAGGGGTTTGGGGGCCAGGCTGCGGGGCTGGGGGGCGCGGCGCGGCTCCCCGGGGCGCTGGGCCTCACCCCGGGCCACCGGAGCGGAGAGGCGGCTCGGGGGCGCCTCCCGGATCTGCACCTCGCCATCGGCGCCCACCTCCCGAATCTGGGGACGGGCGGCCTGCCCCCGCAGCAGCAGATCCACCGTGGCGGCCACCTCCTGGTGCACCAGCCAGCGGTGGCGGCTGTGCATCTCCACCGCCAGCGGGAAGGTGGGTTCGGCGGCCCGCTCCAGGACGGTTTTCTGGCTGTGGCGCCGCCGGGCC
>JBKDSY010000198.1:0-25932 GCA_046340755.1 Cyanobacteriota bacterium
CTCGGGGCTTGGTCGGCTGTCGTCTCTCGACGACTTGATCACCTTACAACACGGTCGGCTCTCGCCTCCATCTCGTTCGGTGGCGCGGTTCAGACTCTCGTCTCCCCCGCGCAGTTGATCAACCTACCACACCATTCACCCCAACCAGCTCTGCCCATGGCAGGTAGGGAGCCAATTGCAGCCAAACAAAAGGCCCGCAAGCCTAGTGGCCTGCGGGCTGGTGCGACAGAAACGTGGCTGGGGGCTGGAAAACCCTTCAGAAAAGGCCCAGGGTTAAAGACTTATCGATCGGCAGGGCAGCGCCGATGCCCAAATAAATCGTAAACAAGGTGCCGAACAAGAAGACCGAAGTGGCGACAGGGCGCCGGAATGGATTTTGAAACTTGTTAAAACTCTCAATAAAAGGGATCAGCATGAGACCAAGGGGAACCATGGTCTGCAACGCGATGCCCAGAAGCTTATTGGGCACGACCCTTAGGATCTGAAAAACAGGGTAGAGATACCACTCAGGCAGGATTTCAAGGGGGGTGGCAAAGGGATCAGCCTTATCGCCAAGCATGGCTGGGTCGAGAACAGCCAAACCAACTACGCAACAGATGGTGCCGAGAATACAAACTGGGAAGATGTAGAGCAGGTCATTGGGCCAAGCCGGCTCCCCGTAATAGTTATGTCCCATTCCTTTCGCCAACTTTGCCCGAAGCTTGGGATCAGTGAGATCAGGCTTCTTAAGAATGTGCATGGTCGTGGGGAGTGAAGAAGGAAACAGTAGGCCAGGTCAGGAAAATATTAGAGGGGACCAGAAATTCCTTGCTTACGAATCATGAGGAAATGCATCAACATGAAAACAGCAAGCAACCAGGGGAGAACGAAGGTATGAAGGCTGTAGAAGCGAGTGAGGGTTGCCTGGCCAACACTCTCACCGCCCCTCAGCAGTTCAACCATGAAGTCACCGACCACGGGGACGGCAGCCGGCACACCGGAAACAATTTTTACAGCCCAATACCCAACTTGATCCCAGGGCAGGGAATAGCCCGTAACGCCAAAGGAAACCGTGATCACTGACATAACAACGCCAGTCACCCAGGTGAGCTCCCGGGGTCGCTTGAAACCACCAGTGAGGTAAACGCGGAATACATGAAGAATGAGCATCAGCACCATCATGCTGGCGCTCCAGCGATGAACCGACCGGATGAGCCAACCAAAGCTGACATCAGTCATCAGGTACTGAACCGAGGCGTAGGCTTCAACGACGGTGGGCTTGTAGTAGAACGTCATCGCGAAGCCACTCGCGAATTGAATGAGGAAACATGTCAAGGTTATGCCACCCAAACAATAAAAAATGTTGACGTGGGGCGGCACGTACTTCGCTGAGATGTCGTCCGCGATCGCCTGGATCTCAAGACGCTCGTTAAACCACTCGTAGACGGGGTTGGACTTGGAATCGGACGCGGCAGGAGACGAGTTCGCCATGCAGCGGGGGGCATTTGGTTGCGAAAGTCTACCGATCGTCCGTGCCGCGCCGTGAGCTTCCCTCCCCTCTGCCGCCGCCTCCCTCAACCCTTTGCAACACCCGCCCAGCGGGCAAGGCGTGACCGTGGGACCGCCCCGCGACTCATGCGAATCCTTGGGATCGGCCTTGGGGCCTGGCTTTTCGCGGCCACGTTCCTGTTGCCACAACCGATGGCCCTGGCCCTCAGCGACGCCCAACAGCTGGTGGTCGACGCCTGGAAGTTGGTCAACCAGAGCTACGTGGACCCCGACCAGCTGGACCAGCTCCATTGGCGACAGCGGCGCCAGGAGACCCTGGAACGGCCGATCACCACCAGCGAGCAGGCCTACGCGGCCATTGAGGGGATGCTGTCGTCCATTGGGGATCCCTACACCCGGCTGCTGCGGCCGGAAGAGTTTTCCGCGCTGCGGCAAAGCAACGAGGGAACGGTGTCTGGAGTGGGGTTGCAACTGGGCTTGCGCCGGGAGGATGACCAGGTAGTGGTCATTGCCCCATTGGCCGATTCCCCAGCCGAGGAGGCTCAGATCGCCTCGGGCACGGACGTGCTGGCGGTGGATGGACGATCTACCCGTTCGCTGGGGTTGGTGCGTGCGGCGGCTCTCTTGCGGGGGCCAACGGGGACGGAGGTGGAGATTCGCCTGCGGGAGAAGTCGGGTGCCATCCGCGAGGTGCACCTCACCCGGCGCAAAGTTGACCTTCGTCCCGTGCGCGTGAAGCGCCTGCGGGAGGAAGGCCATGACTTGGGCTATCTGCGCATCAGCCAGTTCAGTGAGCCCGTGCCCGCCCAAGTGGAGCAAGCCCTGCGTGCCTTTCGCCTCACTCCCGGCGACGCCTCTCCCCCCATCGAAGGCCTGCTCCTGGACCTGCGCAACAACAGTGGGGGCCTGGTGAGCGCGGGCCTGGCGGTCGCGAACGGTTTTTTGGGATCGGCAACTGTGGTTGAAACCAGGGATCGCACCGGCATCGCCTCCAGCCAACAAAGTTCGGCGGAGCAACTCTTCACGGGGCCGATGCTCACCTTGGTGAATGGAGGAACGGCCAGCGCCAGCGAAATCCTGGCGGGTGCGCTGCAAGACAACGGGCGCTCCAGGCTGGCTGGCTGTCAGACCTTCGGGAAGGGTCTGATTCAGACCCTGATTCCTCTGGGGGACGGGAGCGGGTTGGCCGTCACGGTTGCCCATTACCTCACCCCCGCGGGCCGTGATATCCAGAGCCTTGGCATCAAGCCAGATGTGGAGCTCGCGCCCCCGGAACCCCTCAATCCAGGGGGGAGGGAGGACCAATGGCTCACAGCTGCGGCGCAGTTGCTTGTGGAGCAGTTGGCGACTGGAGCGCCCAGGTCATGAGCTCCAGACAACGGACCTACCACGACCCCTTGCACGGCGCCATTCAGCTGGATCGGGCCATCCCAGCGGAGGCCATGGCCATTGATCTGATCGACACGGCCCCATTCCAGCGGCTTCGGCGCATTCGCCAACTGGGACCGGCCTATCTGACCTTTCATGGGGCGGAATCCAGCCGGTTCACCCACTCCCTCGGGGTTCTGCACCTGGCAAGGCTGGCGCTGCGCCATTTGGAGCGCAGCCATCCCCAACTGGCCAAGCACCGGGTGATCGTCTATGCCGCGGCCCTGCTCCATGACGTGGGCCACGGTCCCCTGAGCCATAGCGGCGAAGAGATGTTTGGCCTCTCCCACGAGAGTTGGTCAGCCCGCCTGATCCGCACCGATCCGGCGTTGCGCGAGCGTTTAGACGCAGAGGGGATCGGCACTGCGGACACAGTGGCGGGATGGCTGGAACGGGGGGGGGGCGGCAAACCAGGACTTCAGGCACTGGTGAGCAGCCAACTCGATTGCGATCGACTGGACTATCTAGTGCGAGACAGTCACAGCACTGGAACCACCTACGGCCAGCTGGATCTCGATCGCCTGTTGGCAGGCCTGATCCTGGCGCCCGATGGATCCCTCGCGATCCATCCCCGGGCCCTGCTGGCCGTGGAGCACTATCTGGTGGTGCGGCAATTGATGTATCGCAGTGTTTACAACCACCGGTTGAACGTCGTCTGCAACTGGCTGCTGAAGCAGGCCATCGAAGTGGCCCGCCGGCTCGGGCCCCATCAGGTGTGGGCTGATGGTCCCATGGCGGAGTGGCTCTGGCGCCCCAAAGATCTCAGCCACACCGGCTTTCTGGCCAACGATGACGTGCGAACGCTGTATCACCTAATCCGTTGGCGAGAGGATGGTCCACAAGACCTGCGGGACCCCTGTGAGCGCCTCCTTGAGCGACGCCTGTTGGGAGCCCTGGACGTCCGTCACCTCTCCGCCACCGAACGCCTGGAGCTCCTGGCCCATGCCCAGAGAGAAGCCCAACAGGCCGGCCTCAACCCTGAGGGATGCTGCGCCCTGCAACAGGGTCAGACCAGGGGGTACGACCCCTACAGAAGCGGACTCCGCCTTTGGGATGGCGAGCGCCTGGAAGCCCTGGAGGCCCGTTCACGGCTTGTTCAGTCCTTGACCATCCAGGAACCTTGGGCCTGGCTCCTGCATCCCAAAGAGGTGGAGGCTGAACTGCAGGCCAGACTGGCGAAGTTCCGGTTTTCAGGCCCGACTGACTAGGGTCGGAAATGGACGTTCCTACCGCGATGGCTGCTGAGCTGATCCCATCCAACGATGGGGAGCGGCCCCATTCCATCAAGCTGCCAGCCTGGAGCAAGGCTGGGGACGTGGTGGAAGAGGTGAGAAACGCCCTCATCCTTGACCCTGGCCTCCGGGGCCCTGTGGACCTCTTCTGCGATCGCTGGCCCCTGAGAGTGGTCGATGTCCAGCGGCTGCGCGACTTGTTGGCCAGCACTGCACTCTCCCTCCGGACGGTCTACAGCCTGGAGGACGGAGCCTGCATCGCCGCCGCGTCCATGGGATGGGCTGTGGTGAGGCCCGTCGTGGGGGAGAAGGCGCCCTCGGCCGAAGCCACGCCCATGGCGGGGCTGTCCATTCATCAGGGCACATTGCGATCAGGCGACCATCAACATGCCGCCGGCTCGCTGCTGGTGTTGGGGGATGTCAATCCAGGAGCCCAGATCAGCGCGGCGGGACACGTGATGGTGTGGGGTCGGCTGAGGGGAATCGCCCACGCCGGCCGCTCCGGAGACCGCTCGGCCACCATCGTGGCCCTGCAGCTCCATCCTCTTCAGCTGCGGATCGCGGATCTGGTGGCCCGAGGCCCGGCGGAAGCTCCGCCGCCGGGCCTCGCCGAAAAGGCCCACCTGGTTGGGGGAGCCATTCAAATTGATCCTGCGGACCCGTTCTGGCCCCTGGGGGGGGTGCCAGCCCAAGGGCTTGGCCAATCCTGAAGGGAGATAGGAACTTGCCTGCCGTAACCTGCCGCCATGACCTCGACTCCCGTGACGTCACCCCCAGCCCGCATCATTTTGATCTGCTCAGGAAAAGGTGGCGTTGGCAAAACGACACTTACCGCCAATCTGGGCATCGCACTGGCCAAATTAGGAGAACGCACAACCGTTTTGGACGCGGATTTCGGTCTGCGCAATCTGGATCTACTCCTGGGGTTGGAGAATCGGATCATTTACACCGCCCAGGATGTGCTTGCCGAGACTTGCAGGCTGGAGCAGGCGCTTGTCAAGCATAAACAGCAACCAAATCTTTGTTTGCTCCCAGCTGGAAATCCGCGGATGCTGGAGTGGCTGACGCCAGAAGACATGCAAAAAATCGTCAATCTTGTTGCCAGCAAAGCTGATTACGTCTTAATCGATTGCCCCGCTGGAGTTGAGCAGGGCTTCAAAAATGCTGCCTTCGCTGCCCGGGAAGCCATTGTGATCACCACGCCTGAAATCTCAGCCGTGCGTGATGCCGACCGCGTCATTGGACTTTTGAGTTCGATGAATGTTCAGCCGGTGCAACTGGTGTTGAACCGGGTGCGTCCCAAGATGGTTGCCAATCAAGACATGCTTGCGGTGGATGCGGTAACAGACATCCTGGCCCTGCCACTGTTGGGACTCGTTGTAGAAGACGAACAGGTCATTGTAGCCACGAACAGGGGCGAACCCCTGACCCTCGGCGAATCTTCTGGTGCCGCAGGCAGGGCTTACCACAACATCGCGCGCCGCTTGCGAGGTGAGAACGTTCCTCTCATTGATCCCTCAAAGGAAAGGGTGGGGATGCGCGCACGCTTGCTCAACAAACTTCGTCAGGCCGGCTTGCTTTAACCATGGCATTATTAGATTTTATCCAACGTCTACTCGGGCTGCAAAAGCCAAGTGCTGAAACCGCCAAGGAACGACTCCAGCTTGTTTTGGCCCATGATCGCAGCGATTTAAATCCCGAGTTACTCGAACAAATGCGCCGTGAAATTCTGGAAGTTGTGCAGAAATATGTTGAGATCGACCTGGATGGGGGCGATGTCAGCCTTGCCACGGAAGATCGCGTGACAGCCCTGGTGGCCAACTTGCCGATCCGGCGAGCCAAGGTCAGGCCCCCTGCCAGTCCGCCTCCTCCGCCTGGCCCCCCTGCTCCGTCCAGCCCTCCCTCCCACGGCGAGGAAGGCGACGCGATGGAGGGGGTTGGCCCTGAAATGCCATCCCTTCCAGAAGCAGCGGGGCCTGGGGACAACCCGGCAGAAAGCCCAACGGCAGCCGCCTCGCAGGAGCCTGAGACAAGCTCCAACAGCGACACTGCCCACGTTGACTCCTGAGCCCGTTCAGGGGAACACTTGAACTCCGGCTCCCTAGTGCGATGGGATGTGTGCCTAACCCGGTTGTTCTTCAGTCCGACTCCACTTTGGAGCCAACGATCCGGATCAGCCCAGCCGAGCGAAGGGTGCTCACACTGCTGCTAAGGGGGCACGGCAATGGGGCCATTGCCTGCTCGCTCAATCTGAGCCGCCGCACCGTGGAGGGTCATGTGTCCGCACTCTTGCGGAAGACCGGTTGTCACAGCCGCACCCAGCTGGTTCTTTGGGCCCTAGCCCAGGGTTAGGCTGCTGGAAAGCACGCCGGCTTAGCTCAGTGGTAGAGCAGCGCTTTTGTAAAGCGAAGGCCATCGGTTCAAATCCGTTAGCCGGCTTCCCGTTCAGAGTTCTTGCTCATGGCCAATCTTGAGGATGAGGAAGAGCAGCATCTCGCCACCCTGCATGAGTTGGAAGCCACCCAGGAAGAGATCTCGACCTATCAAGGCCTGTTGAAAGATATCCCTGACATTTACGAACGCAAATTCAATGAGCGCCTCAGGCCAATTCTAGATCGCAACCAACAACTGATTGATGAGCGCCAGCAGCTCCTACATCAGCTTAGCCATGCCATTCCCGCCGCCAGGGAAGACAGCAAGTTGCTTACCAGTGCCTCTCCGTCCCCGTCTTTGCCCTCCGACCCACTGCCACCCAGGCACCCCCTGGATGGCAAACGGCCTTGGTGGCTGGTGGGAGTCGCCTCCTGTGGTCTGTTGATCGGAGTGCTGCTGAACAACGCCGAAAAGAGAACGACTCCCAGCCCAGACCTGAGCCCTTCACCGGCCTCCGATCAATCCCGTTTCCCTACGCTTCCCTCAGGGGGAACGGCTCAGACTCCGCGCGGCAAGCTTGTTGAGCTGGCCCTGGCTGAATGGCGATGGTTTGGTGAACCCACAATCCAGTATGGGCGCTTGATGCGACCGGGACGCAAGGAAGGAGACCCGGGGCAGTGGCAGAGGGTGGCCACCTATTGGCGCGAGGGTCTGCTCCAGGATCCGCCGCGCAGTCCCGCAGAGGTGAGCAGCAGTGATCGCCCGTGGTCCGCCGCTTTCATTTCCTATGTTATGAAGCGGGCCGGAGCGGGGGAGCGTTTTCCCTATGCAGCCAGCCATTCAGGCACCATTAACGAAGCGATTTACAATCGCCAAAATGAATCTCCCAATGCCCGGCTCAAGGGCTACCGGGTAACTGAGTATGCACCACGTGCGGGAGATCTTCTCTGTGCGCCTCGGGGCTGGTCGGTTGGACAAGTTACTTACGACAACGCTGGTCGCTTTGATTTCTTTCCCTCCCGCTGTGAGCTGGTCATCAAAGCAACATCAACAAAACTTCTCACCATCGCTGGAGATTTGTTTGATTCCGTCACCCTCAGGGAAATCCAAGCGGTCAATGGCAGGATTCACCCCCGATCCCTTCAGGATTGGTTGGTTGTCATCCAAACAAATCTGGATTGAGGTCGAGGCCTGGGGCGGGTGTGGTTGTTCCGTGGCGTTGAGGATGGGTCTTCAAGAGTTCGGATTGGACGGTGGGCCCTCGGAGGCGACCCCGGCGAACATCCAGAGCACCAACGCCAATCCACCCCAACCCAGCCACACCGAAAAAAGTAACGGGGTGACCAGCCGCAGGAGAGGTTCAAACAGCCAATGGCTGATGGACACCACCACCAACGTGAGCAACACGAGGAGCACCATCAGTCTTGCGTCCTGTGGGGAGCCCGCAAAATTTGCCACCCCGTCTCGCTCCAGGCACGCACTTCACTGGGGATGCCTGAACCCGCAGGCCAGGGAAACGGTCCGAGCAGGGTGAGGTCAGGGAACAGGCGACTGGCCTCTTCCGCGCAGAGGGCCGCCGGCTGGCCAGAACGGTTCACACTGGTGGTGGCCAAGGGCCCGGCAAGACGAAGGAACTCCTGGGCCATGGCGCAGGCGGGCACCCTGAGTCCGAGGGTGTGTCCCCCGGGATTCAAGGCCTGCCGCAGGGGGCCAGGCAACGGGAAGACCAGGGTCACGGCTCCGGGCCAAACCTGCTCGGCCACCTGTTGGCCATCCCCTGGCCAAGGCCCCTGAAGGGCCTCCTGGAGCTGGGCCAGATCCGCACCCATGAGGATCAAGGGCTTATGGGCGGGGCGTTGCTTGAGCAGCCAGATCCGCTGGGCGGCTGAGGGTCGGATGGCCAAGGCGGGGACCGTATCCGTTGGAAACACCACAGGTTCATCCCGTTCGAGACAAGCCAGCAAATCTTGCTGGGATCCCACGGGACTCATGGCCACCTCCCGGGCGTCAACAGGTCAGCTTGGGGGGGGCGACGACCATGGACGTAGCGGCGATGGCCCTCCAAATCAAGATGGCTGTGGAGGTCGACCAGCCCGTGACTGGCCAGGATCTGGGTCACGGCGTCACTCTGATCGTGGTGGTGTTCGAGGAGCAGCCAACCTCCCGGGGCCAGGGCACGTGGAGCGTCCCTCGCCAGGCACCTGATGGAGGACAGCCCATCAAGCCCTCCATCCAAGGCCAAACGAGGCTCGTGATCACGAACAACGGGATCGAGCCGATCCACCTCAGAAGAAGGGATGTATGGCGGGTTCGCCAGCACCAGATCCAGGCGTCCCCACCAGCTTCTGAGCGCTCCAAACCAATCCCCCTGGAGGAGACGAACGCCACCCTCCAGGCCGGATTCGCGGAGGTTGCCGAGGGCCCGTGCCAGAGCAGCTGGGCTCACATCCACGGCCAATCCCTGGCTGCCAGGGAACGCGCGGGCCAGGCCCATCGCCAGGCAGCCACTGCCTGTGCCCAGATCTGCCCACAACATCCGAGACGATGGTCTGGGTTGCGGTCCATCGGCCACCAGAACCTTGGCGAGATCAATCAGGGCCTCGGTCTCCGGCCGGGGGATGAGAACCCCTGGTCCCACCTCAAGGATGAAATCCCTCCAGTAACACCGGCCCAAGAGATACTGCAAGGGAACCGCGCTGCTCAGGTGGTGTCGCCAGAGACGCTCAATCTCCCGGCGTGGGAGCGCCAGCGTAACGGTGGCCGCTGGATGGAGCCGCAAGGCGTTGAGCTGAGCCGCGGAGACGCCGCCCGCCACGTCCAGGAGCCAATCGAGGGCCCCAGGCTCCCCCCCTAGATGTTGAAGCTCCCGACGCCAGGGCAGAACCTCGGACACCGAAATGCGCTCTGGGGGCGATCCGGAGCGATCCGCCACGGGAGGAGGGCAATCCACCGGGAACATGATTGAGGCTAGGCCGCATCAACTTTAGGAACCCGGCTGGGACCGCCACGTGGGGGAGAGGCGCCAAACGAGCCCTGGCTCCGCCACCAGCAGCCCTGAGGCTTCAAGGTCGAGCAGGCGAGGCAGAAGTTTCTGGGGAGATGCCTTCAAGGCTGTGCACAGATCGTCCATGGAGGCTCCATGACCGACGGCCGCCAGGAGGGGATCGGCACCCGCTGCACCGCTGGACTCCAGCTCAGGGGTGGCCGACTCGCCCTGGGCTGGGCCAGGGGCCCCCAGGGGACCCGGGCCCAGCAGGGAGAGCAACTCCTCCGGCCGGGTCAGGGGCGCGGCTCCACGGGCCAGCAACCCATTGCTTCCCTCCGCGGACACCCGACCCGTATCCGCCGGAACCACCCACAGGGGCAACCCCTCCCTCCAGGCCAGCTCGGCGGAATGCAGCGCGCCACTGCCCTGGGGACATTCCACGAGGATGACCGCGCAGGCCAAGGCCACCTGCAGGCGATTACGCAAGGCAAAGGAGCCTTTACTCACCGACGCTCCCGGTGGCAATTCCGAAAGTAGGAGGCCCTGCCGACCCACCGCGGCCTGGAGGGGCCCGTGGTGTCGCGGATACACCCGCTCCAGAGGAGTGCCGAGGACGCCAACGGGCACGCCCTTGGCTTGCAGACATCCCTCATGCACCGCCCCATCGATGCCCGCCGCCAAGCCACTGACCACGGGCCATCCCCCCTGGGCCAGCACCGAGCCGATTTGCCGGGACACACCCAAGCCATGGCGGGAGGGCTTGCGGGTGCCGACCACCGCCACCGCCCGCCGCTCACTCAGGTGGGGCCAAAGACTCCCCCGTCCGGACCAATACAACGCGGTGGGAGGGGGCTGGGCCTGTCGCATCGCCCGGGGCCAACGGGGATCGCCAGGGAGGACAACCCCACGGCCGTGTCTCCACTGGTGCGCAGCAAGGGGGAGGGGATCCGGTCCCCAAGCCGAGCGGTGGGCTTCAACCGCCGCCAGGGAGCGTTCCGACCAATGGCAGACCTTGGCCAACATTGGCGATGGCGCCCGCCAGGCCGCCTCCAAGCTGCCGAAACCCGCCAGCAACGCGGCGAGCCGATGACCTCCCACGCCGGGACATCGCGCCCACAACAGCCACCACAGCCGGGTGCGCCAATCCCAGGGCGAAGAGGAGGGGCAAGGGAAGGAGGAAGCCAACGGCCGAAAACATCCAGCTACCGGGATAGTACAACTGAACCATCTCAGCCCGTGGGCTGGGGGGCCAATGGGCCTATCGACAGCACATTCAGGGCTTGGGCCAAGTCGCTCGGGAGGCGCCGCAAGGCCCGCCGCCCCTCAAGCCCCGCGGAACCATCCACCAGCACCAACTCCACCAGCGCCTCGGCCGCCACGCATCCATCGGGTCCGATGAACCACGACCGCCAAGGCAATCGCAAGCCACGCCGAGGCTCCACCAGGCTGCGCACCTCCACCTGATCCCCGTGCAGCAAGGCGGCCTTGTAGGCAATCGACAGATGCACCACAGGCATTTCCAATCCCCGCTCCGCAAGGGCGCGGTAGGGCAGACCCGCCATGGCCAGGGCTTCAACCCTGGCTTCTTCCAGCCAGGCCAGATAGGCCCCATGCCACATCACGCCAGCGTGGTCGGTGTGCTGGGGGAGCACACGCCTGTGAAGGCGCCAGGCATGCTGCGGAGTGGGCAAGGACGGGGAACGCATCAAAGTGTGTGGCGTGAACATGAACAAGGGCACGCCTTCAGCCATAGGCTGATCGAACCCTGAGGAGTCTCCGTGTTTCGCACCCTGCTCATCGCCGACTCAGGCACTGGCCATGTGGAGGACATGGTGCGGATGCTCCGGACCATTCCGCCCTGTCGGCAGGCCAAAGTGCATCTCCTGCATGTCATTCCCGAGCAGGGACAGGAGGATGTGGCGGTCCACCGAGACAAGGCCCAGACCCTGATTCGCGAGGCCATAAGCCGGATGGGGATGGAGCTGGAAGAGGTGAACGGAGTGGTGCGGGAAGGGGATGCGAAACAAACTGTATTGCAGGTGGCCGATGAGGTGAATGCGGATCTGATTGTGATGGGTTCCCGGGGGTTGGGCCGTCTGCAATCGATTTTGAGCAACAGTGCCAGCCAATATGTGTTTCAGCTTTCCACCCGGCCCATGCTGCTGGTCCGGGATGACATCTATGTCAGGGCGATCAATCGGGTGATGGTGACCGTGGATGGCACGGGCGTTGGCGATGACGCCATCCAGTTGGCCTGTGAACTGGTGCGTGCCATCCCCGGCGGGACCCTGACGGGTGTCCATGTGTCACGCCATGACATCACCCCCTCCCGAGGGGGGCGAACCCCGGCGGATGAGGTGCTCAACAAAGCCGTGCAACGCGCTCGCAACATTGGTGTGGAGCTGCAAACGGTTCACAAAACGGGCAACGTTGGTCGGGCCGTCTGCGAGGCCGCCGAGGAGGCGAAGGCGGATCTGCTGGTGATTGCTTCCCAGGACCGCCGGCCATTGGTCGCCAAGGGCCTGGTGGATTTAGACCGGCTGCTGGGGAACTCCGTGAGCGATTACATCCGGGTTCACGCTCCCGCTCCGGTGCTCCTCGTGCGGGAGCCCGAATCCAAGGATTAAGCCCGGCCAGGCTTGCGCCGTGGCCGCGAGGGGGCTACCGGGATCAGCCCCCTCCGATGTTCAGCCTCCTCAGCCGCTTTGACGGCTGTTGGTTTGGATGAACAGCACAATCAAGAAGACAGCCGGCACCAGGACAAACAGCAAGCTGGCCACAAAGCCGAGATCGTTGGTTTCCATGGCTGGATCGGGATTGGTGTGAAGGTATCACTGCCCCCCCTCCGTGCCACGGGGGCCTTCATCGGTCGTAGCGGTTGGCGATGAGCTGGCCTCCCCGACAGGAGTGTCTTCCGCGAGTGGCTCCTCGGTCTCCTCGGGCCAGGTCTGGGGCCCTGGGGGGAGGGGGCGATCCAAGGCCTCTCCCCAAGCCTGCTCCGCGTTGGCGATCCCGGCTTGGGGTCGGGTGAGCACCACCAAGGAGCGCTGCACGAGGCTTTGGCAAGCCAATCGCCAGCTTTGGGGGCGGCGCTTGAGTTTTTGCGTCTCCACGGGGGTGAGGGGGCTCAAGACGTCGGGCTGGGCACCCTGAACATCCACAAAGCAGGTGATGCATTGGCCGCACCCGCCGCAGTTGCCGAGCCTGCCCTTCAAGCCATAGAGCTCAATCCCTTCCCGCAGGGCCACCTCCCGCAGGTTTTCGCCGGGAAAGCACTCCACGTCGCGCCCCTCGCGCAAGAAACGAATCACTGGCATGGTCCATTCCGCAACTGGCCCAGTTTGCGACCTCGCCAGTTGCGGTCCGTTACCTGATTCCCCGTACGGCCTTCCACACCCACTACCATCGCCTGCACACCCAGACCTGACCCCCAATGGGATTGCCCTGGTATCGGGTGCACACGGTCGTCATCAACGACCCGGGCCGATTGCTCGCCGTGCACCTCATGCACACCGCACTGGTTGCCGGCTGGGCCGGCTCCATGGCGCTTTATGAGCTCGCCATCTTCGACCCGTCCGACCCGGTTCTCAACCCGATGTGGCGCCAAGGCATGTTTGTCATGCCTTTCATGGCCCGCCTCGGCGTCACCGGCAGCTGGGGAGGCTGGAGCATCACCGGCGAGACCGGTGTTGACCCCGGCTTCTGGAGCTTCGAAGGAGTGGCCGCAGCCCACATCATCTTCAGCGGCCTGTTGTTTTTGGCCGCGATCTGGCACTGGACTTATTGGGATCTCGAGATCTGGCAAGACCCCCGCACCGGGGAGCCGGCCCTCGACCTTCCCAAGATCTTCGGCATCCATCTCCTGCTCGCCGGCCTGGCGTGCTTCGGCTTTGGCGCTTTTCACCTCACCGGCGTGTTTGGCCCAGGGATGTGGGTTTCTGATCCCTATGGCCTCACAGGCCATTTGGAGAAAGTGCAGCCCTCATGGGGCCCAGACGGTTTCAACCCCTTCAATCCCGGGGGCATCGTGGCCCACCACATCGCCGCTGGCATCGTGGGGATCATCGCCGGCATCTTCCACATCACCACCCGTCCCCCCGAGCGGCTTTACAAAGCCCTGCGGATGGGCAATATCGAGACCGTTCTCGCTAGTGCGATCGCAGCTGTATTTTTTGCTGCCTTCGTTGTAGCAGGCACCATGTGGTATGGGGCTGCGGCCACACCCATTGAGCTCTTCGGCCCCACCCGCTACCAGTGGGATCAGAACTACTTCAAGACAGAAATCAACCGTCGCGTGCAAACCGCCCTCGACCAGGGTGCGAGCAAGCAGGAAGCCTGGGCCTCCATTCCAGAGAAACTTGCGTTCTATGACTATGTTGGCAACAGCCCGGCCAAAGGCGGTCTTTTCCGAGTTGGCCCCATGGTCAATGGCGATGGTCTGCCCACTGGTTGGATCGGCCACATCTCCTTCACAGACAAGGAGGGTCGGGAGCTCGAAGTGAGGCGGCTGCCGAACTTCTTCGAGAACTTCCCTGTGGTGCTCCAGGATTCAAATGGGGTTGTCCGAGCAGACATCCCCTTCCGTCGGGCCGAGGCCAAATACTCCTTCGAGCAACAAGGAGTGACCGCAACGGTTTACGGAGGCACCCTCAACGGCCAAAGCTTCAAGGATGCTGCCGATGTAAAGCGCCTTGCCCGTAAGGCCCAACTCGGAGAGGCCTTCGAATTCGACCGCGAGACCTACAACTCCGACGGGACCTTCCGCAGCTCACCTCGCGGCTGGTTCACCTTCGGCCATGCCTCCTTCGCCCTGCTCTTCTTCTTCGGCCACATCTGGCACGGGGCCCGTACCCTGTTCAGAGACGTGTTTGCCGGCATCGACCCCGACTTGGGCGAACAGGTGGAATTCGGTCTTTTCCAAAAGCTTGGCGATCGCTCGACCCGACGCTTGCCCCAGGGTTATGTTCCCCCCGCGGGCACACCCCTCAGCTAACCACCGGCTCCTTGCCCTTCACCCCGAGAACTCCCCATGGAGAGCTTCGCCTACATCCTCATTTTGGCTCTGGCCATTTCCACCCTGTTCTTCGCCATTGCCTTCCGGGATCCCCCGAAAATCGGCAAGTAACCGGAGACCGGAGCCCCGCCAGCTCACATCAGCCCCTCCTTCGCGAGGGGCTTTTTTTTTGTGTGCCCTAGGCAAAAGGAAAAAACTCACTAAAATTCCAAGCAAATGTGGTTCTGGGCATGCAATGCCCTTCATGTCAGCACACAGACAGCCGGGTGCTGGAGTCGCGCGCCGCTGACTCCGGCAGGAGCGTGCGACGCCGCCGTGAGTGCCTGAACTGCGATTTCCGCTTCACCACCTATGAGCGGGTGGAAACCGTTCCCATCACGGTCGTCAAGCGGAACGGCAACAGGGAAACCTTCAACCGCTCCAAGCTCCTCCATGGTCTGCTCCGGGCCTGCGAAAAAACAGGCCTGGAGCCGGCGGAGCTGGAAGCCCTGGTGGACGACATGGAGCTGGTGCTGCAGCAGCGGGCCAAACGGGAAGTCAGCAGCAACGAGATTGGTGAGTTGGTCTTGGAGAGGCTGAAAACCATGAGTGAGGTGGCCTACGTGCGCTTTGCCTCCGTTTATCGACAGTTCCGCAGCGTCAGCGATTTCGTCGCCACCCTGGAGGGCTTGGGGCAGATGGAGCGGGCCAGCACCCCGAAGGATCGGCTCACCGTTTTGAACTGACCCGGTGGTCGCACGGCCGTAGGGGTAGGATCAATGATTGCGCCCACGTTCCGCGGCGGCGGAATGGGGGATTCCTTCCCACTGCCTGTGGCAGACCGCCAGACCTTTATGACCGTCACCCCATCCCCCGAGCTGCAGAGTCTGGAGGCCACGGAAGACTCCTATGAGCTGGATGAGCAGGGCATCCCTTCCGAGATCCCTGCGGCAGATAGCTCCACCAGCCGTGCTGCGGGCCGTGAAGCCGATGGGGTTGGGTTCACGCTCGATGAATTTGCCTCACTGTTGAATAAATACGACTACAACTTCAAGCCTGGAGATGTGGTCAACGGCACGGTTTTTGCCCTTGAATCCAAGGGAGCGATGATTGATATTGGCGCGAAAACCGCGGCTTTCATGCCCCTGCAAGAGCTCTCCATCAACAGAGTTGAGCACCTTTCCGATGTGTTGGAGGCCGGAGAGAACCGAGAATTTTTCATCCTCAGCGAAGAGAATGAGGATGGTCAACTTACCCTCTCCATACGCCGGATTGAGTACCAGAGAGCCTGGGAACGTGTTCGCCAGCTCCAAAAAGAAGATGCCACGATTTACAGTGAGGTATTCGCCACCAATCGTGGTGGTGCTCTCGTTCGGGTAGAGGGCTTGAGGGGATTCATTCCTGGCAGTCATATCAGCACTCGCAAAGCCAAGGAAGAGCTGGTGGCTGATTTCCTGCCGCTGAAGTTTCTGGAAGTTGACGAGGAGCGAAATCGTCTGGTGCTCAGTCATCGTAGGGCTCTGGTCGAGCGGAAGATGAATCGTCTGGAGGTGGGTGAAGTGGTGTTGGGAACCGTTCGTGGCATCAAACCTTATGGCGCATTTATTGATATCGGCGGCGTCAGCGGTCTGCTTCACATCTCGGAAATCAGCCACGAACACATCGAAACGCCCCATACCGTTTTGAATGTTAACGATCAGATGAAGGTCATGATTATTGATCTTGATGCTGAACGGGGCCGGATTTCCCTCTCCACCAAGGCCCTCGAGCCCGAGCCCGGTGACATGTTGACCGATCCGCAAAAAGTGTTTGACAAAGCCGAAGAAATGGCTGCCCGCTACAAGCAGATGCTCCTGGAGCAGGCGGAGGATGGTGATCCCATGGGGGGAAATCCCGAGTGAGTAGCTCGTCTACCGCAGGTACGCCAGGATGGTTTGCCTGATCCTGCGGGGCCAGCCCTTGATGTCCGCTGGTCAACCGGCGGACATCCAAGCCGTGTTGTTCGACAAGGACGGCACGATGAGCAGAAGCGAGCCCCACCTTCTCTCCCTGGCCACCAGACGATTGGAACAGTGCGTGCGCTTGGGTGCGCTTTCCAGGGCCCATGAACTTGAGCAGGTGCTTCGGAGCGCTTACGGCCTCCATCCCCATGGACAGAGTCTCGATCCGGCGGGGATCACTGCCGTAGGGGCCCGGGACCACAATTTGATGGCCACGGCCGTGGCATTGACCCTCATCGGCCATGGTTGGCCTGAATCCCTTGCCATGGCGGAGGAAACCTTCCGCCTGGCAGACCTGGAGACCCCACCTGGCCCGCCCAGCGCACCGACGACGGATGGCTTCATGGATCTGCTGATGGACCTGCGACGGCTGGGCGTACGTTGCGCCGTGATCAGCAACGATGGGGAGGAGGGAATCGCAGACTTTCTCAAACAGCATGGACTTTCCCAGGACATTGCTGTGATCTGGAGTGCCGACCAACAGCCGCGCAAACCCGATCCCGCAGCTGTGCACCGGGTCTGCGAGTCCCTGGGAGTCCCCCCCTCCAACTGTGCCTTGATTGGGGATGCCAACAGCGACCTGCGGATGGCACAGGCAGCGGGCGTGGCGCTGGCCATCGGCTATCGAGGTGGCTGGCAGCGCCCCGTGACCCTGGCCCCCGGCTACCCATTACTGGACCATTGGCGGGATCTGGTGGTGCTCGAAACAGGGAAACCGGCTCCAGGCGTGTCCACCGAGACCTGAAGCGCGAAGGACGGGTCATAGGATCTGCCGACCCTTTTGCCACTCGTCCATGGGCCGTTACGTCTTCACTTCCGAATCAGTGACGGAGGGCCACCCCGACAAAATCTGTGATCAGGTGAGTGACGCGGTGTTGGATGCTCTGCTCAGCCAGGATCCTTCCAGCCGAGTGGCTTGTGAAACCGTTGTCAACACCGGGCTGTGCCTGATCACTGGCGAGGTCACCACGGCCGCCAAGGTGGATTTCAACCATCTCGTGCGCGACGTGATTGATTCCATTGGCTACAAGGGATATCGAGCCGGCGGCTTTGACGCCAGAAGCTGCGCCGTGCTCGTCGCCCTCGACCAACAATCCCCCGACATTGCACAGGGGGTCGACGAAGCCGATGATCACCAAGGCGATCCCCTGGACAAGATCGGTGCCGGAGATCAGGGCATCATGTTTGGCTTTGCCTGTGACGAAACACCTGAGTTGATGCCACTTCCCATCAGCCTGGCTCATCGCCTGGCCAGGCGCTTGGCGGAAGTGCGTCATCTAGGCCAGCTCCCCTATCTGTTGCCCGATGGCAAAACCCAGGTGAGCGTTGTCTATGAGGATGACCGGCCCGTGGCCATCGACACCATCTTGATCTCCACCCAGCATGAGGCGGAGATCGACGGGGTGAGTGAAGAAAAAGCCCTAAGGGAGCGTATTGCCGCAGACCTCTGGACCCATGTGGTGGAGCCCGCCACAGCAGATCTGACCTTGAAACCCGATCAGGCTTCAACGCGTTTCCTGGTCAATCCCACGGGCAAGTTCGTGGTAGGTGGACCCCAGGGCGATGCGGGGTTGACCGGCCGCAAGATCATCGTGGACACCTACGGGGGCTACGCCCGCCATGGGGGCGGTGCCTTTTCTGGAAAAGATCCCACCAAGGTGGACCGATCCGCAGCCTACGCAGCTCGTTTCGTGGCCAAGGCCATCGTGGCTGCTGGGCTGGCCCGCAAGGCCGAAGTTCAGCTCAGCTACGCCATCGGCGTGGCCAAACCCGTAAGCATTCTGGTGGAGAGTTTTGGCACCTCCAGCCTGAGCAATGACTCTCTCACCGCCCTCGTGCAGGAGCACTTTGATCTCCGCCCTGGAGCCATCATTGAGACCTTCGGGCTGCGCACCCTTCCTCAGCAACGGGGAGGCCGGTTCTATCAGGAGGTGGCGGCCTACGGGCACTTCGGTCGCAGCGATCTCAACCTTCCATGGGAAGACGTGAGCGCCATTGCCCAAACCCTCCAACAGGCCTCCTCTGAACTTGCCCAAACCGGCCCTAGGAGTTGATTTCGGCACCAGTGGGGTAAGGATTGCCGTCATTGACCCGGCGGGACAACCGCTGATCGAACGCGGCAGTTCCTACCCGGGTCCTTTCGAGCGGCCTGAAGTGTGGCAGGCAGCCTTGGTTTCCCTGATGTCTTCCATACCCCTGGAGCTCAGGCAACAAGTCGGGGCTGTTGCCATCGCTGGCACCTCAGGCACCTTGCTGTTGTGCCATCGCGATGGCCGTCTCTTGGAAGGGCCTCTCAGCCATGCCCTTCCTTATCACCTGGCGTGCGACGAGCAGGTGACCCAAGCCCGGCAACTGCTGGGAAGCTCCGACCATCCTGCCGGCCAAGCCAGCGGCAGTCTGGCCAGGGCCCTGCGGCTTCTGGAGGGCAGCCGGGAGCTCACCCCCTCCTCCCCCCTCCTGATCCGGCACCAGGCCGATTGGCTGATGGGTTGGCTGCTCGGCACCTGGCGTTGGGGTGAGGAGGGCAACAATCTTCGTCTGGGTTGGGATCTGCTTCACCAGCGATGGCTCGGCACCTTGGAGAGCACACCATGGGCTGCCTCCTTGCCGGACATCGTGCCCAGTGGCACCGTGCTTGGACGGGTGTCACCCGTGGTCGCCCCCACCCTCGGGCTGCCGGAGAACTGTCAGGTGGTGGCGGGCACCACCGATGCAAATGCCGGCGTCCTGGCCGCCGCACCCTTGGATGAGGAGGGCATCACGGTTTTGGGAACGACCTTGGTGGTGAAGCAATTCGCTCCCGAGCCCATCCAGGCCCATGGTGTGAGTTGCCATCGACTCAACGGCCGCTGGCTGATTGGTGGGGCCTCCAACACCGGCGCAGGAATCTTGATGCGGTATTTCGACCCCAGCCAGGTCGAGGAATTGAGCCGTCAACTGGATGTCAAGGTCAGTGGCCCGCTCAAATTGCGCCCGCTGCTGAGCCGTGGAGAGCGGTTCCCCCAGGACGACCCTCATTTGGAACCGATCCTGGAGCCCCGGCCCGTGAGCGATGCCGCATTTCTTCAAGCCCTCCTGGAGGGGATCACCCGCATCGAACAAGAGGGATGGCAGCGGTTGAGGGACCTTGGGGCGCCCCCCATCCGGCGGGTGATCACCCTGGGAGGAGGGGCTCGCAATCCCCGATGGCGCCAGCTGCGTGAACGGATGTTGGGGCTCCCTGTGCTCAACCGGCCAGATCTATCCGCCGCCCAGGGGATGGCTCGTCTGGCCCAGGCCAGGATGGAGTGATCCGTCCTGGAATCCGCCCGATGAATGATCGTCTCCGGTCCGTCCTTGCCATGGGCTTGTTTGTTGTCTTGGCGGTGTACGTCGGTTGGAGTGGTTTTCGCCTGGCCCTGTTGCTCTGGCAGCGCTTTTCTCCGGCCTGAGCCCCCAGAATGGGCGGGAGCAATTCCACAGCCATGACCGCTGATCCCCTGACCCCGGCCGTGAGCGAAAGAATCTGTCGCCACATGAATGACGACCATGCCGCCGCGGTGTTGGCCTACGCCCGCCACTACGGAGGCAGATCCGAGGCCCAGGCGGCCAGGATGGTGACTGTGGCTCCCGATGCGATGACCCTCGAGGTGGATGGGTCCAGTGTGGACGTGCCCTTCGACCATCGACTCAGCGACAGTGAGGATGCGCACCGCACCTTGGTGGCGATGTTGCGGTCGATCCCCGGGAACGCTTGAAGAAGCGCAAGCGGGTGTGATGCCCGTTTCCCACCCTTGACTGAAGCCCCCCATTGGCTGCTGTTCTGGCCCCTTGAGTGGTTGTTCGTCAAGCCCTGTCCACTCTGCCGCCAGCCCCTGGCCCCCCCGGGATTGAGCTCCCGGCTCTGCCCTGGCTGTGCGGATCACCTATCTTTGCCTCGCTTGGGCTTGTCTGGGACATCTCCCTTGGGCTGGTGGGCCGCCGGCCTCTACCAAGGTGCCTACCGCCGCCTGCTGCTGGAGCTTCGTCGCCATCCCCACCAGGAGCGCATCGCTGCCCTGATCCAGGGAATGGAGCGGCCCACCGCTCCCCCGCTGACCTCCCCCCAGCTGGTGCCTGTGCCGAGCTGGAAACGACGGGCCAATCCGCTGCCCACGTTGATCGGACAACAGGCGGCGCGCCAGTGGCGTTGGGCCAAGGCGGACCTTCTGGAACGATCGCGCCCTGTGCTCGGCCAACACCATCTCAACCAGTCCATGCGGCAGGACAACCAGCGAGGATCCTTCAGCTGCCTGCGTCGGCCCAGCCGAATGGAGGCCCGGAAGCACCCGGTGTTTCTTGTGGATGACATCCTCACCACAGGGGCCACTGCCCTCAACGCCGCCGAAACCCTCCAACAGGCGGGCTGGCGGGTGCAGGGGTTGATCTGTCTGGCCCGCACCCCCCTGCGTCGCCAGGTCGGCGGCCGTGATCTAAGATCGCAGGGTGCCGGAAGTGGCACGCCGGGATAGCTCAGTTGGTAGAGCAGGCGACTGAAAATCGCCGTGTCCCCAGTTCAAATCTGGGTCCTGGCATCAACCGAACCGGGTGGACAGTTTTATCCATCCCCGGATGGTCTTGAACGGCTCAGCAGCCTTGGCTGGAGAGTCGTTGCATCGACGTGGCAGTCGGTGGCAGGAGGGTCTGGACGGTGCAGGGGAATGGGCCGTGGCGGATGAGGAAGGCGCACGCAGCAGGCTCGAAAACGTGGCTCTGCTCCGCATCAACTGAGCAAATCCGTGCACCATCTTCAGGCGCACGGATTTGAACGATTTTTGTTGCCCAAACAGCATGGCCGCAGGTCGTCCTTGAGTTGGGTGGCCCCCGGAAATGACTGCAGCCCGGAGCTCCGCCTGTTGTCTTGATAGAATCCCAAAGACGAACGCATTCGTCTTGATCCCAGCCCAAATCTGGGTTCTGCAAACCCTGAAGATGGGCACCCTTGGCCCCATCCCCATCCGCGGGCTTGTTGGTTCCATAGAGCGGCGTCCATCCATGTCTCGCCTACCTTTTCAGCTTCACGACGACCATCGGCAGTTCAACAACGCCGACAGCTTTGCTGCCGCCTTCGATGAGGCCTGGACCATCCTGGCCCGCGATCCTGAAGCCCAGAACCTGACGACTACGGAAAAACTCGGCAGGATTCTTGACCAGATCAGCGACCATCCCTTTGCCCTCACCAATGCCGCTAGGGCCCGGGAGGTGGGAGAGTTTCGTCTTCGGCTCCTTGGTCTTTAACGCACCTCATGGCCACCTCCGCCTACGCCCGCCTTCTGCGCCAGCTCTGCGGCAGTTTCAGCAATCAAGCCCAGGCGTTTGAGAATCCGCCCCTCTTTGCCCACATCCTGGTCACCTATCGGCCCCTCCCCCAATTGCTGCCTGGATCCCTGCTCCTGGAGCAGTCCTATGCGATCGACCCCTCCACCCCGTATCGCATCAGGGTGCTGCGACCCCAACAGGTGGACAGCCAGCTCATCATCCAGAACCTGGCACTCCGGGACGAAAAACGTTTTTGGGGGGCCACCCAGGATGCCGGCCTGCGGGCCACCATCCAAACGGAAGACCTGCTGCCGCTGCCAGGATGTGACTATCTCGTGCGCGAGAGGGGCGAAGGGTTTGAAGGGGAAGTGGAGCCGGGATGTCGCTGTCTGATCGAGCGCAAGGGGCAGCTCGCTTACTTGGTGAGCTCCTTTGAGCTGTCACCCGAAGGAATGCGAACCATCGACCGGGGACACCATCCCGAAACCCACGAGCAACTCTGGGGATCCCTTGCCGGGGCGTTTGAATTCGAACGCACCCATGACCACAGTGCTGAACTTCCAGAGCTCTGGCTGACCGTCCCAGAGCCGGTGGATGGGCCCGCTTGAACCAAGGGTCGGGCCCTTTCAAGCAGGCCACGGCGGGAGGTCCTGGTTGAGGGGAAACTCCACGCTTCCCTGAACAGGCATTAAAGACCAATTGTAAAGGAACATAATCATCATTGACTGATCAAGCCGCAGGGCCGCAAACCGCCCTTAAGGTTCGGGGCCCTCTTTTTTTTCATGGCCCTTCCACTCCTTAAGGTTGCACCGGTCGCCCAGAATTCACGGGTGAGATCCTTCCCCATTGGCGGGGATGAAACCCCTCGGTTGTTACCACAGGACTTGGGGCAAAGGTCCGCCACAACGGAGGTGATCATTGCCCAGGCCTATCGCCAGATCTTCTTCCACGCCTTCAAGGTGGATCGCGATCCTGCACTGGAGTCCCAGTTGAGGAGTCGACAGATCACAGTGAAAGACTTCGTTCGCGGCCTGCTCCTGTCCCAAAAGTTTCGCAACGATTTTTATCGCTGCAACAGCAACTACCGGATGGTTGATCAAGTGGTTGGTCGCGTGCTCGGCCGCCCTGTCCATGGCGATCGGGAACGGCTGGCCCTGTCAATTCTGATTGCCCAACAAGGCCTGCCTGGGTTGGTGGACCACTTACTCGACTCCACTGAATACCTGGAGGCTTTTGGCCTGGATCAGGTGCCACACCAACGCTCCCGCGTGTTGCCTGGCCAATCCCACGGATCCAGACCCTTCAATCAGCAGGCTCCACGCTATGAGGCCTACTGGCGTGAAGTCTCCAAGCGTCGGGCGCCTGCTGGGGGGGGCACCGCATGGATGCCAGCGGGGCAGTTCTCCCTTCCACGCCCCCAATGGTTGGCCAATGCCCCCACACCACTGGCCCGATCGATTTGGCAAGGGGTGGTGACCGCAGGCGGATTCGCCCTCACCGGTGGGCTCATCTATGTGGCGGCTGTGATGTTCAGCACGGGCCAGGCCGGCTAACAACGCCCATCAAGCCTGGCTGACGAGCCGTCGCTCAACTCGCGAGGGACGGCTCGTCGCCATCTATCTCCTCGAGGAACTGGTCCTCAAAGCTGGTGTCGTGATGGGGTGGATCGAGCTGCTCCCTCTCCTCGCTCGGAGCCTGCGTGGATTCGCGCCCCTTCTTGCCAATGGGCGTTGGCCTGGCGAGGGCCCGGAGCGGAGGCGGGGCAGGAGCGTGCTGCTCTGGTCGCAACAACATCTCGATTCGCCCGAGACGCTGCTCGGTCTCCTGAATCCGGCTGTCCATGGCCTGCGCCAGTTCGGTGTCGTGTTGCTCAGTGCCATGGTGCAGAGCGGCCAACTGCTCCTCCTGGGCCGCACAGCGCTCCTCCAACTCCAGCATTTTGAAGGTGAGTGTTTCCATCAGTTCCGAGAGGGTTTTGAGCTGGTCGCTGAGGTGAACGGCCCAGGGCAGATCAGGGACATTTCGTGACATTTGACTCGGATGGCAGTGGCCAGATGGTACCGGCAGGCGACAGGGTCGCCAGACCCCCTCGGGGGTGAAGGCGCTGGGGTGGAGAGGCGCGCCAGGATTTGTTACGTTTCTGAACGCATTGCTCCTTTCCGCAGC
Organism: Cyanobacteriota bacterium; assembly: GCA_046340755.1. Classification (GTDB taxonomy): domain Bacteria; phylum Cyanobacteriota; class Cyanobacteriia; order PCC-6307; family Cyanobiaceae; genus Cyanobium. Next base: position 23,944 of record JBKDSY010000198.1, read on the forward strand.
CACCCCCATAGGATCCGGCTGCAGCCTGCGGCTTCAGGCTCCCTCGTTGACTGCCGTCATCACTACCGTTGTGAAGCGATCATCGTGACCCGATCATCGTGAAGCGAGGTATCGATTCTGCCGTCACCAGACTTCGGTACCGGTCGCCTGCTCCGGATCCGACCAGATGGAGCCGCGACCCCTGTTCCTTCCCTTCCACCGGCCCTCCACGCACGCTTCCCATGACTCTCGCCAACGCTGCCTATCTGGGCATCGCGCGATTCGCCAATGATCGCAACAAAGAAAATTGGGCGACCAGTTCTGATGTCGACAAGGCCAATCTGATCCGTGCCGTCTATCAGCAGGTGCTTGGTCGACAATATGTCATGGCCAGCGAGCGGCTTGACGGGCCGGAATCCTTGTTCCGAAGAGGGTATTTAAGCGTCAGGGAATTCGTGCGCCAGGTCGCCAAGAGCAGCCTGTATCGGGATCGCTTCTTCACCAACAGCAATCCCTATCGATTCATCGAGCTTAATTTCAAGCATCTGTTGGGCCGGGCACCACAGAATAAATCTGAAATGCTGCACCATTTCACGATCCTGCAGGAGCAAGGCTACGACGCAGAGATCGACTCCTACATCGATAGCGCTGAATATCAAACTCGTTTCGGCGAAGAAACTGTTCCCTATCTCCATGGTTGGGATTATTCAATCGGGCAGCAAGGCCTGCAGTTTTCCTACATGCTGCAACTCACCCGTGGGGCAGCCGCTTCTATCAAGGGTGATCTCTCCAAGAATCAATCCCGTCTCAATCCCGCTGTTCATGCGGAATCACCCCTTCCCGTGGTCAGCCCCAACGCCAAGGGCAGCACGTTCCGACGCGTGACCTCCGATGGCATCACCCGTCAGGGGGTGGGAGCCAGCGAGGAAGGTCGCACATTTAGGGTGGAAATCAGTGGGTTCAACAACTACCGCCTTCACAAGCGGAGCAATCGGGTGCGTTTCATTCCCTTTAACAAGCTCCTGGAAGTCCAGCAGCAGATTCATCGCGAGGGTGGGCGGATCGCCAGCATCACGCCCGTGAATTGACCCCCTCCATTGAGGTGTTCATCACCCAATGCGATTCATCCCCCTACCCCATGATTGGCCATGAAGGTTTCCGCAGGTGCGCGTAACACCAATTCCAGCAACGACCGGCAAGTGACCATCAATGTCACCGGTCTGGCTCGCAACGATTTCGTCCGCAGCGCCGACTGTGTCATGCAGGTGCCCTACGCCCGCATGAACGAGACCCTACGACTGGTGCATCGCCTGGGCGGCAAGGTGACCAACGTCAGCGTCAGCGGGGTGTCCTGACCCACCGGTCAGCTCCCCTGACGGTCAGCCCTTCTTTTGGAAGAAACTGGCTGTCCCTGCCCAAGGTCCCCAAGTGGCCTTGGGCTTTTTGCTGCCTGGGGAATCCCGCGGCGCCTGCTCCGAAGCGCCTGCCGAAGCCCTGCGACGCCGACGGTCAGTGACCATTTGTTAAGTGGCTCGCACTGCGCCGCTGCGGCAGATCAGAATAACTCTGCCGTTGCGAAACCCTGGCTTATCAGAGTCGCAGCTGGACTGGGAACAGCTTCGGAAGTGAATCCAGGTGGAGAAGAGCATGGCTCTTCACCAAAACTACCTCACCTTCACCATCGGTTCTGTTTCCAAATTTTCTTTCCCCTTACCCACCCACTCCCGACGGAGAACGTCGAGATCAGGAGCTCTACACATGTTCGACGCCTTCACCAAGGTCGTTGCCCAGGCAGATGCCCGCGGCGAATTTCTCAATTCCGGCCAAATTGACGCTCTTTCCGCTCTCGTTGCTGAAAGCAACAAGCGCATGGATGCTGTGAACCGCATCACCTCCAACGCCTCCAAGATCGTCACCAACGCCGCTCGCGAGCTGTTCGAGCAGCAGCCTGCCCTGATCGCTCCTGGTGGCAATGCCTACACCCATCGCCGCATGGCTGCCTGCCTGCGC
>JBKDSY010000199.1:0-9566 GCA_046340755.1 Cyanobacteriota bacterium
ACGGAGGGCTACGCGGCGGCGGTGGCGGGTGGCTGGCTGGCGGGCACCAACGCCGCCCGCCTGGCCCGGGGCCTCGAACCCCTCACCCTGCCGCTCACCACCATGGCCGGGGCCCTGATTGGCTTCGTCACCCAGGCCGACAGCGGCGCGGGGCGGCGGGGCGGCTTCCAGCCCATGCCGCCGACCTTCGGCCTGCTGCCGGAGTTGCCCCAGCGGATCCGGGAGAAACGGCTGCGCTACGGGGCCTATCGCGACCGGGCCCTGGCCGACCTGGCGGGGGTGCCCACCCTGGTGCCAGCTCTCACGCCATGAGGGGGTCCCTGCCCTCCCTAGGGTCTCCAGATTGACCCGCTGCCGCCCTTGAGCGCCCCCACCTCGACTCCCGCCCTGTCCCAGCCGTCGCCGGAGGCGGGACCCGCCGCCCGCTCCGCGCCGCCCTGGGATGTGGTGGTGATCGGGGCGGGCATTGGCGGGCTGGTCACCGCCAGCCAGTTGGCGGCCAAGGGGGCGAAGGTGCTCGTGTTGGAGCGCTACCTGATCCCGGGCGGCAGTGGCGGCAGTTTTCGGCGGGCCGGCTACACCTTCGACGTGGGGGCGTCGATGATCTTCGGGTTCGGGGAGCGGGGCCACACCAACCTGCTCACCCGCGCCCTGGCGGCGGTGGACCAGCGCTGCGACACGGTGCCCGATCCCGCCCAGCTCGAATACCACCTGCCCGGCAGCCTCACCGTGGCCGTGGATCGCGACTACGACACCTTCATCGCCCACCTCTGCGAGCGCTTTCCCCACGAAGCCAAGGGCATCCGGGCGTTTTACGACACCTGTTGGCAGGTGTTCCGCTGCCTCGACGCCATGCCCCTGCTGTCGTTGGAGGATCCGGCGTATCTGGCGAAAGTGTTCTTCCGCGCGCCCCTGGCCTGCCTGGGTCTGGCCCGCTGGTTGCCGGTGAACGTGGGAGATGTGGCCCGGCGCCACATCCAGGATCCGGTTCTGCTCAAGCTGATCGACATGGAGTGCTTCTGCTGGAGCGTGATGCCCGCCGATCGCACGCCGATGATCAACGCGGGCATGGTGTTCTCCGATCGCCATGCCGGGGGCATCAACTACCCCAAGGGAGGCGTGGGGGTGATCGCCGAGAAGCTGGTGGCGGGATTGGAGCGCCATGGCGGGGCGATTCGCTACCGGGCCCGGGTGAGCGAGGTGCTGATCGACAACGGCCGGGCGGTGGGGGTGCGGCTGGCCAGTGGGGAGGAAATCCACGCCCGGCGGGTGGTGAGCAATGCCACCCGTTGGGACACCTTCGCCGGTCCGGCCGGCCAGGAAGGTGCCGTGGCCCATCCATTGGTGGATGGGGCCCACACCCCGGCGGCGGAGACCACCTGGCGGAGGCGCTACACCCCCTCCTCCTCCTTCCTTTCCCTCCACCTGGGCATCGATGCCGCCGTGGTGCCGGCCGGCTTCCACTGCCACCACCTGCTGTTGGAAGACTGGGACGCGATGGAGGCGGAACAGGGGGTGGTGTTCGTGTCGATGCCGACCCTGCTCGATCCCTCCCTCGCGCCGGCGGGGCACCACATCCTGCACACCTTCACCCCAAGCGCCATGGCGGCCTGGCAGGGGTTGTCGCCCTCGGCCTACCGGGCCAAGAAGGAGGCAGACGCCAACCGGCTGATCGCCCGGCTGGACGCGCTGTTGCCGGGCTTGGCGGGGGCCATTCGTCACCGGGAGGTGGGCACGCCCCGCAGCCACCGGCGCTTTCTGGGGCGCATGGGGGGCTCCTACGGGCCAATTCCGGCCCTGCGGCTGCCCGGGTTGCTGCCGATGCCCTTCAACCGCACGGGGGTGCCGGGGCTTTACTGCGTGGGGGATTCCTGCTTCCCCGGGCAGGGTTTGAACGCGGTGGCCTTCAGCGGCTTCGCCTGCGCCCACCGCATCGGCGCCGACCTGGGGCTCAACCCCTGGGCGTTGCCGGCCTGAACCGAGCCCTGGAGGCCAAGACCCGCTGGAGCGGGTGGCGCGCGAGCGTGGACAACAATCACCCACCCCACTCCATTGACGGATCCGGACCCCGACACGCCCTCTCCCCTGACCGATCCAACCCCCAGCGATCCACTCCCCATCGATCCCCCCCTGCTCCCTTGTCCTATCGGCTTCAGGCCAGCCTTCGGGCCGAGCCGCCGGCTCCGGGGGAGGGCCTGCGCCTGGCCCTCTGGCAGGGAAGCGGAACCGCGGCCATGGCCTCGGCCGTGGCCGACAACCTGGCGCGACTGGAAACGGTGGGCGCCATCGCCGCCAGCCATGGCGCCCATCTGCTGGCCTTTCCCGAGCTCTACCTGAGTGGCTACGTCCTCACCCCGGAAGCGGCGCGGCCCGAGGTCACCCTGCTCTTGGCCAACTACCTGCCGGCGGCCTATGGCCCAACCCACCCGCTGGGGACCAGCGACCTGGCGGACTTGCGACCAGAGCTTGCGCTTGGCGCTAGCGGGCGACAGGACCACACAAAAGGGAATGGTTCGTCACATTCGATGGTGTCGCTCACAACAAAATCCCCGCCCTGGAGGCTTAAGGATGTATGAACAGTTGAGATCGCCATGGCCGCGTCCACTGCCTCCCAAGGCCACCCCGTTCCATCCACTGGTCTCTTTTCCCTGCAGGGGCGCGGGATGGAACGGCGCGACTACCGCCTGATCAACGCCCTCCACCAGCCCCATCCCGAGCTCGATGGCCTCTACGAGAGTGTGGACGAGGCCATGGCCGATGCCATCGGCTGGTTGGAAACCATGGGCCCCGGCGCCGGCGAAACCACCATCGGTCTGGAAGTGAGCACCCCCTGCGGCAGCTGGCGCACCATCCGCCAACCGGAGTTGCTGCTCTGCCCCTTGCCCTCCAAGACCAACCGCGGTTGAAGCACCAAACCCTTGCATCGGCTGACCCCTGTTTCGCCCCGGAGGAGGGAATCAGGGGCTTCACCCGGCACCGAACCACTGGCAATCGCAGCATCGGGCAAACACCAACGCGAGATAAACCTGAACGTCAGCCATGGGGCATGGCTCCAACAGAGGCGAATCGCGCCCTAGGGAGCGCGACCATGGGCGCCTCAGGTCGTCACGGGCCGTTACGTTCCAAGAATTGACAACGTCAGGGGACAGCGCGGAACCCGAGATGTGCAGCGGCGGAAGCGGGGAAGATGGTCGAGGTTCATCTCAAAAAAACCGGCGTCGTCATATCAGTTCTGTGCAGCGTCAATGTCAATAACAAGTAGACGAGGAGTCTGCCCTGGGGAGGATGATCGTTAACAACGGACGTGGAAAAACGCAGCCCCATGGGCCTAGTCGGTTGAGGACAGAGCACTGGGGTAGCAGTTGGGCACAAAGAACTGCTCCCCCATGGGAGGGCGTTGATAGTGGCCGCCGCTCTTGCGCGGATGCAACTTGATCGGCTCAGGCGTCATGTCTTTGTAGGGCACCTTGCTCAGCAGATGGCGAATGCAGTTGAGCCGGGCCCGCCGCTTGTCGTCGGCCTCCACCGTATACCAAGGGGCCTCGGGGATGTTGGTGCGGGCAAACATCTCGTCCTTGGCCTTGGAGAATTCCACCCAGCGGTCGCGGGATTCCAGATCCATCGGGCTCAGCTTCCAGCGCCGGGCGGGATCCTTCAGCCGAGAGCGGAAGCGGACCTCCTGCTCCTCGTCGCTGACGGAAAACCAATACTTGATCAAAGTGATGCCACTGCGCACAAGCATGCGCTCGAATTCAGGACAGGAGAGCATGAACTCCTCCACCTGTTGCGCCGTGCAAAACCCCATCACCTTCTCCACCCCGGCGCGGTTGTACCAACTGCGATCAAACAGCACGATTTCTCCCGCCGCCGGCAGGTGCTCCGCGTAGCGCTGGAAATACCACTGGCTTTTTTGCCGATCCGTCGGCGTGCCCAGGGCCACCACGTTGCAACCGCGGGGATTGAGCGGTTCGGTGACCCGCTTGATCGTGCCCCCCTTCCCCGCCGCATCCCGCCCCTCGAAGAGCACCAGGAGGCGATAGCCCTCGTGTTTGATCCAGTACTGCATCTTCACCAACTCCACCTGCAGTCGACCCAGCTCCTTCTCGTAAAACTTGCGATCCAACTTGGGCGGCTGCCCCTCGGACACCTTGCTGAATTCATCCAGGATCGGCGAGGGCCGGTAGGCGTCTTCCAAGGGACCTTGGGAACTCCTTTCGGCAGGGGAGGGCGCCGCCTGATCGGTGGCGGAACCCGGGGTGGGAAGGGATTGGGGCTCAACACCGTGGCCCTTGTCCTTATGTTTCGGCATGGGTCCCATCCCACTCGGCATGAACAGACCTAGGGGCTAGAGCCGTCCGAGGTCTGCGTTGAACGTTACACAGCCGCTTCGGGGAACGCCGCAGAGGAGCCCAGATCCACTATGCCGCAGGGGCGCCAGCGGGCAGGAACATCCGGAGCCCATGGCGCTTCAGCGCACCAGGAAGTGCCACCTTCACCGCGCCAGGTCCCGAGGCGGACGGTCAGACTGCAGCCACGCCGGCCGGCCACCGTTTCTCCGCCCCCATGACCACCACCCCCGAGTCCTCCACCGAGCTGGGGCTGATCCCCACACCCGCGGCGAACACCGACCTGGAGACGGAGCTTCAGCTGCTCAACGCCTGGTGGCGAGCCGCCAACTACCTGGCGGTGGGCATGATCTACCTGCGGGCCAATCCACTTCTGCGGGAACCCCTGCGGCCCGAGCATGTCAAAAACCGCCTGTTGGGGCACTGGGGGTCCAGTCCTGGCCAATCCTTCATCTGGGCCCATGCCAACCGGGTGATCCGCCATTCCAGCGAACGGGGCGACAAGCCGTTGGACATGATCTACCTCTCCGGCCCGGGCCATGGCGCGCCGGGGGTGTTGGCGCCGACCTACCTGGATGGCTCCTACAGCGAGATCTACCCCGACATGAGCGAAGACGAAGCGGGGATGCAGCGCTTCTTCAAGCAGTTCTCCTTTCCCGGGCACATCGGCTCCCACTGCACGCCGGAAACACCCGGCTCGATCCATGAGGGCGGGGAACTGGGCTACGTGCTCTCCCACGCTTGCGGAGCGGTGTTCGACAACCCCGACCTGATTGCCCTGGCCTGCGTGGGGGATGGGGAGGCGGAAACAGGGCCGTTGGCCACCTCCTGGCACATCAACAAGTTCCTCAACCCGGTGGTCGACGGCGCCGTCTTGCCGGTGCTCCACCTCAACGGCTACAAGATTTCCAACCCCACCATCCTCGCCCGCATCCCCGAGGATGAATTGCAGATGCTCCTGGCGGGCTATGGCTGGGAGCCGCTGTTCGTGGAGGGCAGTGATCCCATGCCCATGCATCGCGCCATGGCCAGGGCGATGGACACCGCCATCGCCCGCATCCTGTCCATCCGGCACGATGCCCGCGTCAACGGCATCCAGGGGCGACCCAAATGGCCGATGATCGTGTTGCGCTCGCCGAAGGGCTGGAGTGGGCCCAAGACGGTGGACGCCAAAAAGGTGGAGGATTTCTGGCGGGCCCACCAGGTGCCCCTGACAGCACCCAACAAGGATCTCGGGCAGCTGCAACAGTTGCAGGAGTGGTTGGAAAGCTACCGACCCAGGGAGTTGTTCGATGACAACGGGCGCCTGATGCCGGAGCTCCAAGCCCTCTCGCCCAAGGAAAGCCTACGCATGGGCAGCAATCCCCACGCCAATGGGGGCTTGTTGCGCATTCCCCTCAGGCTGCCTCCCCTGGAGGCCTATGCCGTTCCCGTGAGCAAGCCCGGCGCCACGGAAGCCTCCAACACCTTCCCCCTGGGAGAGCTGCTGCGGGATGCGATCCGTGACAATCCCCACAACCTACGGGTGTTTGGTCCAGATGAAACGGCCTCCAATCGCCTGCAGGCCATCTATGAACAAACCAAGAAGGTGTGGATGGAAAAGATCCTCCCAGCCGATATGGAGGGAGGCAGCGAGCTGGCGCGGGACGGCCGGGTGGTGGAGATGCTCAGCGAACACACCCTGGTGGGGATGATGGAGGGCTATCTGCTCACCGGTCGCTATGGCTTCTTCCACACCTATGAGGCCTTTGCCCATGTGATCGCCTCCATGTTCAACCAACACGCCAAATGGTTGGAGGCCTGCATCCGCCACGCCCACTGGCGGGCACCGATCGGTCCATGGAACTGCCTGATCAGCTCCACCGTTTGGCGACAAGACCACAACGGCTTCACCCACCAAGACCCCGGCTTCATCGATCTAGCCGGCAACAAGGACGGCGATGTGGTGCGCGTTTACCTCCCCCCCGATGCCAACTGCCTGTTGGCGGTGGCGGAGGAGGCGTTGGTGGAAACCAATGTGTGCAACATCATCGTGTCGGATAAACAGCAACATCTGCAATACCTCAACCTGGAGGAGGCGAGGCGCCATGTGAGCAAGGGCATTGGGCTATGGGCCTGGGCCAGCAACGACGACCAGGGCACCACGAAGGATGAACCCGATGTGGTGATGGCCTGCGCGGGCGACATCCCCACCAAGGAAACCCTTGCGGCGGTGCAAATCCTGCGGCGGGAGATTCCTTCCCTGAAGATTCGAGTGTTGAACGTGGTCAAGCTCTTTGCCCTCACCCGCCACGAAGACCATCCCCATGGCATCAGCGACAGCGATTTCGATAGCCTCTTCACCACCGATCGGCCGGTGATCTTTAATTTTCATGGCTATCCCTGGCTGATCCACCGGCTCACCTACCACCGCCATAACCATGGCAATATTCACGTGCGTGGTTACAAGGAAATGGGCAACATCAACACACCGTTGGAGTTGGCCATGAACAACCAAATCGACCGCTTCAACCTGGTGATTGACGTCATTGACCGGGTGGATTCCCTCGGCTATCGGGCCGCCCACCTCAAGGAGCGCATGAAGGAGTCGATCCTCTGGCACAAGGCCTATGCCCACGAGCACGGCATCGACTCGCCCGACGTCACCGACTGGAGTTGGTCCCCCTCGGTGCGAACGGCGGCGTCGTGAGCGGGCCACGGGTCGGCGACGGGGGCGGGCCCAGCGGGGGGAATGGCGAGGGCATGGGGGGCGGAGCGTTCGCGGCAGGGCTGGTGTTGGTGGTCAACGCCGGCAGTTCCAGTGTCAAGGCCCGGCTGGTGGACGAGGCCGACCACCCCCTGTGGAGCGGCCAGGTGGACTGGCACCCCAGCCTCGACGATCCAGAGGCGGCGGCGACCACGGTGGTGGGCGACTGGTTGGTGCCCGCCATTGCCCCGTGGAGCGCCGGCTTGACCCTGGTGGGCCACCGGGTGGTGCATGGGGGCACCACCTTCACCGCCCCCACGGCCCTCACCCCCGAGGTGCGGCGTGGCCTGGAGGCCCTGGTGCCCCTGGCCCCCTTGCACAACGGCCCGGCGTTGGCGGTGATCGAGGCCCTGGCCCGCTGGCGGCCCGCCCTGCCCCAGTGGGCCTGTTTCGACACGGCGTTTCACCACACCCTGCCAGCGGAAGCCTTCACCTACGCCATCCCGGAGGCCTGGCGCCAGCAGGGTCTGCGTCGTTTCGGCTTCCACGGCCTCAACCACCAACACGTGAGCCTGGAGGTGGCCCGCCGCTGGGCCGCGGGCCCCGGCCCCGGCACGCCCCGGCGAAACGGCTCTGGCGAGGAGCCCTTGCGTCTGATCAGCTGCCACCTGGGGGCGGGAAGCTCCCTCTGCGCCATTCGCGATGGGATCAGCGTCGACACCACCATGGGGTTCACACCGCTGGAGGGGTTGGTGATGGCCAGCCGCAGCGGGTCGGTGGATCCGGGCCTGCTGCTGCACCTCCTGCGCCAGGGGATGGGGTGGCGGGAGCTCGACCAGGAGCTCCACCAGCGCAGCGGTCTGACCGGGCTGTCGGGGGGCCTGGGGGGGAGCATGAAGGTGTTGCGGGAGGCGGCGGCGGCGGGCCATGGGGAGGCGGCCTTGGCGATCGGGGTGTTCCGCCAGGCCCTGCTGCGGGGCATCGGCGCGATGGCCGCCAGCCTGGGCGGCGTGGAGGTGATCGCCCTCACCGGCGGCATCGGCGAGCAGGACGCGACGTTGCGGCAGGAGTTGGCGACGGCCCTGGCCTGGTGGCCTGAGGTCACCTGGATGGTGGTTCCCGCCGACGAGGAGGGCGCCATCGCCCGCCAGTGCCGGGCAGCGGCCGCGAAGCAGGCAGATGACGACCCGTATCGCCAGACTCTTTAGGGTTTGGCCTTTATTCCTGTTCGAGAGACAGACTCCTAGGCGATGGTAGTTCTGGGCAACTGAAGCCTCGTTAGTGATTCATCGATCCAATACAGGTTTTTAGGTCGGCGAGGGCATTTGCTGGAGGGTTTTGATATCAAGATCCGGCTCATTCCTGAATGCAGTTCTCAAATACAGCTAATTGCGTATGGCGCTTCCGATTTCTTCATCTTCATGAAATACAACATTGAAACGGTTTTGCCAATCAGGATTTGGCGCCAGGTCGTCGTTCAGCAAGTAGCGTTGGTCTCCGATAATGCCCCATCCATGTAAGGCATGCCAATGACTAACGGCTTCTAGCAAGGTGCTCTTTTGATAACCATTCGGCGTAAAAGCACAACCAGGCGTGCCATAAAAAGGATGGGGCTAACGCTACGAAAAGGGAAACTCAAATAAGCCTTGAAGTGAAGATTTTTCACGTGCAAGGTAGGACTTCCTTTGTAGCCGATCTACATTGATCCACACCATCTTGTGATGATGCCAAGGCAGATAGGCTTGGATTGATGGAACCTCTCTATCTTCCGATGCAATTGCCATTGCGAATACCATGGCCTTGCCTGAGTTATTCAGTTTCACTGCAGTACGGAATGATTCGAAAAGCGCAGAAACAAGATGGTCGCGATCAAGTTGGTTTAGATTGGCTTCAATCAAATTGATTGCTTCTTGATGTCTTCCCTGTCCTCGAAGCGCAGCTGCTTAAAGGATTGGTACCTGTTGTCTAATGATGGCTGGCATAGTCTAACACCCCAGATCAGAAGCGGGCAGGTCGCATCGCCTTAACAAGCAGCACCCGCTCCCGTTTTCTGCATCTGGATGTTAGTTTGCGTCAGGACTGTCATCCAACAGCTCGCTGACCTCTGCCTTCAGCACGATCAGGTCTGAGTAGACAAGCCCGAAAACTGCATCGTCATCGACTGCTCCATAGTCATGAGCAAGCAGATTACGAAAATCAACGATCGCACGGGAATTGGATATGGAACGGAACAGCGTTTCATCAAGGGAGCTAACCCTTCTAAGTGCCTCACCAATAATGCTGAACTCTCGTTCGACGGCAGATCTTACAGCACACTTGCTTCGGTATTCATCCAACGTGATGCCGCTCATTACGTCTTCAATGGAATTGCAAGCATCAAGGATATCCTGCAAGTACGCAGACAAATCACGCGCCATAGACCAACTTTTTTGTTCGATCAATCTCGCGAGCAATAACTTTGTTCTTCACCGCTCCCTGCATTACCAAATCAACGTCAGCTTGGAAGATATTCCTAAACGCCTCGCGAGCGTCTA
>JBKDSY010000200.1:0-8404 GCA_046340755.1 Cyanobacteriota bacterium
TCCACCCGGTCTGCCACCTCCCGCAGCGACAACTCCCGCAACGCCACCAGATGGCGTCGCTGGAAAAACGTCGCCAGCGCCTGGCCCACCGTCTCCGGCGGAAACACCTTCCCTTCCTGGAGCCGTTCCTCCAGTGTTTCCGGCGTCACGTCCACCAGCACCACCTCATCGGCGAGTTCCAACACGCGATCGGGAACGCGCTCCCGCACCACCACCCCCGTGAGCTCCGCCACTAGATCATTGAGGCTTTCCAGATGTTGAATGTTGAGAGTGGAAAACACATCCATCCCCGAGAGCAGAAGCATCTCCACGTCTTGCCAGCGCTTCTCCCGCTCGCTGCCTGGCCCGTTGGTGTGGGCGAGTTCATCCACCAACACCAGTTGGGGCCGGCGGGCCAGGATCGCCGCCACATCCATCTCCTCCAGCTCCACGCCCCGCCACGGCCACCGCTTGCGGGGCACCTGCTCCAACCCCTCCGCTTCCCGGGCCGTGTCGCGCCGCCCGTGGGTGTCGAGCAGGCCGATCACCACATCCGTGCCCTCCCGCAGGGCCTCCTTGCCCTCCTGAAGCATGCGGCAGGTCTTGCCCACCCCTGGAGCCATGCCGATGAACACCTTGTGGCGTCCGCGGCGCAGGGTGGAGCGAATCATGGGCCCCCGAGGGCATCGAGGGCCAGGTTGAACGTGAGCACGTTCACCACAGGCTCAATCGCCCGCAGCCCCGGGGCTCCCTCTTGATGTTGCTTCAAGAGCCCCTCCAGTTGCTCCACGGTCAGCCCCCGCTCCCGGGCCAGGCGCGGCAGCTGCTCAAGGGCCGCCGCCAGGCTGATGTGGGGGTCGACGCCGGAGGCGGAAGCCAACAGCAGATCCGCCGCGGGCCTTGGCACCCCCGCGACCTGCCAGGCCGCTGCCGCCTCGGCCACCCGCCGCGTCAGCTCGGTAGAGCTCGCCCCCAGGTGGGGATCGCCGCTGGGACGGCCCTGGAGATAGCGCGCCGAGCGAAAGGGTTGGCCCAGCAGCCGGGAGCCCACCACCACCCCATCGCGACTCATCAGGCTGCCCCCCGCCGCCTCCGGCGCCACAACCCGTGCCAAGCCCAACAGGGGCAGGGTGCTCACCACCACCGTGAGCAACCACAGCACGAGGGTGAGCCGCAGGGCGCGCCAGAGGGCCGCGGGGAAGGCCATCAAAAGATCTCCGGATGCACGATCACCACAAACAAATAAGCCGACAGGGCGCCCGTGCCCGTCAACAAAAAGGCCAGGGCATGGCTCTGGAGGGCCGGCTGACTGCCGCGAAACAGGGGAGCCAGGGCCACGGTGCCCGCCGTGAGCACCAGGGGCAGCCAGAAACGGGGGGAGGTGAATCGGCCCATCGGTGGCTTCATCCTCAAGACAAGCCCAGGGCGGTCAGGCCCTGATCGATCACCTTGATGCCCACGAACGGTGCCACCACGCCGCCCGCGCCATAGATCAACAGATGGCGCCGCAGCAGCTGGTCGGCGCCCAGGGGGCGGAAGGCCACGCCCCGCAGCGCCAGGGGCACCAAGCAGGGAATGATCAGGGCGTTGAACATCATGGCCGCAAGAATCGCTGATTTCGGCGAGGCCAGGCCCATCACATTCAGGGCCTGAAGACCGGCGCCGGCAAAGAGGGCGGGCAGGATGGCGAAGTATTTGGCCACGTCGTTGGCAATGGAAAACGTGGTGAGGGCGCCGCGGGTGATCAGCAGCTGCTTGCCAATCGTCACGATGTCGATGAGCTTGGTGGGATCACTGTCGAGGTCCACCATGTTGGCGGCTTCCTTGGCCGCCTGGGTGCCGGAATTCATGGCGACGCCCACGTTGGCCTGGGCCAGGGCCGGGGCATCGTTGGAGCCATCGCCCGTCATGGCCACCAGCTTGCCCAGGGCCTGCTCCCGCTGAATCACGCGGATCTTGTCTTCCGGCGTGGCTTCGGCGATGAAGTCGTCCACGCCTGCCTCTCGGGCGATCACGCCCGCGGTGATCGGGTTGTCGCCGGTGAGCATCACGGTGCGGATGCCCATGCGGCGCAATTGGTCAAAGCGCTCCCGGATGCCCGGCTTGATGATGTCTTTCAGATCAATCACGCCAAACACCTCCCCATCGCGGCACACCGCCAGCGGGGTGCCCCCCAGGCGCGACACCTGTTCGAAACAGGCGTCCAGCGCATCGGGCACCTGGCCGCCCCTGGAGCGCACGAAGCCCTGGATCGCATCCACCGATCCCTTGCGGTATTCCACGGCGGTCGGCGGCTCACCGGCGCCATCCCCCTGAGCCAACGGGTCAGCGGCCACCACATCCGTGCCGCTCATGCGGGTGCGGGCCGAGAACTCGATGCCCTTGGCCCCCGCTAAATCAAAGGGCAGGCTGGCGCCCTGGCGTTCCGCCAGCCGCACGATCGACCGTCCCTCCGGCGTCTGATCCAAACAACTGGCTCCCAAGGCCACCACGGCCAGCTCCCGGGCGTCATGGCCGGCCACCGGCAGAAACTCCTCCGCCAACCGGTTGCCCAGGGTGATCGTGCCCGTCTTGTCGAGCACCAGGGTGTTGACGTCTCCACAGGCCTCCACCGCCCGGCCCGAGGTGGCAATCACATTGAACTGGGCCACCCTGTCCATCCCCGCGATGCCGATGGCGCTCAGCAATCCCCCGATGGTGGTGGGGATCAGAGCCACCAGCAGGGCCACGAGCATCACCACCGAGGGGGCCTGCCCCACCACGCCGGCCACCGGCGGCAGGGTGGCCACGGCGATCAGAAACACCTGGGTGAGCACCGCCAACAGCACCGTCAGGGCGATCTCGTTGGGCGTTTTGCTGCGCTCGGCCCCCTCCACCAGGGCGATCATGCGGTCGATGAAGCCCTGGCCGGGATCGGCCGAGATGCGCAGGCTGAGCTGATCCGACAACACACGGGTGCCCCCGGTGACGGAGCCCCCCACGTCCGACCCCGCCTCCTTGAGCACCGGCGCCGATTCCCCCGTGATCGCCGATTCGTCCACCGAGGCCACGCCCTCGATCACCTCCCCGTCGGCGGGGATCAGGTCGCCCGCCACCACCACCACCCGATCGCCCCGCCGCAGGGCGGCGGAGTCGACCAGCTCCGTGGCGCCATCGGGGAGCAGGCGCCGGGCCTGGGTGCGGGCCTGGGTGCGGCGGAGGGCCTCGGCCTGGGCCTTGCCCCGACCCTCTGCCAGGGCCTCCGCCAGGTTGGCAAACAGCAGGGTGGCCAGGAGGGTGAGGCTGATCATGGCGTTGAAGCCCCGCTCGCCCTCCGGCGTGGTGGCATCAAAGAGTCGGGGCTCCAGGGTGAGCGCCAGGCAGAGCACCGTGCCGCACCAGACCACGAACATCACCGGATTGGCGATGGCCAGCCGTGGATCGAGCTTGTGCACGGCCTCCACCAGGGCGCGGCGCACCAGTCCCCGCTGGTGGGGCCGTTCGGTGTAGCGCCGCTCCTGCCGTGGGCCCCGCGGCATGCGGGGGAAGTGCACCCTTCGGGATGGGGTCATGGCCAGGGCTCAAGGCGCAAGGGTGAGGGCCTCGGCGATGGGGCCCAGGGCCAACACCGGAAAGAAGGTGAGGGCCCCCAGGAGCAGGATCACCAGGCCGGTCACGGCCGTGAACAGGGGCGTATCGGTGCGGAGGGTGCCGGGGCCGGGTTCCAGGGCGGGTTTGCGACGGAAGCCATCGGCCAGGGCGAGCAGGGCGGCGATGGGCAGATACCGGCCCCCCACCAGGCCGAGGCTGGCGGTGAGGTTCCACCAGCGGCTGCCATCGGCCAGACCCTCCAGGCCGCTGCCGTTGTTGGCCGCCGCCGAGGCGTATTCGAACACCACTTGGCTGACGCCATGGGAATCGGGGCCGCTGAAGCCCGCCAGGGCGGGGCCACCCGCCAGGGTGAGAGCGGCGGGAAGAAGCACCAACATGGGGTGGATCAGGAGCACCAGGCTGGCCCACGCCACCTGGGCCTTCTCCACCTTCCGGCCCAGAAGTTCCGGCGTGCGCCCCACCATCAGGCCGGTGAGAAACACCGCCAGGAGCACGAACACCATCAGGTTGGCGATGCCGGTGCCCTGGCCGCCGAACACCACCTGCAGAAACAAGTTGAACAGGGCCACCAGAACGGTGAGGGGCAGGGCGCCATCAAGGCTGCCATTCACCGCTCCCGTCATGGTGCCGGTGGTGACCACCGACCAGAAGCCGGTGAGGGGGGCACCAAACCGCAGCTCCTTCCCCTGCAGGTTGGGGCCCGTGAGCCAGGGCAGGAGCCGGGGGTTGCCGGCCTGCTCCGCCCCCATGGCCACCGCCGCGCCGGCCACCAACAACACCAGGAGCAGCCCCAGCAACAGGGTGGCCTGGCGCCGGTTGTTGAGGAAGCGACCGAAGGCGTCGAGGGTGGCGGTTGGAAGCAACAGCATCGCCCAGGTGTGCAGAAGGTTGGAGAGCAGGGTGGGGTTTTCGTAGGGATGGGCGGAGTTGGCGGCCAGGTAACCGCCCCCATTTTCGCCAAGATGCTTGATCGCCTCGAACAGGGCGAGGGGCCCCCGGGGCAGCCATTGGGGAGTGCCCTCCAAGGTGGTGATCCGCAAGGGAGGGGCCAGGGTCATCGGCACGCCGCACAGGAGCAGGAGCAGGGCGAGCAGCAGGGAGCCGGGCAGGAGCACGCGGGTCAGGGCCCGGATCAGATCCCGATGAAAATTCCCCAGAGGCTGCCCGCGGAAGCCGCGGATCACGGCAAAGCCCACCGCCAGCCCCGTGGCCGACGACACAAACATCAAGAACTGAATGGCGCCCAGTTGGGCCAGGGTGCCCAGGCTCCGCTCCGGGATCAGGTGCTGCTGATCGGTGTTGGTGAGAAAGGAGAGGGTGGTGTGCAGGGCCAGATCCCAACGAAGTCCGCCGAAGCCTTCGGGATTGAGCAAAGGCGGCTGAAGCACGAGCAAGGCCAAGGCCAAGAGGCCGCAGGTGGCATTGCAGAGCACCAGGGGCAGCCCATAGGCCAGGGCGGAATCGGCGGGACGTCCTGAGTCACCGATCCAGCGCAGCAAATGGTTTTCGATCGGATTCAACCAGCGATCCCACCTGGGCTGGGGCTGGTCGGCGAACACGGCATGGAGATGCCCTCCCAGAACCGGTGCGCTGAGGAGGACGGCCGCCAGGGTGAGGGCGGCGAGCAACCAGGGGAGCATGGGGGGCGGCGCGGCGGTGGAGGCAGGGCTGGAGCGGCATCGTCGATCTTCAGACACCAAGAAAGCTCTGGTATTTATTGATGTAAAAAGAACGGTAACCCCGCTTTGTCAGCCCAAGTCTTTGCGCTGGATGTAGAGGCTTCCCCCGGGATTTTTGGCACATAGCGGCATCTTTTCGCGAATGATGTCGCCACAGATGAAATGAACATACGTGTTAAAAAACTGAATATTCCAGGCTGAGTTATAAGAGAGGAAGGCGCGCAGGAAATAATTCTCGTTCCAGTAACGACCTTCCAGCATCCATTCAGTTGGATACTCAAAAGGATAAAAGACATCATGAAAATGAACAATAACTCCAGGCTTCAGGAGGGGCAGAACTTCAAAGAAGAGAAAATGTAAATCACTGCCACACTTGACAACATGACTAGAATCGATAAAGAGTAGATCCCCAGACTCAAGAGCCATAAATACCTCCAACGGAACAGTCTGGACTGTCTGCTGAAGTAACTTCACCTGTTGCCGATCTTGATCCCTCAACAGACCGAGAAGGCGCTCAGGGTAGGGCTCAACAAAAGTAAGATCTGGACGTTGCGTGAAAAATGCATCAATCGTATCAAGAATTACCGCCGAGGAATAACCCGAACCGATTTCAACAATACGCTTTGGCGTGTATTTCCTGAGGAAGCTATAGAGAAAAATGGCGTCAGAATAGCTGAACCAAGTGTTGTCATAATAGTAGCGGTGACGCGTTGACTGTTTCTCGGCAAAGGGTAATTCATGGTAAAAACTGATATAGTCTTTTAACGTGGCGCGTTGTGCTTCTTCATTCAAATCAATGCCTGGCAATTCACAACTCAGAGGCTTGTTGGTCTTCACATAGGCAAAAACGTCTTCTTTTGACGGGATTGGGGAGTAGTAGTGGCCGGCTGGATAAACGCCTTCCTGCTCAATTTGAGTGTAAAGCTTCTTGATCAATGGAACACTTTTAACCAGGGATTTGAGGGCTTCTTTCATGGTTTCTCCATTAGAAGGTGCGTGGCGAATGGACTGACCCTGTAAGAAAAGCCCCCCAGTCTCCTCCGGCACTTTATCAAGGCTTCTGGTCCAGGGCTGGCATCCTGTCAGCCATGAACTCCCAGCTCCCAATCACTTGCCCCATGACGAGGGGAGATTGAACATCATGAAGGCTCAGCCATGCGTGATCAGCACAGATCCCAAACACGTTCGCAGCCCAACCACGCAAAGTGAATGGCCAGTGCCAGCCGACCAGAGCCTCCACGGGCCGCGTCCATACGGCAAAGAACGGCTGAAGCGGCGGCGAGTCCAGTCTGCCTGATGCCATGCCCCGGTGCCACCTCGGTTGCGGGGCACGGCATGCTGAGGAGATCAAACCCCGAGCCCCCATGGCCGGCAAGCGCACCCTCAACGCCAAGAATCTCCAGCCCCTCGGCGCCGAAGCGCTGGCGGAGCTTTTGATCGAAGTGAGTGCCGGTAATGCCCAGATCCAGCGGCGGCTGCGGCTGGCCCTGGCCGCCGCGGGCGGGGCCGAGGACGCCGCTCAGGAGGTGCGCAAGCGACTGGCGGCCATGGCCCGCTCCACCACCTTCATTGATTCCGCCAAACGCAAGGCCCTGCTCGCGGATCTGGAGACCCAGCAGCAGGCGATCGCCGGTCCGATCGCCACGGCCGATCCAGCCCTGGCGCAGGAGTTGCAGGTGCGACTCCTGGAGCTCTCAGACGGTGTGCTCGACCGCTGTTCCGACACCACAGGTGCCGTGATCGGCTTGTTTGAGCGGGCGGTGGGCACCCTGGCGACCCTCGCCGCGGCGGCCGGCAACCCAGACTCTTTGGTGGAGCAGGCGGCTGACCTGTTGCAACAGAACGGTTACGGCCAATTCGCGGGTCTGATTCCAGCCCTGGCACCGATTCTGGGGGATGCGGGTCTGGTGCGGCTGGAGGAGGCCCTGTTCGAGCGTGGCGCCGTCGACAGCCTTGCCTTGCAGCAACTGTCTTTGGGTCGTGGCGATCTCAGTCGCTACCTCGATCAGTTCGAGCCCTCCCAGCTCAGTTGGCCCGACACCGCCGCGGAGGTGGCCAGCCAGCTGCTCAGGGGTGGCCAGGCCGAGCAGGCACTGGCCGTGCTTGATCAGGCTGCCGCCGTGACCGAGATCATGGACGCCAGGGAATGGCATGACGCCCGCGTTGCGGTGTTGGATGCCCTGGGCCGGAGCGAGGAGGCCCAACAACACCGCTGGCAGGTGTTCCGCAAAACCCTCTCGATCCCCATGCTCCGTGATTACCTGCGGCGGCTCCCCGATTTCACCGATGGGGAGGCGGAGGAGCGGGCCTTCGCCCTGGTGGAGGAGCACCCTTCGCCCCTGGCCGCGCTGCAATTTCTGGTGGCCTGGCCTGCCCTGCCCCGGGCGGCCCGCTACGTCGTCGCCCACTGCGAGGAGTGGGATGGGAATGCCTACGAGATCTACGAGCCGGCGGCGGAGCGCCTGGCGGCCGACCATCCCATCGCCGCCAGCTTCCTGCTGCGCTCCATGGTGGTGTTCGCCCTGTCGATGGGCCGCACCAAGCGCTACCGCTATGCCGTTGAGCACATGCGCCAGTGCGAGCGCCTCGATGCCCGCATTGGCGACTGTGACGACTTCGAGCCCCACAGCAGCTTCGAGGGTCGCCTGCGGGAGGCCTTTGGTCAGAAATGGAGCTTCTGGCAGCTGCTCGACCGCTGAGCTGGTTCCGCCCTACTCCATGGGCGGCTGGCGCTCGGGAGAAGGGGCTTGTCAACCGGCCATGGAGTGTTTGGAGGATGGCTGTTGGCTGAGGGACTTTCAACACGAGGAGGCCTACAACCGCCACGGCACCATTCAGCACTGGTCGAATCCCGATCCCCTGGATCCCAACGCCGAATGCCGGCGTGGTGATTTCTTCGACCTGAAAAAGCTCAACGGCTACCACGATCCCACCCTGCAGGCGATGATTCGCTGCTTTCGGTATTGGATTGCCCTGAGCGATTGCGATGGTTTCCGTATCGACGCGGCCAAGCACATCCCCAAGGATGTGTGCCGTCAGTTCAGCCAGGCCATCAACTTCTATGCCTTCTGCATCGGCAAGGAAAACTTTCTCATCGTCGGCGAGATCACCGATGACATGGTGGCCCTCAACTACCTCTCCTTGTTTGACAGCCT
>JBKDSY010000201.1:0-26661 GCA_046340755.1 Cyanobacteriota bacterium
CAGCTCCTGAAGCCGCTGGCGAAAATCACCCTTCGGCATCCCCCCCTTGAGTTCTCCATGCACGACGAAGTCGGCGTGCACATCGCGGACCACCAAATAGGTGGGCCAACCCATCCCCTCCTTGGTGGGGTACTGGGCCAATAACACCTTGCGATACAGCCGGTAGGTCTCCGTGTCCTGCAGCATCACGCTCACAAAGGCCAGACCCAGCTCCTCCGCCACCTTGGCGTCGTAGTGGCTCATGCGGTGACAGGTGCCGCAATCCTCGGAGCTGAATTTGAGCACGGTGAGGCTGGCCATGGGGTGGGGGAAGGATGCGTAGGGGGCCGATCGTAAACACCCTGGCGGGAGGGAGGGATCAGGGCCGCTCCCGCCCAAGACGCTCGCGGCGGGAGCGGCGGAGGCGCTCCCCCAGCGCCGGGCCGGGGAGCACCCCGGAGGCGATCAGCTCATGGGAGGTCCGCTCCGGCCCAAGATGGCGCCAGCGCAACAGCCAGCGCAGCAGGGGCCGCCGGGGGCCCTGCCCGCAGGCCAGAGCCAGGGCGACCGCCGCGGGGGACAGCCCCGGGGCTTCCAGCCGCAGGCACCAGTGCCAGGGCGTTTCCCGGTCGCTCCGGTGGTTGGGGCTTTGGCCCTGGGGCTCCTCGGCAAGCTGGCGACGCAAGCTGTGAAGCTGTGCCAGCACCTTGTGCTGACGGTGGGGCAGCTGCAGCCGTTCCGCCACGGCCAGGGGATCCGACGCCAGCGCCACCAGCGCCACCACCAGGGGCTGGCGAAACCGCCGCGCCCAGTGCAGCCGGCGACGCCAGTGCGGATCTGCCTGAAGGGCGGGATCGAGCAGGAGCAGCCCGCCCCACTCCTGCAAACACCCCAGGGCAAGGGGCCAGGTGGCGTGGTCCAGCAACAGCTCCAACTCCCGGCCTAGTCGAGTGCCCAGGGCCGCCGGGGCCTGGGTGGGAGGGTCCCCGATCCGCCAGACCCAGGGCCAGGCAGCCAGAGTACTCGCGGCCTGGGCACGGCTCTCGGCTGCCAGGCGGAAACCCAGTCGGGCGGCATAGCGGGCCGCCCGCACCAGGCGGGTGGGGTCGTCCCCGAGGCTGGTGGGATGCAGGAACCGCAGGCATCGGTTCGCCAAGTCCCTTCCACCGTCGTGGGGGTCCAGGAGGGCCCCGGTGGCCAGGTCGATGGCCATGGCATTGATCGTGAGATCACGACGGGCCAGGTCATCCTCAATCGCGCCAAAGCGCACCACCGGGTTATCACCAGGAATGGGGTAGACCTCCCCCCGGGCGCTGGCCACGTCCAGTAGTAGCCGCACGGGTGACGGGGACGGCATCCACTCCCCGTCATGGAGGTCCAGCTCCAGCTCCACTTCCACCGTGCCGTACTGGCCGTGGGGACGGGCCTCCCGCACCGTAACGCCCCCGCCCAGCCCGGTCAGCCGCTCCACCAGCCGCCAGGCCGGGCTCGGGCAACCCGCTGGACCGAACGGGCTGGGCCCAGCAGATCGGCGGGGCACCTCTGGCGCCTCGATGACCAGATCCAGATCCACCAGCCCCCGCCAGGGATCGCGGTGGTGATGGTGCAACAGCCAATCCCGCACGGCCCCCCCCACCAGGGCGATCCGTGCCGTCCCGGCGGCCTCCCGCAAGACGGACCAGAGGGCGGAGGGCACACCCGGCAACTGCAAAGGGCGGGGAAGAAGATAACGAGGGCATCCTGCATCGGCATCGGCCCCCTCGCGGGGGCCCCAGGCCTGCAGGGACCAGGGACCGCACGCGGCGAGCCACCTCCTCCAGTTCCGTCTCGGGAAGGTAGGGGGTGGACCGGCAACGAGGCCATCTCCGCCAGGCTCCACTCGCTTTCTGGCGGGGGATCCTGCGGTGGGGGGCCGCCAGCAGACCGCAGCCTTCACCATGGATGCACGGCAATCACGGCGCGCAACGGGCTCTTCCCTCCGGGGCCGAGGCCCCTCCCCCAGCCGCTGGCGGAGGCCCGCAGCGGAGAGCGCGAACCGATTCGGCTCCACCAGGTCAACAAACAAGGGGTTCGGCCTCGACGCGCAGCACGGCGACGGCCCGCAGGTCCAAATCGACACCATTGGTTCCGATGGCCACCCCGATGATTTGTTGGGGCTGGCACCCCGAATCCAACCTGTGCGCCAATCCCGCCTCAAACCGACCCACCACGCCCTCTCCCAGGATCACCTGCCCCGATGGGGAAAGGGCAGGGGACCAGCCCTCCCATCCTTGCCCGATCAAACGTCGTAAGCCAGTCAGGCGCCGTAATACTCCTGCTTGCGTCGCAGGGTCTGCCGCAGGGGCCGCTTCGGCAGACCACCGGTGGTCTGCTGACAATGGGCATGGGTTGGATAGTAGTCACCGATATCGAGCTTTTTGCGCTCCTCCGGGAAAGGAGTCAGCGGCACCTCCCCAAACCCATACAAGAGTCTCATTAGGCGAACAAAATCCAGGAGTAAAATCACCTCTGAGGAATCCAGATTGTAGGGCTCCGCAGGCAGATCGACCACCGCACCAGCGATCAACAGGACATCGACCACATCATTGAAATCGAGCAGCTGGTGGCCAGCCCAAACCTTGATGGGCTGCGCTTCGATACCCGGCTGACCCAAATACCGAGAGAGGCTTGAAAGGCTTCACGGAATAGATTAGGAGAAACGATTGCAGCGGCAATCCGCATTAATGAGACAGTTCAATTAAAGATGATCAATGAAGCGCCGTCACCTTGTTCCCCAACCATTCAGGTGCCGATCCAGATTGGAGCCGATGAGTCCCAACCCGCCGGCCACTAACACAGGATGCCCCGCAGGCAGCCACAAAACCGGAAACGCTGGCGACCAGCATGTCATCCCAAGTTATCATCACCCTTAAGAACGGGACACATCGAACCCGCTCAGATGAGACTAGGTTCAGCTGTAATCTTACTCGCCAACGATGAGCACGTCCGCACTCAAGCCCATCCAACGGTCCTCCCATGCCTGATGAAGGTCCAGCTCAGGCTTCTGCATCTTCGGGAGAGCCTGGTCTGATTCCTTGGGCCAGATCCCATCGCCACGCGCCACCCTCCTCACCGTGCGCTGCACCAGCCATGGCATACCGGCACGCTCCCATCCGTCTGTACCTTGACACCCAGGCCTCAAGGCTCTTCTTTCTGGTGCCAGAGCCAGCAACATCGCAGACACTGTTGTCTCAACAATGAAGTGAGCAATAACCACTGCAAAGGCAGACCAGCGGCTGACCGCTTAGCAAGTCTGCGTTCATGAAGATATACGGCTGTCGCGATCTTCCGCTTTCGCCGTCGCAGCCACCTCAGATAGACCCTGACATCTCGAGTGAGTTAGAAGCCGGAGATCATCCTGCCAATTTATCCTTTCCAAGACGGCCCACGCGTCGTGCATGCCGAGACGCCAGTGCAGACCTGTCTTCAAGTCGCGCAGGACGTCTCGCGAGAATTCGCCATCAACGTTTAAGTAGCAATATCCCATCAGAGCCTGTATGAGTCCCCGCCAACTGGCATCAGCTCAGTCTTGCGGGAGAATGCTCAAGTGATCCTCCCGGAGGACGACATTATGGTCTCGCCCTTTTTTGCACTGGCTGCCCATTGCTTTGTCTTGCTACCGCGGCCATGCCGATCGGCACGCTGGAAACTATCTTTCCGCTCAGTGCCGATTGCTGGAGTTGGGCCACCAGGCGAGACCACTGGGTGCTGCACCGCCACGATGGTGAAAGGGATCCCCCGACGGAACCTGGCCAGGGCCTTGAACCTAGGAGCAGGTGTTCCAAGAGTTGGGCGATTTGCTGGCATGCCAGTTGTTGTCGGGCGAAATGCTACACGTTGGTTCCCGATCGCCCACGAGCACTGCCTTCACCACTTCCAGGGCTTCCGGTTATTCCGACTTGGCAATCAGCTAGAGGTGCTTGCTTCCATCAAGCCTACCTACCCGGACCAACAACCCAGAGCCGACGTGATCCCCCAACATGGACAACACGGCGAAGACCACCGCCAGCCCAGCCCTGTCAAGGGACTAGGGAGAAGGCGCACGGGGCCGTCTGGCAGCGACAGCCAGGCCCGGGGAGACCGCCATCCCCAGTCCCTGCGGGCGTCAGCGGCCCCGGGGCAGGAGAACCGTTGGGGATGGCCTGGAAGATGGGGGGGGTTGGGAAAGTACGTTGGTCTTGCGTCAAGAAATGGTTGTGAAGCCATGGGCTTGAGACTCCCGAAACAGCCGCTTGCCTGGTGATCTCCATTCCAGACCTAAGTCAGGCCCATTACGGCACCCTGCTACGCCTGCTTTGGAAGCACGTCCGTCCCCGGAGACGACTGCAGCTGGCCTTGCTGGTTGTCCTCATGCTGCTGAGTAGTCTTGCCGAGCTGCTGACGGTCGCCAGCCTATTGCCGTTCTTGACAGTCCTTGCCGACCCGGTCAGCCTCTGGCGTCTCCCCTGGATGCAAGGGTTGGCCACAAGCCTGCACATCACCGCCGCGGCGCAACTGATCGTGCCCATCACCCTGCTGGTGATGATGGCGGGGGTATTCAGCGCGACGATCCGGGCCGCGAATCTGTATGTGAACTCCCGACTTTCCGCCTTGATCGGCAGTGATTTATGCGTGGAGGGGTACCACCGCACTCTGGAGCAGCCCTACCCCGTGCACCTGGGGCAAACGAGTAGCGAAGTCATGACGCGCCTGAACTACCTGAGTGGCATGAGCCGGGGCGTGATGGCGCCTCTCCTACTAGGACTCTCGGGCCTTTTTGTGATCGTAATTTTGGTAGGAGGGCTGGTGCTCTACCAACCATCCCTGGCCATGGGTCTTGCAATCGCATTTTTGGGGTCCTACGGAGCCTTGGCCCAATTCAACCGCCGACGCTTGCAGCGTATAAGCACACTATCTGACCGCTACAGCCACCGTTCGCTGAAGGCCCAACAGGAGGGCCTTGGGGCCATCCGCGATGTGCTGCTGGATCGAAGCCAGCCCCTGTTTGTGGAAGCCTATCGCCAGGCACAACGGCCCTTGATGCTCCTCCAAGCGGAAGCAGACACCACGGCTGGGCTACCGCGTTTTGCGCTGGAGGCAATGGGGGGGGTCGCCATCGCAGGCTCAGTGCTCTGGCTGCTGCCCCGAGGGGGTGTGGCGCAGGCGTTGCCGACGGTGGGCGCCATTGCCCTGGGTTTCCAGCGGCTGTTGCCAGCGGTGCAACAGTTGTATGGCGCTTCCACTTATCTGGGGGCCTATCGAGATGCCTTAGCCAGCGGTCTTGAGCTGCTGGAGCAACCCCTGTCCGAATGCCAACACCAGTCATCGGACAGGTGCAGTCAACCGGCGACGTTGCAATTTAAGCAAGCACTAGAGTTTCGAAGCGTTGATTTTTCCCACACGCCAGGCACGCCCGTGTTGCACTCTATTAATCTTACAATCCATCCTGGTGAATGGATTGGCATCGTGGGGGCGACAGGGAGCGGGAAAAGCACACTCCTGGATCTGCTGATGGGACTGCTGTCGCCGAGCCAGGGGGATATTTTATTGGATGGATGCCGACTAGAAGAGCCGGAGACCTCGATCGATCGGCGGCCCTCTTGGCAACGACACATTGCCCATGTGCCTCAAAGCATTTTCCTATCCGACGCCTCCATCGCCGAAAACATCGCATTCGGGGTCCCCAGTAATCGAATTGACCAGCAACGGCTGCACTGGGCGGCCGCCGTGGCGCAGGCAGAAACGTTTATTCTTTCCCTACCAGAGGGCTATGCTACGAAGGTTGGGGAGCGGGGAGTGAGACTCAGCGGCGGCCAGCGCCAAAGGCTCGGCATTGCAAGAGCTATCTACAAACCGGCCGACATACTTGCCTTGGATGAGGCAACAAGTGCATTGGACAATGCAACAGAGAAGGCGGTCATGAATGCCATCGGCAACCTTACTTCACGTCCTACGGTTGTAATGATTGCCCATAGATTAAGCACTGTTTTGCACTGCGACCGTATTATCGAATTACAAGGAGGCCGCATTAACGCCCAAGGCACTTATAACGAACTTCTCAAGAACAGTGCCAGCTTTCGAAAGCTTTGTCAGGCCATTGAACTCGAACCTACCCCTTAAAGATCATGCCTTTTTGCTCTGACTCACGAATTCTGATCACTGGAGGAACAGGCAGTTTCGGCAAAGCTTTTATTGCAGAGACTTTGCATCGCTATCCGGATGTCAAGCGACTCGTGGTCTATAGTCGTGATGAGCTGAAGCAATGGGAGCTCCAACAACATTATCCCAAAGACGACTACCCACAGCTTCGCTTCTTCTTGGGAGACATCCGGGACCGAGACAGATTGAAACGAGCCCTGGAAGGGATCGACACTGTGGTGCATGCAGCCGCACTGAAACAAGTGCCTGCTGCTGAATACAACCCGATGGAGTTCATCAATACAAATGTCCTTGGCGCCGAGAATGTAGTACAGGCCTGCATGGATACCGGCGTTGAAAGAGTGGTGGCTCTCAGCACAGATAAAGCAGCAGCTCCAGTCAATTTATACGGCGCCACCAAGCTTTGTTCAGACAAGTTGTTTATCGCGGCGAACAATATCAAAGGTAAGCGAGATCTGCGTTTTTCGGTGGTGCGCTACGGCAATGTCATGGGCTCACGGGGATCTGTAATCCCCTTTTTCCTGCAAAGAGCCCATTCAGGCGTGCTGCCCATTACTGATCCGGCAATGACACGGTTCAACATTTCACTTACCGAAGGCGTTGCGATGGTTCTTTGGGCCCTTGGGCATGCTCTGGGCAGCGAGTTGTTCGTGCCAAAGATACCCAGTTATCGCATCACGGACGTTGCAGAAGCCATCGGGCCGAACTGTGAAAAGGTCATCACAGGCATCCGCCCAGGGGAAAAGATCCACGAAGAAATGATCACCAGCTCCGACAGCTTCACAACAATTGACCTCGGCAAATACTATGCCATCTTAACGAGCGATGGTAAGATGGTCCAGCGTTATGGGGACGCTGGGATCAGCATAAAGCCTGTGCCTCCGGGCTTCAACTACAACTCCGGCTCGAATCCTGAGTTCCTCAGCATTGAACAACTTCGTCATCTCATCCGCGAGCATGTTGATAACAACTTTTCACCCATCTAAGCCTCCTTTCCCACATTCAGGCCATGCATCCCGAAGCACACCCAGCAATCAATGAGCTTCGCAAAGCCTATTCACAAGGAGTCAACATAAGTCAACTTCTGGAAGAATCAGGATCGAGCTTAGAGCGTTCAGAGATCATCGAGATCGCCTATGACATCCAATCCGGGAGCTATTCAAATGCCGCATTTGCAGATCCAGAGCGCCTAAAGGGCTATGCATTTGAGCTGTATCAGCATTGCAAGCCACACCTTTGCGAAGACGATCTAATCTTAGATTGTGGTGCCGGTGAACTCACGACCCTGAGTGCCTTGAGCCATCACCTGTCGAATCATTCTTCACTGCTTGCATGTGACATTTCCTTGAGTCGATTACGAGCTGGCCAGCGCTTTGTCAATCAAGAAATGAAGCCAGATCTTGCTTGTAGACTTCAGTTGTTTGTGGCGGATATGGTCCGTCTTCCCCTGCCATCAGGCTCAATTGATACTGTTATCACTGTTCACTCCCTAGAGCCAAACCACGGGCGTGAACGAGAGCTCATTGCTGAACTTTTAAGAGTTTCACGCCGCAAATTAATTCTGTTTGAGCCCTCCTGGGAAAACGCATCTCATCAGATTCGCACTCGTATGGAGAAGCATGGTTATGTAAGAGATTTACCATCTCACATTCAGATGGCAGGCGGCCGACTGATTTCCATCGAGCCAATCGCAAACCCCCTTAATCCACTGAACCCTACATATTGTTTTATTATTGAGCCCCGCCATTCCTCCGACAATCGCATTGGATCAGAGGTTAACTATGTCTGCCCTCGATCCGGCGCATCATTAACCCATAAGCCGGGTTACTGGTGGAGCTTTGAAGGAGGCTGGGCCTACCCTGACATCGAAGGAATTGCTTGTTTGCGAATCAAGAATAGCCTGTTGATGAGCCATGGCTGATTCCCTAGTTTCCCCCCTGCTTCCCTACGGCCGCCAATGGATCAGCGAGGCGGACATTGCTGCTGTTGTTGCAGTGCTGCGAAGTCCATTCCTCACCCAGGGCCCGACCGTAGCGATGTTTGAACAGGCGCTCGCGAGAAAGGTTGGGTCGAGCCATGGGGTGGCTGTCAACAGTGCCACGAGCGCTCTTCACATCGCCTGTCTCGCCCTGGGGCTTCAAGCGGGCGATCGGCTCTGGACGTCGCCAATCACCTTTGTGGCCTCTGCCAACTGCGCCCGGTATTGTGGGGCCCAGGTGGACTTTGTGGATATTGACCCAAGCACCGGACTGATGAGCATGGCGGCGCTGTCGGAGAAACTTGAATGGGCTGAACAGAATGGCACCCTTCCTAAGGTGGTGGTGCCAGTCCACCTGACGGGCAGTAGTTGCGATCTGACCACCTTGAGCTTATTGGCCAAACGCTATGGATTTGCCATATTGGAGGACGCCAGCCATGCCGTGGGCAGCCACTACCGCGATGAGCCTGTAGGCAACTGCCACTATAGCGCCATCACAGTGTTTAGTTTCCACCCCGTCAAAATCATTACGACCGGCGAGGGTGGCATGGCTACCACCAATGATCCCCTATTGGCGCAGCGGATGGGGGAACTGCGCAGTCATGGAATCGTGCGCGAACCATCGCGATTTGAGCAGACAGCATCAGGCCCATGGGTGTATGAACAGCAGCAGCTTGGCTTCAACTTCCGCATGACCGACATTCAGGCTGCGCTTGGTCTTAGTCAATTAGAGCGGTTAGAAGAAATCGTGGCTGAGCGCAATCGACAGTTACAGCACTACCGAGAGCTGTTGGTTGATTTGCCTGTCAGTCTGCTGAGAATACCGGAGGAGGTGCGGAGTGCAGTTCACTTAGCAGTGATCCGGTTGCAGCAGGTCAACGCGATTGAACATCGGCTTGTGTTTGAGGGGCTTCGGGCGGCAGGCATTGGGGTTCAACTACACTACAGCCCAGTCCACCTTCAACCGTACTATCGGAACTTGGGATTTGGCGATCATCAGTTTCCAGAGGCCGAGGCCTACGCCAGCAGTGCCATCAGCCTTCCGTTGTATCCGGGACTGGCGGCTGAAGATCAACAACATGTGGTGGCCATTCTCCGGGGAAAACTAGAGGAAATCAGTTGCAAGAGGACAGCGTGAACATCTGCGTCATTCCCGCCCGAGGTGGAATCAAGAGAATTCCACGCAAGAATATTCGTTAGTTTTGTGGGAACCCAATGCTCGCGTGGTCGATTGACTCGGCTAAGCAAGCAAATTGCTTCTCCAGAATTATTGTTTCTACTGATGATGACGAGATTGCCATGATTGCCAGAAGGTATGGCGCCGAGACGCCCTTCCTGCGCGAATCCACACTCGCCGATGATCACACCCCAACTCACCTCGTTATCGCCGACACAGTCACTCGGATTGCGGCAGCCGGCCGCTCTCCAATCTGCTGCCTTTATCCAACCTCCCCATTATTACAGTTTAAAGATCTGCGGCGAGGACTGAAAGCACTGCAAACAGAACCTTCACTTTTTGTCATGGCCGTCACCACATTCCCCTTCCCGATTCAGCGTGCGATGTACCGCTCATCTGAAGGATTTCTAACCATGGCCTATCCCGAAAATGCCTATCAACGAAGCCAAGATCTTGATAAAACCTGGCACGATGCAGGCCAGTTTTACTGGGCAACATGCACCACTTGGAGAAGCTATCATGAGCATCCTAGGTCAAGATTTTATGGATTGGTTTTGCCACGCTATCGCGTACTGGATATTGACACCCCAGAAGACTGGACCCATGCAGAAGTGTTAAAGACGGCAATTCAACTTCAGGAAGAAGGTCGATGAGGATTGTTTTTCGCTGTGATGCATCTAATTTAATCGGCTCAGGGCATGTGATGCGATGCCTCACCCTTGCCGATGGTTTACGCGACGAGGCTGGCTTCGATTGCAATTTTATCTGCAGGGATTTACCGGGACATCTTGGGGCACTGATCAGCGATCGTGGCCATGGCATTAAGTTACTACAAGCCCCAATCAACACAGCGCCAACGAAAAAGCAAGACCATGCTTCATGGGCTGGTGTTTCTTGGAGGGAAGACGCCGCTGATACCATCGCGACGTGCTATCTCCAGACAGATTGGTTCGTTGTTGATCATTACGCATTCGATCAACGCTGGGAAGAAGCCACAAGAAGTTTGTATGAAAAGCTACTAGTCATTGACGACCTCGCAGACAGGCCTCACAACTGCAATCTTCTGCTCGATCAAAATATCGGACGAAGAGCTTCTGATTATCAGGATCTTTTAGCCAGTCCATGCCAGAGCTTGATTGGACCCAAATACACGCTTCTCCGACCAGAATTTTCGCATTTTCGCAGAGAAAGACCATCGCAACTGCAAGCCAAGGCAGGTCTGAGAGTGCTTCTTTGCATGGGTGGCATGGATAATGAAGGACAGATTAAGACTGTTTTAGCAGCCATCCTCATGACAAGTCAGGCACAAAGCATCATTATAGATATTATCATTTCAAACAACTCACCCAGCCTCCCTGAGTTGAGGAGAATCATTCAAGAACAACCCGCTTCCGTGGCCATGCATGTCAGCCCAAGGGAGGTCGCACCCATCATGGCCAAGGCAAATATGGCGATCACCGCCTGCGGATTTATGGCCTATGAACTGGCTTGCCTTGGCGTTCCCATGCTGCTGCTTCCCCTCTCCGCGATCCAGAGTGTGGTGGCATCTGTCTTGCAAGATCATACGAACTCCCGTCTCTGCGTTGACTGGCAGCAGATGACTCCAGGCCTACTTGCAGCTTGTATCGAAGAAGCCCTGAATGATCTGCCCGCCAAGAGTATGCAAACGACAAGTAAACTTTTTGATGGACAAGGGACTCAAAGGGTTGTCAATGCTATACTCACTATGAACATGGCATAATGGGCAACAGTGTCCGATATTTCCCTTTGGGACAAGTGGAATGCCTCGGGAGGCCCCCAATATCCACACAATAAAGTTGTCCAGTTCTTCTTCCGCCTATATCCAAATCCAAGTGAGAGAAGCAAGCTTCGGGCTCTTGACCTTGGCTGTGGAGGTGGAGTTCATACGGAATTTTTAGCTAGCGAAGGCGTCTCTGTCTTTGGCAGCGATCTTTCAAGTGCTGCCATTGAGGTGACCTCAAAAAAACTATTGAACGCTGGTCTTTCGGCAAGTGGTCTGAGCAGAGGATCCGTGGAGGCCATTGATGCACCAAATGGTTTTTTCGACGTCGTGATCTG
Source organism: Cyanobacteriota bacterium (assembly GCA_046340755.1). GTDB lineage: Bacteria > Cyanobacteriota > Cyanobacteriia > PCC-6307 > Cyanobiaceae > Cyanobium. Next base: position 11,391 of record JBKDSY010000201.1, read on the forward strand.
TGTTGGAGTGTTAGAGTGCGTAGATTGTTCTTTGATTGGCGCCTGCCTGTCAGAAGTGGTGAGGGTGTTACGAAGCAACGGCTCAGCTCTACTAATTTTTGCCTCCGACCAGGATTTTCGGGTGCTTGGTGATAACCCATATCAATTGCATGGGTACTCTGATGAAGAGGTACTTCAGGCCACAACGGCCCTTTCCAGCAACTTGAAATATGCATGGCTCGACAGATACATAACAACATATCGCGGCCAAGAAATACAACAAAATGAACATTTGCTTACACTTGTAAAGAAGTAAAAATGAATCAATCCATCAGAGACCACTACGGTTCCCTTTTTCAGCTCCATGGAGACACCCATGAGGCCGCTCAGTATTCGAGTAGAGAAAGCCAGTTTCGCCGATTTGCCTCTTTAGCTCGTATCGGCAATTTGAAAGATCAACGTGTGCTTGACTATGGTTGTGGTACGGGTTGTTTTGCCGAATACCTTCATCAAATTAATCAGCAACCAAGTCTCTATTGTGGCACTGACATCGTTAAAGAGTTTCTTGCTTGCGCGAAGCAAAAATGGCCTCAGGCTCTATTTTTCGATCCTTCCGAGCTTGGAGATAAGCGGTTTGACTATGCCTTTGTTAGCGGGGTATTCAACAATCGAAGGGTGAATAATCGAAAATTCTGGCAGGAGACTGTACGTGACCTCTTTCAGCGTTGCGATAAAGGAGTCGCATTTAATTTAATGAGCACATATGTTGACTATCAAGCCCCAGATCTTTTTTATGAAGACCCTTGTCGTGCCTTTAAATTTCTCAAGCAGGAAATAACACCCTTTGTCCAGTTGTGTCACGATTACTTGGTCAAAGAAGATTCTATCGCTTTTGAATTCACTCTTTTTGCCTATCAATCAGCCGCACAATTAAGGTTCTAACCATGCGGTGTGCCATTTCACAGCCAACCTTTCTTCCATGGATGGGCTGGTTTGACATTGCAAGTCAGTCTGACTTGCTGATTGCGTTAGATACAGTTCAGTTTGATAAACGCTCTTGGCAACAACGTAACCGTATCCGCACCGCCCAAGGTTTGCAATTTGTCACAGTTCCAGTTTACTCTTCAGGACGTTACACACAAACGATCCTAGATGTTGAAATCGCCGAAGCAAACTTTGCGGATCGTTTGCTCAAAACGCTTGCACTCACCTATGGCCGTGCTCCTTTCTATCAAGATGTCATCGATGATGTTAAATCCGCACTCCTTTATTCCAGGACCAGCAACCCACATCTCATTGATCTCAATCTAGCTTTGATCAATGTCTTGACTACGTGGCTAGATATAAAGACGAAAATCATACGTGCAAGTGATCTCTCTTCAGAGGGGGGAAAGAGTGCTTACCTGGCCAAGTTATGCTCAGAGGTTGGTGCGGATGAATACATCTCCACTTCGGGTGCTCTGAACTACCTGAAAAATGAGCTCCATTGCTTTGATGAACACAAGATTTCCGTTTATATACATACTTATGAGCATCCGGAATACAAGCAACTATACAAGCCCTTCATGCCCTTTGCCAGCTCACTCGATCTGGTCATGATGCATGGGCGAGAAAGCGGTGATATCCTAAGAAAGGCAAAAAGAGAAATATATTGTTTAAGCAGCGACTTGCCCGTCGTAAATCAACAGACGGAGAGATGACGCTTGATCAATCTCCCAGGTAACGAAAGCTGTCTGTCTGTATGGAAGGGCTCTCAGGCAAGATAGAAGATGAATTTCACATCAATCCTGGGAATGAGTGGACCAACGAATATCCCAAGAGTTTGCCCCATAGACCAATGGAGGTTCACCGTTCTAGCTTTGTTCTTGAAAACCGTCGAAACCAAAATCTAGAGCGTACCGACCAGTCATGGGCAGTTGATATACGGGTGAAACGGACGATTCCAACCAGGACTGGGTTGGCCCGCTCAACACAAACCTAGAGAAGTGGTTTCAGATCGGTTGGGCGCTTTTGCCAGTTGTCTGTTGTCCTACCAAAATTCCTCAGGCGCAAGATGATCGGATAAACTCTATGCAATGCTAAGCTTGATTCATCTTATAACTCAGATGACCATTCACATCGCAGGCCGTCCAATCGGATACCCCCACAAACCCTTCGTGATCGCGGAGATGAGCGGAAATCATAACCAAAGCCTCGAACGCGCCCTAGCGATCGTGGAGGAAGCAGCCAAAGCAGGTGCCGATGCGATCAAGTTACAGACCTATACAGCCGACACGATGACTCTCAACGTGCGTGGGGGCAGCTTTGAAGTCGACGATCCCAATTCACTGTGGGCCGGTCAGAATCTTCACGAGCTTTATCAGCAGGCCCACACACCTTGGCAATGGCATGCTCCCCTAATGGATCGAGCCCGTGAGCTCGGACTCATCTGTTTTAGTTCGCCCTTTGACGAGACCGCTGTAGATTTCCTTGAAGAGCTTGGCACGCCAGCCTTCAAGATCGCCAGCTTTGAAAACAATCACTTACCTTTAATTGAGAAAGCTGCATCCACAGGCAAGCCACTGATCATTTCTACCGGCATGGCCAGCCTTGGAGAACTGGAAGATGCGGTTCGTACAGCCCGAAACGCTGGCTGCACCCAACTCGTGCTGCTGAAATGTACGAGCACCTACCCCGCAACTCCTGCAAACACAAACATTCGCACGATTCCCCATCTACGCAAGATGTTTGAATGTGAGGTTGGCTTGAGTGACCACACCCTGGGCATAGGCGTTGCAGTGGCAGCTGTAGCCCTGGGAGCAACCGTGGTGGAAAAGCACTTTACGCTGGATCGTTCAGAGGGTGGTGTTGATTCTGCCTTCTCACTTGAGCCCAATGAAATGGCAGCTCTGGTGTGTGAGTCAGAACGTGCTTGGCAATCCTTGGGTAGAGTTTATTACGGCCCCACTGAAGTAGAACAGACTAACCTGAAGTATCGACGCTCCATTTACGCTTCCTGTGATATCAAAGCTGGGGACTTATTTAGCGAAGTCAATATCCGGATTGTGCGACCGGGTGAAGGTGCTCCTCCGTCTTTTTTTCAAGCGTTACTTGGGCATACCGCTCGGCGAGATTACATCAAGGGAACACCCATCACCCTAGAGCAGCTATTGTGATGACACTCAAGTAAGTCGATTCCTTTCAGGTTTATTCTCTCGCCGGAGCGATTTGCATCCTTTCGCAAACCCAGCGCCTACCGATAATACGGGCAGGGGCTCCAGCAAGAATACAATACGGGAATTTGTATGCCCTATTCACAATTGATCCGGCTCCCACAATCATCCCCTGAGCGATCTGAGCACCTGGCAAGAGCACAGAATTAATGCCGATCCAACAATCAGAATCAACAAGGATTGATTCTTCTGGCGTTGGCTGGAGCTTATCTTGCAGACGAATCATCACCCACGGCGGAAGCTTGCCAAGGCCGTGAAACGCGTGCATGCCAGAGCTGGCAAAAACTCTTGGAGCAAGTAAACAATAGGATCCAATATGCACGCATCCCAACAAGATACAATGGTCCTGAATCGAAGCACCCCTTCCAATAATCATCAGCTGACCAGGACTGATCAAAACATCATCCAGAATGTAATTCTCCCCTTTAAGGATGAGATGACAACCTTCTTCTACAACAATTCGGCATCTACGTCCAACATTAACATAGCCCTCGACTGTAAGCCGGCCTCGAACGATGATCTCACAGCTAAAATGACAGTGTAAGCCAGGATAACGTTCCTGTATCATTGCATTGCTGACAAGCTTGACGGCACTCTCCTTAAGCATGCTCCCAACCAATCGCGACAGCAAACAGAGAAAGCTCAACGCTCGATGCAGATGTCTCATTTGCAAGGATTCATTCCCGTTTGATTCGACATTGATTTAATTTGAATGCTATCATCTGCTTGCTATGTAGCATACAGGGGCGCCAGTCCACAAATCATGGATTTCTTTCGCGCAGAAGCTCTCCGCAACGCGCGACTGGCGATTGGCATTAATATTATGTTTTACAGACAATCCTCACGCAAAGATTACTTTAGTATCAAAAATCTGCTTTCGTCTCTACGAGAGGGTGGAAGAGATTTGCTTTGGTATATCCAGATGCTTTTTCGTGGCCATCTGATTTTGCCTCTACCGCCACTCATTTCCCTGCTTGAGATCTTTCAGACTCAATCAAAGCATGCTGCGCTAAATCACGACACTGTTGCCTCATTTTATTCAGAGCATGCAAATGAAGACATCATGGCCAATGAGATCATGGCAACTTATCTGCGCTTCATTGCATCGCCTGAGGAAGAATACGGCCTAAGATCATACGATCATCGCTTTCCTCGCATGATGAAACGCTGGCAGATATATCACAAACTAATCCATGCCATCTTCGCCTTTCTGAAACCTAGATTATATCTCTCAATTTATTCTGGATATCTGCACCACCACACACCATGCCAGCTAGCGACATTTCAATCCATCCCTACGCTCGTCCTTGGCTGTAGTGACTGCCTGTATCGCATCAGTGATTACAGGGTACCATGTCAATTTATTTTTTCAGGTTGGAATGATACTTATAAACCAATTGATTTCCAGGTACTAACCGCAGCCGGACGCAGAATTCTTGCAGCGCGACTCCGAGGCAGCGTCGATACGACAATTTCCTACATGAAAGTCTCTGCCTACGAAACCATATCAGCAAAACAGTTTTGGTCCTATCCATTGACATACAAATATCTAAAAGAAATGACTTTTGATCACTTGGCGGAAGGCAAAGACAAGGGCTTTGTGACAGTTTTCATGCATGAGTTTAATGACTGGCACCACAATGGTGTACTTCCTTCGTTTGCCACTTCATATTATGAGTGGCTTGAGGTAACTCTCGCTTGCATGCATGATCAAGACATTCCTTATGTACTAAAGATACACCCATGTATTGTAAGTCTTCCTAATTTATATTCCGCTTCCATCGAAGCGCTTTTGAATCTAGCCGCGAAGCTGGGTGTCTGTATCAATGTGACAACCTCTCTCACCACTACACAACTCATTCAAGCGGGGATGAAGCTCGGAGTGACCGTGCGCGGAACCGTGACGATTGAACTGGCTTATCTTCAAATTCCCTTTGTCTGTGCGGGGCGCCCTCCCTTCGCGACGTTCTTTCCAAGGCGATTGGAAAGCGATCTTCAAAACTATTCTCACCGCTTAAAGAATTATACCAAAGAAGCTCTTGTCACAGCTGAGGAGGCAGACATGGCTGCCTACTATGTGGCTCTGCAAGAAAAAATCTCTGCCCTTCCTGATTTAGATTTAAAGGGAGAAAAGCCCAATCTATCAGCAGATCTATTGTATCACCGATTAAAATTGTTCCTCTGAACGCAATCATGCCAGACCACATGAAGATCAAACATAGAATCTTTCGTCGAACGATGCGAAATATCCACACATTACTGGCCTATCCAGCATGCCTATTGGAAATGATACGGTGCAAGACATCGCCCTATCATATCAATTCATTCGCGACCCATACTACGGCAGTCTATGCCTATCTCCTGTCACGGGGATACAGTGAATGGATTGATGCGCTCATCTTTGGTCCTCGGCTATGGCGCTCGCCTCGGCCTAGACAAGCGGAAACAAATTGTCCCAAACTTCTTCAGGGCCTCACGCAGGTTGGCTATGCTCACAATGAGCAGAATCTGTCAGTAGATAATCTGATTGAAGATCTGAAAAAGCTTCAATTTATTGGTCGAGTCGCAAATGATAAACACAGTCTGGATGAGCTAGAAAAAAATCATCTGGATGTGAGGGGACGCTATGATGCAGAAGAGGCCTCTTTGATGTCACTTCAATCTTTCGCACGACTGGTCACATCTGAAGAAGTCCATCAGATTGCCAGAGCTATTATGGGTGAGAGGTATTTGCTGACCTCTGCATTGGTCTGGGCAAGTTTTGCATGCGACAACACTTTTCAGGCGATGGCATCCGCACAGATTTTCCACATGGACTATGACTATCTCGATGACATTAAGCTTTTCGTTAATCTTTCTGATACAGATTCAACGTCTGGACCGCTTGAATATGTTGCGGGAAGTCATCGACCTGGCCACAAAAAAATCTGGAGTTCTGAATCCATTCCAGAAGAAAGAGTATGGCGAATGCATGGCATTGAAAAGCGCAGTCTGTTCACTGGAAAGAAGGGTGAAGTTTACATTTCAGATAATCGCGGCCTTCACCGCGATGCGCCTCCAAGCCGGGGAGCCTGGAAGCTCGCCATCCAGGTCAATTTTTCACGCAACCAATTCGGCTCGGAAAAAGTCTACGCGTCTCAGAGGGTTACGCTCTCTCCAGATTGGCCGTCTTACTCCATCTGGAGTAAGGTACTGCATGCACAACCTTACGTTTACAGTCTGCTTTTCTCTCCACAATCCCGCACGATCTAAAGCCCGAGCATCCCCAAAGCAGACCCAATGGCATCTTGGTCTGAGGTTGTCGTCAGAGGGAAGATAACATTGAGCTGTTGATGGACAACCTGGTTCAGTTCAATGCCAATCCTGGCCCACACTCACCTATGAAAGATACGTCCGCTTACTAAAGTAGTATTGTGGTGATCATGAGCCATCTTGGTTTGAAGAGTGCAACAAGGAGTGGACGGGATGGGGGCAGGTTGCCATCCAAGGGTTGGCCAGGTGCTTGGCATGCGGGGAATCAGCAGATTCCCTTCCACCTCATTAAACAATTTATCGCTGAGTGGAAATACTCGTTGCTCGGCAAATTTAAAGGCTATGGACTTGAAGGTCTTGACCTGCGCCTGCTTGCTCATCTCCATGCCAAGCAAGTCATTAAAGGAGGGTACTTTGTTGAGCTAGGGGCTAACAACGGCCTGTTTCAATCCAATACCTATCTGTTACAGCAACGTTTTGGCTGGACTGGTCTATTAATTGAGCCCAGTCCCGTGCAATACATTCAATGTGTTCGCAATCGCAGCTTTGGTCAAACACCGCAGTTTCGCTGCGCAGCGTGTGTGGATTTTGGTTATCAACGACCGTTTGTTGAAATGAGCTACTCTGATCTGATGACGGTTTCCCATGGCCTCAACATTGATCATGAAACGGCTCTGAAGCATGCGGAGCGTGGCCGATCCTTCTTACGCAGTAAGAATGAAGCACATATGTTTGGGGCTTTGGCACGCACACTCACAAGCCTGTTAGATGAGGTTTGCGCACCTTATCAATTTGAATTTCTGAGTCTTGATGTTGAAGGCAACGAAATGTCTGTACTGCGAGGTCTTGATTTCGCTCGTTATCAGCCTCGATGGATTTTAGTGGAGTCCAGGTCAGATGATATCTCCAACTTTCTTTGCTCACATGGCTATCAACAGTCGGCAATCTTAAGCGACCACGGCAACTATTATGACATTCTATTCGAATGGGCTTAACCATACCTAGTAAAGCTTCTTTCATGCTTGCGTCAGTCACTCGTCACGGCTGCAACCCTGGGTGTTCCGGTTCAATGGACAGGTCTCTACGACGCCTGCCTAGCCGAGAATGAATACCATAAACTGAGAATGCCGCAGTTTTACCCCTCAGCAAAAGGCAGCGGTCATTTCCCTCTACCAAAGCGAGGGGCTGACCATAATGGAAGCATCCAAAAGCCTTAGTCGTCACGCCTTTGCCTGGGCCGCTAGATTCAGCAAGATGGGATCGATGCAGAAGGGCCTAAAAAAACTGTCTTTTAAGGACACGATAAAGGGGATGAGTTGAGACGACTGAAGAAAGAGAAATATGCACTCAACAGAGAACATGGTTTTTTCATGTTGTCGGCAGGGCGCTTTGCAAAAGAATAGCTGTTGACAAAAAGTATCAGTTTATAAATTTGCAATCTGCCAATTTCCCGGCTGACCGGACGAACAAGAAACTGAGTTTTACACAACCTAGCCATTATATCAGGTTGCAAAGGCCAGGCAATCCAGGCCCCCGTGCTCTTGGAGAAGAGAAGATTTCTAATACAATTGACCCTATATTTATCAAACACAAGGAGCGTTATGGATCATTTCAGATTGATCTGGAGCTTCGGGGGCAGGGTTTTGTAGAAAGCCGCAATCGCGTGGGGCGGATCATGGATAAAGGATCTGCATGCCAAGTCTCAGAAACAGTTGAAAAGGAAAAATATCGACTGGAATCCAGGCAATCGCGAGAAATCATTTGGATAGGCAGTTCTACCCGTTCCGGTCTAATCTTAATTGGGCCATCGATATCACCTCTATCGATCCGACAGATGAATGGTGTTACCTTGCCGTTTGGATGGCCTGGCATTCCAATCGTATTAGTGCCTAAGAACCAGGAGAGACGCTGGAATCCTCTTTGGTCACTGAAGCACTCGAATATCCATCTGGGGCCAGATCTGACAACACAGATGAATCTATTCCATATGCTGACCAAGGAAGCCAGTATACCTGGAAGGAATTTCAACAGCATATCATTGACATGGACATCACATTCTGCATATCACGCAGAGAAGATTAGTGGGACGATGCTGGTGTTGAGAGCTTTTACAACACTTAAGGATGGGCTTAAGACTCTAGATGGTCTGATCCGGAATCCAGAACAGTATTGCACCATCTCTGGATGTGGATCGAAGGAGACTACAATAGAACACATCCATTCTTCCATCAACTATCACGCTCTGTTTTCCTTTGAGGATCTCCAGCTAAAACATGATAAGATAACGATTATGGTTGTTTGATGCCTGTCCATGGAATTGAGGCGACCCCATCTCTTGAGGACACTTAAGAGCCAAAATTGATTGGCAATGCGAGATTTGTGAACATGCAGACACCTGTTCTCCTACTCACATGGAGACGTCCGGAAACGTTCCGCAAGGTCATCAATGCAATCCGACCTGTGGCCCCCACGTGTCTTTATGTGGTCAGCGATGGTCCGAATTCAGATCGTCCTGCCGAGATCAAACAAGTAGCAAAGACTCGTGCGATTGTCGATCAAGAGATTGACTGGCCATGTCATATAGAAAAGCTCTATTCAGCCACAAATCAAGGCTGCAGACTTGGCGTGAGCCGAGGAATCACGTGGTTTTTCAATCATGTTGATGAGGGCATCATCTTGGAAGATGATTGCGTTCCCCACCCCGACTTTTTTGCTTACTGCTCCACCCTCCTGCAGCGCTATCGTGATGATACAAGAGTGTGGTGCATCAGTGGCACCAATTTTCAGGCTCAACAATGGCGGGGTGACGGGAGTTATTATTTCAGTCGTTACCCCTATTGCTGGGGCTGGGCAAGCTGGCGACGCTGCTGGCAACATTATGATGATGAGCTCGGTAGATGGCCGCTGCTGCGAGATTCTGGTCTGCTGGCAACGATCTTTGAATACCCCTCAGAAAGAAAGCTTTGGTCCCAAATTTGGCAGCGTCTCGTTGATCAGGGGCAGCCTGATAGTTGGGCGTACCGCTGGTGCTTCACCTGCCTTGCCAATAGTGGCTTGACGGCTGTTCCAAATCGCAATCTGGTGAGTAACGTGGGCTTTGACAAGGATGCCACTCATACAACATCTCAAAACAATCCCGCAGCCGTCCTCAGTATTGATCGAGGGCTAGACACTCTTGCCCCCCCCTCATTCCTCCTGAGGGATGCTGCGGCAGATACCTATGCATTTAATCATGTGTTTGGAGGCCAGAACTTGAGATTTCCTCGCTCGCTGATTCAGGGCCCGAAACGACTGCTTGCGTTGATCTGGCACTGGATCGTTCGATGAATGCCAAGCTTGCATCGGAATCTTGCAGACTCAAAGAATTGTGAGTCTATCTCTATGGAGGGCGGCCTTTTAGATTAGGAAATGATCTGAGACTTCAGGCACTCCAAAACAACCCAGATCCGTCATGGTTATCTTTCACCAGGACTTACGGCCATGCTCAAGCCAAATCATTGCCTCATCCAAAGGACAACGCACCACCACCTGATGGACACCGGATTCCTAATTGCCCATTGGGCGTCACTAGCGAACAAGGAATCATTTATCGAGATCAGCCAGCTTCTTCCCTGAAAGATAAACTCAGAAAAGAATATTTAATAAACTAAACTTTGATCTTGTCCAACACAGCTTAATGATTTGCCTGGCCTACGTTCATCAGATCATTCTCGATCACATCCAGTAGTACACAATGACGAGTCTTGAGCGGTTTTGGCAGTGGTTGATGCAACACGATACACCGTTAATCACAAAATCCCAGGTGACATTGTGGAATGTGGTGAATGGACGGGGGCAGCAGCATGGCCGCCGCATACATCCTCCTGCAGGAAAAGGGTACGGATAGATGACTCTATCTTTTTGACACTGTTACTGGCATGACACGTCCCAGTGATATGGATGTTTCGCATGATGGATTCATGGCTAGAGATTTACTGCCTTCCGAACAGGACACTTGGTGTGCTGCTGGGATTGAGGTTGTTAAGGGAAATCTCTATGGGACAGCTTATCCCAAGGACCTGATCAGCCTCCTTGCTGGAAGGGCAGAAAACGCTGACACGCAGGCTTGCCAGTCAGAAGAAATTGCCCAATTAAGATTGGATATGCATTGGCATGAGTCCATGCTTCGAGCGCTAGCTTACTTCCCCAACTGGCAAAAAACAGCGTTTTAATTATTGATGACTATGGTCATTGGCAAGGGTCCAGAAAAGTTGTTTATGAGTACTTCATCAAGTATGGCGTTAATTATTTGCCACACAGAATTGATTGCCCCGGACGAATGCCGATTAAAACAGCCCGAGGGTTGCGGGTCAATTGAATTACTCCTATCCGAACAGGACACTTTGTTTACACATTGACGCAAGGTGGCATGCTCCCATCATGCTATTCTTCTCTCGGTTTCAACCCAATGGCCACCCAGTCCGCTTGACGCGATTCATGGTCTGACAAGATGGACATTCGCCGAGTCAACTGCTTAATCCTTTTGCTTATTTGATCCGATATGACCCACGCGAGGGCTCAGCAAATCAGCACGAAGAAACTGATTCGGCTATACCGTAGCGCTGGCATCGATGTCAGCAAATATTTTTCAGGGATCGATTACTTGGACCTCAATGAAGACGCTTCTGGGTTAATGAGTTGGCAACCGGCTGTGGTGGGTGATTCAGATTTTTACGCACAGCTCGCCAGCACAATACCTTTCTATTACCCCCACGACAAGCCTGAGTTCAGCGTGGCCTTGGATCAGCTTCCCGCCGACAGCGAAGTTCTGGAGGTGGGTTGTGGCGAAGGACAGTTTGGCTCGCTGCTTGCTTCAGACAAAAGGTTTGGCGTTGACATCAATGAGCAGGCGATCCAACATGCAACTGCGAAAGGGCTGCGCTGTCGCGTGTGGAATTTTCTCCAGGATGAGGTCGAATCACTACCAAAACAGGAATATCCCTACATCTGTTCCTTTCAGATGATTGAACATCTGCCTGATCCGGGTTGCTTCTTTGCCTTTGCGTATCGACATCTTGCCCCGGAGGGTCGGTTGATTCTCGGTGCCCCCGCGATGGATTCCGTGCTCGGCAAAAATCCCATGTCGATCCTGAATCTGCCCCCCCATCATCAAACCTGGTGGACTGATAGGTCCTTGCGCACCTATCCCAAACAATTTGGATTAGTATGCGAAGAGATCATCCATGTGCCCCTTGATTTTGCACACCATCGGGCCTACATGAGTACTCTCTTGAGGGATCTACTGGCGAAGCGTATCAGTCAGCTGCCTCCTTTCCTCTCTAACTGGATCAATGCCCTCTCCTCAAAACCCATCGGCTTATTGACCAAGCTGCTCGTCAAAGAGGGGTCGATCGACCCAATCTTTGGCGCCCGTGGTCAATCGGTAGTGGCGATCTACCGCAAAACCACACCAGTGGTATCCACTGTTCCCGCGAGCCACGTGGAGCCGTGAAGCGCCTGATCCCCTTTCTGGGCTTCGGCGACCGGAGCTTCCACCTCCTCGGCCATCCCTACGCCCTGACCCGCACCGCCCTGCGTCAAAGTTTGCTGCAGCTGGCACCGGCCCTACCCGCCGGACCCATGCTGGATGTGGGGTGCGGCACGATGCCCTACCGCGAACTGTTCCCAAAAGCGGCTCCCTATGAAGGCTTGGAAATCAACCAAGAGCGACAAGCCAACAATCCGCGCGTGAACTATTTCTACGACGGCGAGACGATTCCCATTGCTGCCAATCACTTCGCCGCCCTGCTCTGTTCAGAGGTGCTGGAGCACTCGTTTGTTCCCGAACGTCTCCTCTCGGAATGCCACCGTGTGCTCCGTCCGGGTGGGGCGCTGTTGCTCACCATTCCTTTCCTCTGGCCGGAGCATGAGCAGCCCTGGGATTCCCAGCGCTTCACCCAGTTCGGGTTATGGCGGCGACTGGAAGCGGCAGGATTTCGCATCGAGACCCTGCTCAAACTCAACCCAGGCCCGCCGGCGCTTCTCCAACTGAGCATCGACTGGATCGAATCCTTGGGCCGGCGTGTGCTCGTCCGGCTGCCCGCGGGCTGGCCTCGCCAGGGGTTCCAGGGGGTCTGGCGGTTGTTCTGGGCCGTGCCCTACACCGCCCTCAATCTGCTGGGGGCCGTCTGTCGACGACCGGCCCGTCCTGTCCCAGACTGGCGAGTCCCCCGTGCGGGACAGCAATCGGCGTGGTCAGCAGAGCTGTATCTCTCCAATGTCGTGCTAGCGGTCAAAACCGATCCAGCGACATGACCTTCCGCGGAATCCTCCGATGACGGCCACCGTCTTTTGCACTCATTTCGACAGTCACTATCTGCCGCAGGGTCTGGCGCTGCTCGCCAGCATTGAGCGCCACGCGCCCGGAATGCGGCTCTGGGTGTTGGCAATGGATCAGCGCTGCCATCAACTGCTTTCCGCCCTCCCCCATCCCGCCCTGCGCGTGCTGGCCTTAACGGAGGTGGAAACCCCGGAACTGCGGCAGGCTCGCGCCCAGCGGTCCTGGGCGGAATACTGCTGGACGCTGAAACCTTTCCTGCCCAAATTCGTGGGCGAGCGGGATCGGGAGGCCGACACCGTGACCTACATCGATTCCGATTGCTGGCTCCCCAACCCGGTAGCCCCGCTGCTGGCGCGCTTTGCGGCCTCTGGTGCCGCCTGCATGATCACTCCCCACGCTTTCAGCCGCCACCGGGACGCCACGGCCATCGCCGGCATTTTCTGCGCCCAGTTCATGCCCTTCCGCCAGAATGCCTCGGGCCTGGCCATCCTGCTCTGGTGGCAGGACCGCTGCCTGGAGCGTTGCAGCGGCACCCATGGTCAGGGGCCGCTGGGGGATCAGGGCTATCTGGACGACTGGCCAGAGCGGTTCGGGGCGCAGGTTTTCGTGCTCGACCAGCCGGAGCTCACCCTGGCTCCCTGGAACATTGAGCAGTTCTGGGGCCAGGTAGGGGCCCATCCCTGCCTCTATCACTTCCAGGGGTTCCGTCTGTACCAGCTCGGGGGCTGGCTGGTGATTCGCGCCTCCGCAGGCGTGCCCCTGGAGGCCCTCGCCATCCGGCGGCTCCACCGTGCCTATCTGGCCGACATCCTGGCCATGCTGAGCGAGCTGCCCCCCCAGTGCCTGGCACCGCGCTCCCTCCCGACGCCGCTTGAAGATCCCCGTGGCGCCCTGCTGCTGCTGCCCCGCCTGCTCCTGCTCCACTGGCTGGTGTGGTGGCGCCGCCTGCCGCCGGCGCTGCAAGGTCGGGCCGCTGACGGATGATGCCCCGGTGATCCACCACCTGAAGCCCCTCTACCGCCGTTGTCGCGATCTCTGGCAGCGCAACCAGCCCCCAGCCCTCACGGAGCATGGCTTTCGCTTTGTAGGAAGTCAGAGGCGGTTCCGGCACGCCCCGGAGGAGCGGGGCACGGTGATCGCCCTGCGCAAACTGGCACCAGGCCTGGATCGCTTCCTCAACATCGGCGCCAATGCCGGCTATTTCAGCCTGCTGGCCGATCAGCTCGGGCTGGAGGTGATCGCCTTCGAACCTGAGCCGGCGGCGTTCCGGCTGCTGCAGCGCAATCTGGCCCTCAATGACAGCCGGGCCCTGGCGATTCCGGCCGCCCTGGGCGACCGCTGGCAGCGCCAGTCGTTCTTCGGCACCGGCACCGCCGGCTCCCTGCTACGAGGCCTCTCAGGCACCCCCAGCTGGGACCGGCAACGGGTAACCGTGATCCCCTTCGACGCCCTCGGCACACCTCTGTCCAGCCTCCCGCCCGCCATGCTCTGGCTGCTGGACTGCGAGGGGGCCGAACCCCTAGTGCTGGAGGGGGCACGGGGTAGTCTGGCCTACCTGAACCCACTGCTCATTCTCGAATGGCAACCCGAACGCCAAACCGAGCGCTGGGCAGCTTGCGTCGACCTGCTGCTGGCGTTGGGCTTCAGCCATCTGCTGGCCTGCTCGAGCCTGCTGGGCGGTGAGCCGCTGCTGGATCAGCTGGGCCCTGCGCGGCTGGAGGATCCGCGCTTCCTCGACAACGTGCTCGTGTTTTCCCAGGCCCGCCATGGTGAGCTGGTCGCCCGGCTGCGGGATCCCTAGCGCCCAGCGAATAACAAGGGTTCCCGATACCCCCACCCTGTGGCAGCTGGCGTTCACCCTCCTCGATCTCGGCCACGAGCCCCAAGGATTTCTGGGGTTGCGCCACCTGCCCCGCTTCCTGGCGGAGGCCCGGCGTTTCCAGACGCTGCGCGGCTCTTCGGCAACCAACGGCTGCTTCCCCTCCTGCGCCAACTGCCATCCCAACACCGGCAGGAGTGGACCATCCTGATCGACACCGCTCGGGCGACCAGGGCTGTCTGGACGATTGGCCCGAGCAGTTCGACAGCCCTGGTGTTTGCGCTCGACCTTATCGACTCCATCGCGGCTATTTGCGCGCCATCCAGCCGAGGGCAGCATGCCTACCAGTCCGTTCACTGGCTCCCCGGCCCCTGCCTAAACCCCTCCAAGATCCTCGCGGCTGCTGCTCCTCCTCCCCCGCTTGTTACCCCCCCACTGGTTGATGTGACAGCGGCCCTTGCCCCCGGCCTTGCGGAACTCCGGCCATCCCTGAGGATGGGCACCGCTTCGATGCCTGCATTGAAAGGGATGATCCATGGAGCCCGGATCCTGTTCCCGGCAGCGGGTCTGGCCTCCCTCGTTCTGATCCTGCGCCAATGGCAACGGGGCCTTCGCCTCGATTGGGACATCGACGCCTTTTTGATGATGGCCTGGAGGTTCAATCAAGGGGAATGGCTCTATATCGACTTC
>JBKDSY010000202.1:0-2881 GCA_046340755.1 Cyanobacteriota bacterium
CTCCAAGGCCTCCCGCAGGGCGGCGGCTCGGGGTGGGAGGGGGTTGGCCGCCCGGGTGCCGGGATTGGGAGGGGGGGGCGGCCCTGACGACCCGGCCTCGGCGGCTTTGGTGGCCGTGGCCGCCCCGATCCCGGTCGCCCCCGCGGGCCCGTTCTCGGCAACCCGCGCGACCCTCGCCTGGGCCTCGCTGCGCTCAGTGGCATCCCCTGGTGCGGCCTCCCGTTCGGCAACCTCCGCCCACAACCCCAACGCCTCCACCCCCTCCCACCACCGCTCCAAATGCCCCCGAAACGCCTCCTGTTCAAAGGCCGACCGGCAGAGCACCGGGCCCAATAACGTGGCCAGCCGCTGGGGGTCATTCAGGGGGGCGTCACGCTCCGCCAGGGCCACCAGGAGCTGGTGCAGGCGCAGGGTTTCGCCGATGCCGATGCGGAAGCCGTCCTGCCGCAGGGTGTCCAGCAGCTCATCCAGGTGAAGCGGCCAGGCGGTGGTCAGTCGGCCAGCCACTGGCTCACCACCCGCAGGGCCTGGTCCCGGTCGTCCGCCGTTTTGATCAGGCTGCCCAGGCTGCGGCGCACCACGTCCCGCTGCGCCTGACCCCGCAGACCCGCCGTGTCCGCCTCCGGACCCAGGAGGCGCCGCAGGGTGAGCAACCAGAGCAGCAACTCAGCGGTGGCGGGCTTTTTGCGCAGACCCGAGCGAGGCTCCCGCAACGCCAGAAACAGCTCAATGGCCTCACGGGTCAGGGCTGAATCGGAGGGCAGATCCTGCAGCTGCAGGGCAACAATGCGCTCCAACCGCTCCGGATCGGGAAACGGAATGTGGTAGTAAACGCAGCGGCGCAGGAAGGCATCGGGCAGGTCGCGCTCCGAATTGCTGGTGAGCACAATCAACGGACGCCGATCCGGATGGGCCTGCACCGTCACCTCCCCCAATTCCGGCAGCTGGAAGGAAAGATCCTCCACTTCATTGAGCACATCGTTGGGGAAATCCCGCGGGGCTTTGTCCACCTCGTCCACCAACACCACCGAGCGGCGCGGAGCCTCACCACGGGACAAAGCCGCCAGCTCTACGGGCAGATCGGCGGGGGCGTGGGAGTGGAGAATGGCCTGCCCCAGGGCCTGGATCGTCAGGTAGCGGGCGACGGGCGTGTCGGGGCTGGCCAGGCCGGTTTGGATGTCTTGATACCGCTTGAGCGCGTCGTAGTGATAGAACAAATCCTTGGCGATGCTGGTGGATTTCACCGCATGCACCAGGGGCTCGCCCAGGCCAAATTCCCAGGCCAGGGCATGGGCAAAGCGCGACTTGCCCGTGCCCGGCTCCCCCGTGAGCAACAACGGTTGCCCCAGGAGCAGGGCCACATTGCAGGCATCCCGCAGGCCATCGTCCACCAGGTAGCGCTCCGGCTGCCGCAACCGGCCCGCCAAGGGGGGCGGCAGCTGGTCGGCCTGGCCCAACCGCTGGCGGCCATCGCCGTGGAACAGGGCGAAGGGCTGGGGGCTGGTGGTCATCGACGACCCTCCCGGGCCAACGGCAAGCGGCTCAACAAAAAAGCACTCAACTCTTCCATCGGAATGTCCCTTTGACGGCGCTCTTGCGCTTGCCTACGGTAGAACCTCCTCACCTCGTCCTTGAGCGGGCTCTGACTCTGCGTGTTGAGATAGGTTTTCACCTCTTCACTGTCCGCCCAAGTCTCCGCATCCGATTGGCAAACGCTGGTCAATTCCGGCAATACCACGGGTGAATGGTCTCCCGCATGGGCTTGCTCCAGCCTGCGAAGGGCGGCGCGGATCCGCCGATTGCGCCGGCGAACTTGCCACCGCTCCAGCCGCTGTTCCCAGTAGCGCCTGTCCAACCAGCGCAGCCAGGGGATGGCGGGGTGGTAGGCAGCCGGCTTGGAGTAATGGATCGTGATCCAAAAGATCCGGCAACATCCCGCCAACACGTCGCTCTCCTGCCAAAAACGACAGAGTCGTGCCAGCAGACGATCATCATGGCGGCCCCATTCATGGCTGTAAACGGAGGTCTTCAACACCATCGGGCCCAGGTCAACGGGGCGATCCAAGTCATCGAGCAACCGTCCCTGTCCATCCTCTCGGGCCAAATCCTTGGTGACACCGCTGACAATCCACTGGCGCAAGTGTGATTCGGATCCAGGATGCGGCTGCAGATGCCTGGGCCAAGCCAAGGAATGGCTTGTTCTCGCCTCGGCCAGCCGTGCCAGTTGGGCGCGCGGGGTGTCTGGGGGAAAACGCTTGGCAAACATCTCCACACCCTGGTCTTCCTCCCCGTGCAGGATCACCACCAGGGGTCTGGTGGTTTCGGTGGCGGAAAAGCGCCGCTGGGCCTCCGCCAGCCGCATTTCCTGCGCGTGGCGATCGGGGGTGTAGGGCAACAGCTCAGGCACGTCGCTGGCGGATGGCTCCGATGCGGCGAGACCCAGAGGCCCCTCGGCGGCGGCCAAGGCCTGCAACGCGTGATAAATCTTTCCCCCCAGATCGTCCGGTGAGCGGTAGCGCTTCACCAGCAGGTCACACTTCTGCTCCACCCGACGCAGGAAGGCCTCTTGCTTCGCGCCGTGATCACGGTCGATCAGCGCCTTGGCGGGCAACTCCAAGACCTTGGAGTCGTAATCCATGATGAAGATCAACCGGTGGAGGCCCGCCGCCGTGGCCGCCTCGAATTCCAATTCCGTGTGGGATTTGCCGGGCTGTTGCCGCACTGGCGAGCCGTAACGCGACCCGTAGATGCCCACATACACATCCGCCTGCCGCACCCGCTCCTCGTCAAAGGCGACAGGCGTCTGATCACGGGCTGGAAAATCCTCCATGTCGATCACGAGGTGCTTGGCCCTCATCACCGCCCGCTCCGCCTGATCCAC
>JBKDSY010000203.1:0-38752 GCA_046340755.1 Cyanobacteriota bacterium
AGCAGGGCTCCCTTGGCCAGGGCAACAGTCAGCATGGCAGGCCCGGACAGGCCGGGCGGCGGCGGTTGCCCTGAGACTATCGAGGGGTTGGCGGGGGCGAGATGCGGGAGGCACCCGGCATGAATTCAATTGGATGGGGTCATCCTTGATCCGTTGCGTCCCCCATGTGCACCCTGACGCTGATTCCGATCTCCACGAATGGCGCCACCAACGCGCGCCTGATGTTCAACCGCGACGAGATGCGCAGCCGGCCGCTGGCTCTCCCGCCAAGGCGGCTGCGGGCGGGGACGCACGAGGCTGTCATGCCGTTGGACCCCCAATCGGGCGGCACCTGGATTGGGGCCAACAGCGCGGCCCTTGCCCAGTTTCCTTTGGAAAGCTTTGAACCCTTTCAACTCCTCCTGCTGGACCTTGAGGGCTGGGCGAGCTTGCAGTGGGATGGCCGATCCTTCACGCTGGGGGAGAAGGCGGCGGTGGTTTCCCCGGTTCTGCTGACCTCGTCCAACCTGGGCGACGCCCTTGTTGCTCAACCGCGACGGGATTTGTTTGACAGGGTCTTCGCTGCAAGCGGGCCGTGGCAGAGGGCACAAGAGAGCTTCCACCGGCATCAGTGGCCAGAGCGGCCGGAATTGAGCGTGTGCATGAGCCGCCCCGATTCCGGAACCCTGAGCCAGACGATCATTGAGTTGGAAGCCAGAGGTGTCCAGCTGACCTGCTTTCAGGGACCGCCAGACCAGGCTCTTACCCCTGAAGTGGTCGTGTTAACGTTGTTGATTTAAGGAGAACCCTATAAGGAAGCCTAAGTGATTGGGTCTCGATAAAGAAGCCTAAAAGATTTCGTCTCAATAAAAAACTAGAGGATTACGCTTTAATAAAGAGGGGTAGAGGATTGCCTCTCGATAAAAAGTCTAAAGGATCAGGTGTTAAAACATTCAATCCCGAGTCCTTAATCACCTTGAGGGACAAAGGGTCTGCTGATGGTCATCCTGTTGCAGGGCATGGGCTGGGGTGTCTCAACCGGATCAACCCGGCGATCCATGTCTTTCCAGCTTGTGGTTGAGTGTGTTGAAGAAGTACACCATCGGCATCCCCAGCTTTGATGATCAAGCTGTCAGGCGGGGGTTGTCATGAGGGGGCGTCGTCTGTTGAGCGGTTGTGCTTTGTTGGGTGGAAGACCTGTCTGTCTGGCTGGATGGAGCAATGCCAATCCAGATCGATCTTGATTGAAGATTCATAACGCACTGAAGGCCATCGTCCAAGCTGCTGTATGGTGATACTTTGGAAAACAGCGCAAAACAGCTATGGCCAGCCCCCTCAGTCTGATGATGCCAGTTCTCCCCGGCACCAAGCTGTCGTCACTCTTGGCCACATTGGCCTCGGCACAGCCCAGGATTGATCAGGCCTTGGCCAACATCGGCACCGTGCACTATGCCCGATTTCTGTTGCTGGATCGATCCGCGCCAAACCTCCTGCCAGGTCTGGCGAATGTGGAGACGCCTTCCGATTCGCTCGTCATTTCAGTGATCACGAACTACGACGGAGAATTTGACAAGTATATCTTTGACTTTGTTGCCCAGCTGGGATTGGTGTTTGATGCCCTTTTGGCTCACGTCATTGGCGGTGATCAGTTGATCCCAGTGGCAAACAATGTGCAGGCATTTCTTGCCTTCATCACAACGAATGACGCCTCCCAACAGCCGCCCAATAAGGGATCAGGCTATCAAGCGTATCCCCAAACAGTCCAACAAATTCTTGCGGCTTTTTCATAAGTTTTGCGCCCCATCTCCCTCTCTCTGTTGTCAGCTGTTTTCCCTGAGGAGCTTCCATGTCAGCGCCAACGATCGACTATGGGGACGTTCAAGGTTTGCTGTTGCGTGGTTATCGGGTGAACCATGCCCGCCATTTCATGTTGCGCATTGTTGATCCGGCAGCCACTGGCGATGTGCTGCTCGCATTGTTGAGTGGCGCCGATGGCCTGCCAGCTATCACAACCGCAGCGCGCATCACTCCCAAACCCCCCTGTTTCTTGAATGTCAGTTTCAGCTCCTCCGGGCTGAGGCTGTTGGGTCTCACAGAGCAAGAGCTCAGTTCCTTTGATCCTTCCTTTCGCTTGGGGTCCACCAATCCAAGCGTGGCCCGCGCCATTGGAGACATTGGGGAGAGTGCGCCAGAGCACTGGATTGGTGGCTTAAACGATGGTGATCAGGTCCATCTGGTGTTGAGTCTGTGGGTGCGTGAGTCCCTGGACATCTTGGAAACGATCTCCAGTCAGTTAAGGACGGCATTGGGCCATGCACTGCAAGAGTTGTCTGTCCATGAGGCGACTGCCTTGCCCGATAGCCGGGTGCACTTTGGCTATCGAGACAACATCTCCCAACCAACCATCAAGGGTCAGCCGCCTGGCAAGTATCCTGCGCCGGACCATCAAGAGCCAGTTGAAACAGGTGAGTTTTTACTCGGCTATCCAAATCAGAGCGGCGGAACGTATAGCGTCAAGCCTCAAGAGCTTGCACGCAACAGTAGCTATGCCGCCTTTCGTATTCTCGAGCAGGATGTCCAAGCCTTTGAGGCCCTGATCCAGACATGGGCGAACCAACTGAATCTGGATCCGGAGTTGGTTGCCGCCAAGATTTGCGGGCGGTGGCGCAATGGCAATCCTCTTGTCCTCAGCCCCGACCAGCAAGCCCCCACCCTGCCCCGTGATGAACAAAACAACTTCACCTACAGCACGGCTGATCGCACCACCGATGACACCTTGGGGTTCAAGTGTCCGCTGGGTTCCCACATCCGTCGCAATAACCCCCGCAATCAGGCAGTGGTTGGAACCGATGCCAATCACCACCGCCTCTTGCGCCGAGCCATGCCCTATGGCCCAGCCTATGATCCGGCAACTCCTGACACTAAACCACGAGGATTAGTGGGCTACTTTATTAATGCAAGCATTCAGAATCAATTTGAGTTTCTCACCAGACAATGGGATATGGAATCAACATTTGTGAAATCTGCCGTGAGTCCTGAAGGAGCTGATCAAGGCAATGCTGTCTTTAATATCAGCGGCGAAGATCTTTTTGTTGGCATCAATGCTGAAGCCAACAGTTCGTTCACGTTCCCAGGTCCTGGCAGAAATGGTAAAGGCAATACCATTGTGACTGGTTTTGGTCGCACCATCACCACACGGGGCGGAGTTTATTGCTTCTTTCCAAGCATCTCCGGGATCAAGTATTTGGCTGCGCGTGCCAAAGGCCTGGCTTAAGCCATGGTGGTTCGAATCAGCCCGCGCTGGTTTGGTGCGGATCGTCAGGTTGATCGTGGAGCGTTCCCTTGGCCCCTGTTGCGGCAGGGTATGACCGCAGGCCTCTTCACGCCAGCACCTTGATGGAGCGACGGCCTCAAGGGTCTTCAGAACCAGGGGCTGGGTATGGTTCCTTGGAGGGTTCGGTAGATGAAATCGCGGTACTGGCCCTTGGAATCCGCGATCTCTGCCTGCAGGCGAGCCTGGTAGTGGAATACGGCTTCACCTGTTGAATCGCGAGAGGATCTCAGTGCTGTGTGGGAGGTGCAATGAATGTTCCACAACCTTCCGTCTACAGCGTCGGTGGATCTCTCCACGCGGACCTGTGGTCCGGCTGGGGTATGCACGATCTCCAATCGGCGCTACTGATCGCCAGCCTCAGCAGAGAGAGCAGCCTCAGCCCCCGTCTTCTGCATCTTGATGCTGGGAATACCATCAGCAGAGTTCGATCTTCAATGTCTTGCCTGCGGCTGATGCAGCTCGTCCAAGAATTGAAAGTGTCACTGATCTATTTGACGGATCCAGAAGGCGATCAGCGACCGGTCTGCTTGTTTTCATACGGTGAGCAAGTTCCGTTTTTGTGATGTTCGACTGCTTCATTTCCTCAGCAATCTGAAAGGCAAAAACTCTCTTGGCAGCGACCACCTCGGCATCATCGATGAATCCCTCCTTGCGAAGAAAGTCACCAAAGTCACTTCCAAGATACTCTTTGTCTATCATTGAACTCCTCTTAACCGAGAGCGCCGCTCTCCTGCGACCTGAAGATCGGCAGGTGAGGTTTTCGAGGATTTCTTGATAAAGCCATGTGAGGTGGGTGCCTTTTATTGGACAGATGCGGCCCCTGACATCGTTAACCAGGGTATCATTAAAGATAGGGATGTTCCTGAGCCTCTCAGCATATCCTAGGTAGAATCTCCCTCTTCCTTGTCATCCAAAAAGCCCAATGCAGCGCGAAGTTTAAGTTCGCGGGATAGACCATCCAGATCTTGGGTCAAATTCATATCCGCCACTCCGGTCATACGTAGAACCCTAGCGATTGTGTGCAAGCGATCAGCTGGAAGCTCAATCTTGACTAAGTACCAAAAACCATCACCTTTCTCATTAAATGCCGTTTGTGCAAAACCCTCTAAACTACTGTCGCTATCGGGAGGGACAGAGATGGTTTTATCCACGTATGAACTCAGGCTATGTAGGGTAAAACGACTAAGATGTGAGCCAACCCGGGCTGAAATATGGCTTGGAATAAGTGGCAAGGGATAACGCCAATAGTCCTCATTATCCCATAAATCTGGGTTTGACAACTTTTGATCGTTCGGACGCCCTTCAAGTTGTTGTCTATCTTTAAAGAAGTCTCTTCGCATTGCCCGAATCTTTTTTCGGCGGCTAGCTATGTTCCGAATTGGCTGCGCATAAAGACATTTCGTCGCAACTTCCATTAACCTTCTCGGCTCCATCATCCAAACAACAGCATCCGTGTCAGGTAGTTGATTACAGTCTCTTTCTGTTTCTATAGTATTATTTGTAGGAAGCTTATTTCTTAACGACATGAATCGAGTGAGTGACTCCAGATCTTCCGAAAACACTTGTGTGGCATAACTTAATGCAATTAGGCTTCCCTTTGTCCAGTCTAAAAGCCTAGAGGGAATGCTATGGTGCCGCATAATATAATTCCACTCAATCTCATCATTTGGCAGCGTATTTCCTAGAAAGGGCCTACCAAACCGAGTAAAGCGATCGTAATAATACTCCTCTAAGTCATATATCTGATCATAGAGCTTATAATATCTTTTCCAGTCTCTTGCCAGGCTTGGAGTAAGTGTGTGATTGGCATTTCTTGATCCTCGAAACCACGGTAAAATTTCTCCTACGTAGCCCTTTGGCCCTGCAAATCTATCCCTTGCTTTCTTTGACCAAAGTTGACGGATCAGGTCGGTTAAATCACAGTATCTGCTTAGTGAATCAACCCGAAAAATAGGGATACTTTTGCCAGCCCTAGTCAGCTTCTTGTGTACAGATATTTCACTTAGGGCGCTTTTCATGGGAGGTTATATTATTTGGTATAAACTATTGGTAAAATAACTACCTGTGATTTATTTTGCCATATCATGTCAGCGAATCCAGACGCTTGTTGCTGTACGGCTGGTCATGAGGAGAAGCTGAGAGCAATCCTTAAATAGTGTCAATTAGTTCTCCTTGTTGCCGGAGCCCTCAGCCTTGCACTTGCTGCCCAGACCTCCCAATAGCAATTCCTAATGGCTAATGCAAATGGTGGCTTATCGACAGCATCAGAATATACGTTCTGATTCCGTGAGGATGACAAGACGATTCGCGAAGTGATATCCATCTATTCGGCAAGCTCTTCGGTAAACGTTATCGCTGCCTTGTTATGTTAATGCTGCTATTTCCTGGCCGAACATTCTTCCTTTGGCGAATCATTCTTCACTATAAGCTTGCACAGGCTCTCAACGCCACCTTTCCAATATCTTCACCCCATTTCCAGGAGCAATGAAGTTCAAACCCACCACCCCTGGAAATCCCCATCATTCACCCCAACCGCACTCCCGACAGAGCCCCACCCCTTAAAGCGCCCGCTGCATCAACTGCCCCATCAGATCACTGCTGCGCTGTTGGAAGCCCGCCAGTTGGTTGGGCTCCAGGCCGCCCACGGCCAGGCGGGCCAGTTCGTAGATGTGGCGGCTCAGGTCGTTGGCGAGGCGTTGGCTGGGGGAGGCTTCGCCGCTGCCGCTGGTGAGGATGGCGCCGCTGGAGAGTTTCAACACACCCTCCACCAACGGGTGGCGGCGGTTGATCAGCAACACGTGGTGGTCGGGCAGGCCGGGGAGGCGCTGCTCCATCAGGGCTCCCAGATCATTCATGCGGCGCATCTGTTCCGGCAACAGGATCATCGCTGCCGGGGCCTCCTCACCCTTCAGCGACTGCACCTGGACGGTGATCTTGTCGTTCGCCAGGGCAGTGCGGAAAATCTCTCGGAGCTGCTCCGTCGGGTCTTTGCCCTCCGCGTCCGTCAGATCCGGCGTGTTCTCCTGCAGGCTCGCATCCAGCTCCGCATCCACCCGCTGGAACCTCAACTCGCCATGCCGCGCTTCCAACCATGGAATGAACTGGGCATCGATCAAGGTGTCCGCCAGCAACACCTCCGCCCCCTGCCCCTTCCACAGGGCCAGGGGGCCCGCCTGGCCCGCTTCATCCGTGCAATAGAGCACCCGATTGGCCGCTTCCTCCGGTAGCCGGGAGCGGTAGCCCGCCAGCGTCGTGTAGCGCTGCTCCCCGCACACAATCGGGTCGTTGCTCCCCTCCTCGCTGGGCTCGCCGCTGGCGGTGGTGCCAAACAGGATCGTGGCCTCCACCTGCTCGGCAAACTTCTCATCCTCCATCGCGCCGATCTTGATGAAGGGGGCCACCGATTCCCAGATCTCCCCATAACGGCTGGGATTCTCCTTGTGGAGCTCCTTGAGCCGATCTCCCACCTTCCGGGCCACAAAGGCCCCGATCGAGCGCACCCGGCGGTCGGTCTGCAGGGCGCTGCGGCTCACGTTCAAGGGGATGTCGGGGGAATCCAACACTCCACGCAACGGCAGCAGATAGCGGGGCACCACCTCCTTGATCGAGTCGCTGACAAACACCTGATTGCAATACAGCCGGATCTCACCTTTTTCCCAATCGGCGCGGCCGGTGATCTTGGGGAAATAAAGAATGCCCTGCAGGCTGTAGGGATAATCCGTGTTCAGATGCACCCACAGCAGGGGATCGCCCTGGAAGGGATAGAGGTAGTGATAGAGATCGATGTAGTCCTTCTCGGTCAACTCCTTGGCGGAGCGGCGCCAGGGGGCCACCATCTTGTTCACCGTTTCCCCCTCCAGCTGCACCTCCACCGGCAGGAAATCGCAGTAGGTGGTGATCAGCGTGCGCAGCCTTGAGGGCTCCAGATACTCCAGCTCCTCCTCCATCAGATGCAGCAGCACATCCGTGCCCGCACTGGCCCGCTCCGCCGCCGCCAGGCTGAACTTCGGCGAGCCATCGCAGCTCCAGCGCACCGCTTCCGCCCCGGGGCGGGCGCTCAGGCTCACGATCTCCACATGGGAGGCCACCATGAAGCTGGAATAGAAGCCCAGGCCGAAATGGCCGATGATTGCATCGCTGTCGCTTTTGTATTTCTCCAGAAACTCCTCGGCGCTGGAGAAGGCCACCTGGTTGATGTAGCGCTTCACCTCATCGGCCGTCATGCCGATGCCGTTGTCGCTGATCGTGACGGTTTTCGCCTCCCGATCGATCTGGATGCTGATCCGGCCCGCCTCCCCTTCTGAACAATCCCCGGCCAGGGCAGCCATGCGGCGCTTGTTGATGGCGTCCACGCCATTGCTGACCAATTCCCGCAGGAAAACCTCATGGCCCGAATAGACGGCCTTCTTGATGATCGGAAAGATATTCTCCGTATGGATCTGAATCTGACCTTCTTCCAGAACCGCCATTGGTAAACGGAAACGCTGGCTCAGGTTAAATCCGCCCTGGGCGTCTGTCCTTTGGGCTGTGGGGGGGTTGTCCGCACCCTTCAGGGGCGCTGTTGCAGCTCCGGTCGCTCCTCCGGCAGGATCGCCCCCTCCACCGGGCACACCTGCAGGCAGATGCCGCAGTCGATGCAGGTGTCGAAATCGATCCAATAAAACGCCGTTCCCTTCTTGTTCGCCCCCTCGCCGGGATGGATGCAGGCCACCGGGCAGGCATCGACGCAGTCGGCCACCCCTTCGCAAACATCCGTGAGGATCGTGTGGGGCATGGTTGGGGGGCAAACGCTGGGGGATCCTAGGGATTCACCCCAGCCAGATCGCCCCCCGGCATCCCCGCTCCATCGCCAGGGCCCTGGCCTCCGCTTCCGTGGCGCAGGGCTGGCCGCACAGCTCCGCCGCTTCCCCTTGCCCGTGCAACTCGGCCATCCGCGCCAGGGCGTCCGGCAGCTGCCCCTCCCGGGCGGCGGCCACCAACCAGGGGCCCATTTCCGCAGGAGCGGGGTTGTCACTGGCGAGCAGGGTGTGCAGCGCCTCGATGGAAAACCCGAAGCCCGTGCCCGCCGCCCGGATCCCCTCGCCGCAAAAGCGTTCCACCAGCCGGTCGTAGCGCCCGCCGCTGGCAATGGCCACCGGCGCCTCCCTGCCCTGGCACACCACCTTGAACACCAGACCGTCATACAGGTCGAAGTGGGGCTGGAAGGTGGGATCCAGCTGCAGCCGCACACCCACCTGCTCCGCCAGGGGCCCCACGCTGTGCAACACCGTCTCCAGCCGCGTCAACAGCGGTAAGGGGCCCAGCCATTGCTCCAGCTGGTAAAGCACCTTGATCGGCTCCCCCCGCAACCCCAACAACGCCCGCAGCCGGCCCCGGGCTCCCTCCTCCAGCGCCAAGGCCTCCAGGCCCAGGGCATCGAAACTGGTGAGGTGCTCCCGCGCCGCCGGCCTTAACCCTTCGGGCACGTCGGCCAACAGGGCGCCCAACAGGCCGTGGTGGCCCAACAGCAGGGTGGGCTGGTGGCCCTCCCGCAGCCCCAGGCTGGCCAGGGAGGCCAGAAGCAGGTGCAACAGCTCCAGGTCGGCCGCGTCGGACCCTTCGCCGAGCAGCTCCACCCCACTCTGGAGGGTTTCGCTGATGCGCTGCTCGCCGCCGTCGCCCTGAAAACTTCGGAAGGTGGTGCCGCTGGCCCAGAGGCGCAGGGGCCTGGGGCGATGGGCCATCCGGGTGCAGGCCGCCCGGGCGATGGAGGCCGTCAGCTCCGGCCGCAGGCCGAGGGGTTCATCGGCCACCAGGCGCACCACCTCCCGATCCGCGATGGCGCCGCCCGCCTTCAAGGTGTCGAGCCGCTCCACCGTGGGGGGTGCCACCTCCTGGTAGCCCCAGCGGCGATACACCTCCGCGAGTTGTTCACAGAGGCGCCTTTGGCGTTCCACCTCCCGGGGATTGAGATCCCGGGCGCCGGCGGCAGGTTGCAGGGCCATCGATGGGCGAGGTCAGGGTGGGGGCCGGGGGGAATCCTATGGAGACGGGGGGCCGGCCTCCCGGCCGGTGTCCAGCTCCGGCGCCCCGTAGGCGGCGCCGGGCAGGGGCCGGCAGGCGGCCAGGGCGGCCTTCATCGGTTCCTGCAGCCCGGGCGCACAAGCCAGGATCCGCCCACTTGCCAGATCCAGCGGCTCCCCCCCGTAACCGCTCACCACCCCACCAGCCTGCTCCACCAGCACCACCCCCGCCGCCAGATCCCAGGGGGAGAGGCCCCGCTCCCAGTAACCATCCACCGCCCCCGAGGCCACGAAGGCCAGGTCGACCGCCGCCGCACCCGCCCGCCGCACCCCGTGGCAGCGATGGGTGAACAGGGCGAATTCCGCGTAGTTGTTGTCGGCCACCGTGGTGCGGTCGTAGGCGAAGCCCGTGGCCAACAGGGCATCCCCCAACCGCTGGCAGCCACTCACCTGGAGCCGGGTGCCATTGCACCAGCTCCCCAGGCCGGGCGCCGCCCAGAACTCCTGCTCAAGCATCGGCACCACCAACGCCCCCAGCAGGGGGCGCCCCTGGCAGAGCAACCCCACCGAGGTGCAAAACACCGGGAAGCCATGGGCGTAATTGGTGGTGCCGTCCAGGGGGTCGACGCACCACTCCAGGGGGCCATCGCCTTGCAGGCGGCCACTTTCCTCCGCCAACACGCCAAAGGTGGGGGTGGCCTCCTTGAGCACCTGCAACACCGCCGCCTCGGCCGCCAGATCCGCCTCCGTCACCAGGTTGCCCGCGTTGCCCTTCTCTTTCACCGCCCGCAGATGGCCAAACATCTCCTTCAATGGCCGGGCCCCCGCCAGGGCGGCCGCGCGGGCCACCTCCAACAGCTGCTCCAGCCGGTCGGGGGGCAGGCCGCTGGCGGCGTGGGCGTCATCGGAGATGGCCATGGGCGTGGGGCGGAGGATGGGGGGTGAAGCGGGCGGGGGCAGGGAGATCGGGCGGGTCAGTCGTCCTCCAGGGGGAGGCCGGCCCGCACCCGGCCCCGGTTGAAGTGCCGGCCGAACTGGAGCTCATACACCTCGTCCTCGTCTTGGGTTTCCACTTCCAGGGGTGCGATGGCCCGGGCCACGCAGAGCAGGCCGTAGCCCCGCTGGCGCAGCTCCTTGGAGAGGCCGAGGGCCTCGCGATGGTCGATCTGGCCCGACACCACCCGCACGGCGCAGGCGGTGCAACAGCCCTGACGGCAGCTGAAGGGCAGGGGATCCCCCTGGGCCTCGAAGCTGCGCAGGATGTACTCCCCTTCGGGCACCTCGTGGCGGATCACCCGCCCCGCCTGACGCCAGTGAACCGTGACCGGGAAGGTGCGCGTCATCGACTCGGGAATGGGGGCAAGGCTTGCTGCTACATTGCCACCTGATCAGCCCTGCCGCTGGAGAGGTGGCCGAGTGGTCGAAGGCGCAGCACTGGAAATGCTGTATAGGGGTAACTCTATCGAGGGTTCGAATCCCTCCCTCTCCGTTCCCACCGGCATCAGCCGGTTTTTTTTTGCGGTCTTTTGGGTGGTCGCTCACCAGAGGGGGCCGTAATGGCATCAGCGGAATGGGAGCCACTCCGTGATACCCGGCGTTGGTGGGATGTGGATGACACGAGATTGAAAGAGGAACGTCCAGCAACCGTTGTTAGACCCCCCGGAAGGATCCATCGGCTTCGGGGAAACTTCACCGCCGAGAGTGGTCGCCAGGGAAGCCCAGGCGAGAATCACTCTCTCGCATGAGACTTATTGAACGACCCCATCGTCGCTGGTGTCGGACGGCGGAGAAACTGACCTCGCTCCAGCACAAGGCACAGGAGATGCCTGAATAAAAATTTTTTATTTTTGATCCATGAAGTTTTCCATTTCGGTCTATGTAGCTTCTGCTGTCGTCTTCGGTTCACTCCCTTCCCAGGCTCAAGTCGTCAGCGGATTTCAAGGGCCCTACGCCCCTGCCAATTGGACCTTCACCAGCCCTGGCCCGGGCAGCAGCGTGAATACGGCGGCGACACCTGCGTCGATCATGTTGATCGGAACCGATGGTTCCCCTTTCGTTGCTAAAAATACCGATTATGTGACGACAGCCCTCGGAGCAGGTTCTGTCCAGTTCCAATGGAATTATTTATCAGGCGATATTGGTGCTTTTGATCGTCTTTACTATGTATTGAATAACGTTCAAACATTACTTGCTCAAAACAACTCCCAGGGGTCAGGAACTACAGCCTTCTCCGTGCTTGCTGGTGACACGTTTGGTTTCCGCGTTTACTCCGATGATAGTATGTTTGGCTCTGGAGTGGCTGTGATTTCTAATTTCTCGGCACCGGTTCCTGGTCCACTCCCTCTATTTGGCGCTGCCGCGGCCTATTCCTTCTCCCGTCGTCTGCGCCAGCGCACCCGTCTTGGCTCGTAGCCCCGGGCTGGAACCCAATCTAACCACCGCCTGTCACGGCACTGGTTAGTGAAAAGGTCACTGCTCATTTCCTCCTGAAGAGATCAACCTGCCAAGGTTGATCTCTTTTTTTTGGCATCAGATGAGCAAGGAAAGCTGCGTCAACCACCTCAACCAAAGCGGCCGCTGACGTAATCGAGGGTGGTTTTTTGTGCCGGGGTGTTGAAGATCTTTTCCGTGGCGCTGAACTCCACCAGATAGCCAATCTTTCCCGTACCTCCCTCCACGGCTTCCGCATTAAAAAAGGCCGTCATGTCCGCCACGCGCACGGCCTGTTGCATGTTATGGGTGACAATCACAATCGTGTAACTGCGTTTTAACTTATGCATGGTTTCCTCGATCTTCAGGGTGGAGATCGGATCCAGTGCCGAACAGGGTTCATCCATCAAGATCACCTCCGGCTTGGTGGCAATGGCCCGGGCAATGCACAACCGCTGCTGTTGTCCTCCGGAAAGCGACAGGCCACTGTCTTTCAACTTGTCCTTGCATTCGTCCCACACCGCCGCCTCCCGCAACGATCGTTCCACCAGCTCATCCATGTCGCCGCGATAGCCATTGATCCGGGCCCCGAAGGCAATGTTTTCGTAGATGCTTTTCGGAAAGGGATTGGGCTTTTGAAACACCATGCCGATTCGCCGCCTCACCTCCACCGGGTCGACCCGCCTGTCGTAGAGATCATGGCCATCAAAGATCACCTTGCCCTTCAAGCTGCAGCCGGGAATCAGGTCGTTCATCCGGTTCAGCGACCGCAACACCGTCGATTTGCCGCAGCCGGAGGGACCGATGAACGCCGTCACCCCCTTGCGCGGAATGTCGAGAAACACATTGCGCACGGCTTCAAAATTGCCGTAGGAAATGGAAACGTTCTGCAGCGACAAACAGATGTCGGCCTGGCTGGTGGCGGCGGCGGGCGGCACGGGGGCAGGGATGGAGGGGGGCATGGCCAAAGGGGGTGGGGAAGGAATTTGGTCTTGGTGATCAGAGCGGGCTGGTCATTGGCTAAGACGTTGTCAGCAAAGGTATGAACATTGCAAGTCTCGTCATGGTCTGAGGGTGGCCAACCACCGCGATAACAAATTGGCCAGCAAAATCATCACCACCAACACAAAGGACGCCGCCCAGGCCAACTCGTTCTGCGGCTCATAGGGCATGATCGCAAAATTGAAAATCAGCACAGACATCGTGGCGATCGGATTGAACACCCCCTCCGGCCAAAAGGGTGAAAACAGGGCGGTGAAGATCAACGGCGCCGTTTCGCCCGCCGCCCGGGCCAGCGCCAACACCGCTCCCGTGGCAATCGGCGTCAACGCCGCTGGCAGGGTGATGCGTGTGATCGTCATGAACCGGGAAGCCCCCACCCCATAGGCTCCCAGCCGCAGATCATTGGGCACCAGCCGCAGGCCCTCATCCGTGGTTTTGATCACCGTGGGCAACATCAACACCGACAGGGCAATGGCCCCCGCCAGGGCGCTGTAGCTCTGGCCGAAGAAGATGCGGGTGGCCACGATGGCGCCATACACAAACACCCCGCTGATGATCGAGGGCACCCCTGCCAACACGTCATTGCCAAACCGCACGAAGCGGGAAAACCAACCCTTGCGCGCATACTCCGCCAAAAACACCCCACCCCCCACCCCCACGGGAAGGGCGATCAGGGAGGCGAGCAGGGTCACCAACAGGGTTCCCAGGATGGCGTTGCCGATGCCTCCCCCCACGCTCCCCGGAGCCGGTGGCAGCTCGGTGAACAGGCTCGGCCGGATCAAGCCACCCCCCTTGAGCAACACATAGGCCAACACCAGGATCAAGGGCAACACCGACACCGTGGCGAAGGTGCCCGCCAGAAGATTGAAGACGGCATTCAGCCGATTGCGGGGCAGCGACCCATCGAAATGCAACGTGCGCCGGGGAAAGGCCTCCTGGGCTTCAGCCATGGCAGATGGAAGAGGGGATGGGGTCATGGCTGGAGGGAGATGGATGGAAAGAATCCCAGGGAAGGAAGCACTGCCATGGCCAGGATCAGTAGCGAAGACTCAGTCGTTTCACCACCCACTGCGCCAGGATGTTCACCACAAAAGTGAGCAGCATCAGCACCAGGGCCGCATACATCAAGGCCGACACCTGGATCCCATCGGCCTCGCCAAACTGGTTGGCGAGCATGGAGGAAATTGTGTTCGCTGGTGCCAACAGCGACAGGCTGAACGTCATCGAATTGCCGATGATCATCGTGACCGCCATCGTTTCTCCCATCGCCCTCCCCAGGGCGAGCATCACCCCCCCCATGATCGCCGAGATCGCCGCCGGCAAAATGATGTTGAAGATCGCTCCCCAGCGGGTGGTGCCCACCCCATAGGCCGCCTGCCGCAGCTCGATGGGCACCTGATCCAACGCATCCCTGGCAATCGCCGTGATGATCGGCAAAATCATCACCACCAGGATCAGAATCGCCGGGGCCATGCCCGGCCCCTGGGGAACACTGTCAAAGAAGGGCATCCAGCCCAGGGTGGTGTTCAACAACTGCAGCGCGGGGCGGATGGCGGGCTCCATGACAAAAATCGCCCACAATCCCAGCACCACCGAGGGAATCGCCGCCAGCAGCTCCACCATCACCCCAATCACGCTGCGCACGCTGGGTGGCAATAAATCCTCGGTGATGAAGATGGCCGTGCCCACCCCCAGGGGCACGGCAAACACCAGCGCCAACAGCGACGACACCAGGGTGCCGTAAATCGCGGTGAAGGCCCCGTAGGCTTCATTCACCGGATCCCAGGCGGAGGTGGTGAGGAAACGCCAGCCGAAGGTCTGCATGGCCTCCCATGCCCCCGTCAACACCGTGGCGAAGATGGCCAACAACAGCAGGGCCACCACCGCCGCAAGTGCGAAGGTGAGGGATTGAAAGCCCTGGTCCAACAGCTTCTCGCCCGCCGGCCGGTGACGCAGGGTGAACTCCTCTGACTTGGAATTGCCTGTCATGCAGCAGCAGCCGGAAAATCACGGGCTTTGCCTGAGATCCTGACAGTTGGCGGTGCCCGCGGGTTTAAGGGCGGTTTAACCCACCAAGACTGGCAGGTAGCGTTGGGCCTCTGACGCGTGGCTTCAAGACCGACATGGGGCGAATCGTGGGCATCGATCTGGGCACCACCAATTCGGTGGTGGCGGTGCTCGAGGGCGGTCGTCCCCAGGTGATCGCCAATGCGGAGGGGGCCCGCACCACCCCCTCGGTGGTGGGCTTCACCCGGGATCAGGAGCTGCTCGTGGGCCAGGCGGCCCGCCGCCAGCTGGTGCTCAATCCCCGCAACACCTTTGCCAACCTCAAGCGCTTCATCGGCCGCCGCTGGGAGGAGCTCGAGGAGGGCAGCCTGGCGGTGCCTTACACCGTGCGGGCCAATGACGCCGGCCAGGTGCGGGTGGTGTGCCCCGCCACCGAGCGGGAATACGCCCCGGAGGAGCTGCAGGCCTGCATCTTGCGCAAGCTGGTGGACGACGCTTCCACCTATCTGGGGGAGCCGGTGGAGGCGGCGGTGATCACCGTGCCCGCCTATTTCAATGATGCCCAGCGCCAGGCCACCCGCGACGCCGGCCGGCTGGCGGGCATCAGCGTGGAGCGCATCCTCAATGAGCCCACGGCCGCCGCCCTGGCCTACGGCTTCGATCGCACCACGGTGAAACGGGTGTTGGTGTTCGACCTGGGCGGTGGCACCTTTGATGTGTCGCTCCTGCGCATTGCCAACGGCGTCTTTGACGTGAAGGCCACCAGCGGCGACACCCAGCTGGGCGGCAACGACTGGGATCAGCGGATCGTGGATTGGGTGGCGGAGGCCTTTCTCAAGGAGCATGGCCTCGATCCGCGCCGCGACCGGCAGGCCCTGCAGCGCCTGAGCGAGGCGGCGGAAAAGGCCAAGCAGGAACTCTCCGGCGTCCAGAGCACCCCCATCTCCCTCCCCTTCCTCGCCACCGGCCCCGACGGCCCCCTGCACATCGAAACCACCCTGGAGCGGCCCACCTTCGAGGCCCTTTGCCCCGAATTGCTCGACCGGCTCCTGCGCCCCGTGCAACGGGCCCTGCGGGATGCCAACCTCGGCGCTGACGCCATTGATGATGTGGTGCTCGTGGGCGGCTCCACCCGCATGCCCATGGTGCAAGACCTCGTGCGCACCCTGATCCCCCGGGATCCCTGCCAGTCGGTGAATCCCGATGAGGTGGTGGCCATCGGCGCCGCCGTGCAGGCCGGCATCCTCACCGGTGAGCTGCGCGACCTGATGCTCAACGATGTCACCCCCCTCTCCCTCGGGCTGGAAACCATCGGCGGCCTGATGAAGGTGCTCATCCCCCGCAACACCCCCATTCCGGTGCGGCGCAGTGACGTCTTCAGCACCTCCGAGCCCAATCAAAACTCGGTCGACATCCATGTGCTCCAGGGGGAGCGGCAACTGGCCAGCGACAACAAATCATTGGGGCGTTTTCGCCTCAGCGGCATCCCGCCCGCCCCCCGGGGCGTCCCCCAGGTGCAGGTGTCCTTTGACATCGATGCCAATGGCCTTCTGCAGGTGTCCGCCAGCGACCGCACCACCGGCCGCCAGCAGAGCGTCTCCATCCAGGGGGGCTCCAACCTCAGCGAGGAGGAGATCCAGGCCCTACTAGAGGAAGCGGAACGGAAGGCGGGGGAGGATCGGCGCAAAAAAGCGGTGATCGATCGCCGCAACCGGGCCCTCACCCTGGTGTCCCAGGCGGAGCGCCGGCTGCGGGATGCCGCCCTGGAGCTGGGGCCCTACGGGGCGGATCGGCAGCAGCGAGGCGTGGAGCTGGCCGTGCGCCAGCTGCAGGATCTCCTGGCCCAGAAGGAGGGCGACGACGCGGAACTGGAAATGGCCGTCAGCCAGTTGCAGGAGGCCCTCTTCGGCCTCAACCGCCGCCTGATCAGCGAGCAGCGCAGCGAGGGGGGCCCCCTGCAGGGCCTGAAGAACACCCTCGGCTCCCTCAAGGATGAGCTCTTCGCCGATGACGAGTGGGACAGCTGGGACCGGCCCAACCGGGGCGACCGCTGGGAACGCTCCGATCCCTGGGAGGTGCCCCCCCCGCGCCGCGACCGCGGCCGGGACGATGGCCCCCCCTTCCGCGACCGCTACCGGGAGCCGGCCTGGTCGGACGACGCCCCCCCGCGCCCCTCCGATTCCCGTCGGGACCGGGCCCCCTGGGGCCGCCGCGACGACGAGGACCCCTGGGGCCCCTCGTGACGCCCCGCCCATGACCCGCCTGAGTGCCATGGATTACTGGCAGGTGCTTGGCCTGGAGCCCGGCGCCGACCCGGCCCGGCTGAAACGGGCCTTTCGGGAGCAGGCCCGCCGCTGGCATCCCGATCTCAACGGCAACGATCCCGTGGCGGAGGAGCGCTTCAAGCGGGTCAACGAGGCCTATGCCGTGCTCTCCGATCCCCGCCGGCGCCAGGCCTGGGAGTTGGGGGAAGAGCCCGGGGAGGACTCCGGGGTGCCCGACGATCCCTTCGCCCGCGGCTTTCCCGACTTCGCGTCCTACCTCGACGCCCTCGACGGCCGGTCCCCCGAGCCGCCACCCTCGCCGCCCCCACCTCCCAAGGAGAGTCGCGTCACGGCCTCGCCACCACCGCCGCCGCCGCCCGTGGTGGCGGCCAGTGCGGAGGAAACCCTGCTGGAGCTCACCCCCGACCAGGCCCTGGCCGGTGAGCGGGTGGAGCTGGAGCTGCGGGATGGCACGGTGGTGGAGGTGTGGACCCCTCCCCTGGCGGGCGATGGTTGGCGGTTGCGCCTGCCCGGCCTGGGGCCGGGCGGCGGCGATCACTTCCTCCACCTGCGGGTGCGCACCGAGGAGGGGCTGCGGATCGATGGCCTGCGGGTGCTTTACACCCTCGACCTCACCCCACCGGAAGCGGCCCTGGGGGGGCAGAAGCTGGTGCCCACCCTGGAGGGTCCCGTGAGGATGCGGGTGCCGCCGGGCTCCTCCAGCGGCCGGCTCCTGCGCCTGCGGGGCCGGGGGCTGCGCCTGGGCGAGCAGACGGGCGATCAGATCATTGAGCTGCGCATCGTGGTGCCCCCCGAGCTGAGCGAAGCGGAGGAAGCCCTGTATCGACGCCTGCGGGAGCTGGCCGCCTCCGGATGAGACACTGTCGACTGCCTTCCTGTCTCTTCCTTGGTGACCCGCGAAGCCAGGGCCATGCCCGTGCATGTGCTCCTCTCCAATGCCGGCAGTGACGACGAAGCCATCCACTCCATTGAGATGGGGGGACGCACCCTGGTGCTGCTGTTTGAAGACGCGGATGACGCCGAGCGCTATGCCGGCCTGCTCGAAGCCCAAGACTTTCCCATGCCCTCCGTGGAGCGCATCAGCCGCGAGGAGGTGGAGGTGTTTTGCGCCCAGGCGGGTTATGAGGCCCGGTTCGTGCCGGCCGGGTTCCTGCCCCAGAGCGATGAAGACCGCCTGCTGATCGCGCCCCCGCCCCGCAATCTGGATGTGAGCCACTGGCAGGAGGCGGCACCCCGCTCCCCGGCCGATGGGGATGGGGGGGCCGGCACCCCCGATCCGGAGCTGGAAGCCTTCCGTCGCCGCCTGGAGGGCCTGCTGTGACGGAGCTGAACCGGGGCCATCTGCTGACGGAGCGGGCCAATCCCGCCAGCCAATCCCTCGACCAGCTGCCCACCGCCGCGTTGGTTGACCTGTTCTGCCGGGAAGACCTGGAGCCCCAACGGGCCGTGGAGCGGGCGGCGCCCCAGCTCACCGAGGCCATCGAGGCCATCGCCAGCCGCCTTCGCCAGGGGGGCCGCCTCTTTTACATCGGCGCGGGCACCTCCGGCCGGCTGGGGGTGCTCGACGCGGCGGAATGCCCGCCCACCTTCTGCTCCCCCCCCGAGCTGGTGCAGGGGGTGTTGGCCGGTGGCGCCCCCGCCCTCTTGCGCAGCTCGGAAGGGCTGGAGGATCAGGAGGAGGGAGGCCTTGAGGATCTGCGGGCGCGAAGCTTCTGCCCGGCCGACGCCCTGGTGGGCATCGCCGCCGGTGGCACCACCCCCTACGTGCTCGGGGCCCTGCGCCACGGGCAGGCCCTCGGCGCCCTCACCATCGCCATGGCCTGTGTCCCCGGGGAGCAGGCCCCCATGCCCTGCGCCATCGACATCCGCCTGCTCACGGGCCCGGAATTGCTCACCGGCTCCACCCGGCTGAAGGCGGGCACCGCCACGAAAATGGCCCTCAACATCCTCTCCACCGGCGTGATGGTGCGGCTGGGGAAGGTGCATGGCAACCGCATGGTGGATGTGTCCGTCAGCAACGCCAAGTTGGAGGATCGGGCCCTGCGGATCCTGGCCGATCTGGCGGGGGTCGACCGCCCCCGGGGCCGCGCCCTGCTGGCGGCGAGCGGTGGCTCGGTCAAAACCGCCCTGCTGATGGCCGCCGGGGGGCTGGAGGCGGAGGCCGCCGCCGCTGCCCTTGCCCTCCACGGTCCCTCGCTGCGGGCCACCCTGGAGGCCCTGAACCTCACCCTCGCGCCGGTGCCCGCCTGAGGGAGCCCTACTCCCTGGGGAGGGCGCCCCAGTAGGGGGCGGTGAACAGCTCCGTGCGGCGCCGGGTGTCCGCCGGCACGTGCTCGGCCGGTGTCATCAGGGCATGGCGCAACGCCCGGTGGCTGGAACTGGAGGGCCGTTGGGCCCCCACCCGCTCCGCCGCCAGGCGCACGATCCGCTGGGCCAGGGAAGCATTGGCCCGCAGATTGTCGATCACCATCTCCACGCTCACCGAGGCATGCTCCTGATGCCAGCAGTCGTAGTCGGTCACCATGGCCAGGGTGGCGTAGGCCATCTCCGCCTCCCGGGCCAGACGGGCCTCCGTGTGGTTGGTCATGCCAATCACATGGCAGCCCCAGGAGCGGTAGAGCTCTGATTCCGCCCGGGTGGAAAAGGCGGGACCCTCCATGCACAGGTAGGTGCCCCCCCGGTGGAGGGCCCGGCCCTCCGGCATCAGGCTGTCGGCCACGTCCGCCAGGATGGCGCTGAGGCTCTGGCAGAAGGGGTCGGCGGCGGTCACATGGGCCACCAGCCCCTCGCCGAAGAAGCTCAGGGGCCGCTGGTGGGTGCGATCAATGAATTGATCGGGCACCAGCATGTCGAGGGGCTTCACCTCTTCCCGCAGCGACCCCACGGCCGACACCGACAGGATCCAACGCACCCCCAGGGACCGGAGGGCCCAGAGGTTGGCCTTGTAGGGCACCTCGCTGGGGGCGTAGGTGTGATGGCGCCCGTGGCGGGCCAGGAACACCACCCCCACCTCCCCGATGCGCCCCAGGCGCAGGGTGTCGGAGGGGTCCCCGTAGGGCGTGGAGATCGCCACCTCCTGAACGTCTTCCAACCCCTCCATGCCATAGAGGCCACTGCCGCCAAGCACGCCAAGACGGGCCGTGGGGAGATCGGGAGCGGCGGTGAGGGCCATGGCGGATCAGGAGGGTTGCGATTGTTTTACAGGGCCCCCGCCCCCGGCCCCCTGCCAGCGGATGAAAGCCCCCGGTTCCATGGGGAGCAGGGGGCAGGCCACGGTGGCGGCCTGGTGCAGTTCGGCCAGGGGGCGGCGCTCCGGCTCCAGCAGGGCCGAGGGGTGGCTGCTGCGGGGGCCGTCGGGGGCGAGCAGCAGGGCCACCGCCCGGGTCTGGGGGCACCCGCCCAGGAGGGTGAGCAGCGCCGCCAGGTCGGCCGGTTGCAGCTCCTGGCCCGCCTGGGCGGTCACCAGGGCCGCCAGGGAGGGGCGCTCCAGGAGGGCCAACAGGCGGGGATGGTCTTCCGGCGTCAGTCGCAGCTGGCGGGCGTCCGCCCACTGCAGCAGCCGCTGGTGGAGGGTGTGATCCCGTTGCGGGTCCACCCCCTCCCCCTGCCAGGCCACAACGGCGGTGGGCCCCGGGCTGGTGGCGCTGCTCGCCCCGGCCTCGGACACGCCCGGGGGAGGGGGTTCCATCAAGTGGCCCAGCTTCAGCCGTTTGGCGGAGAGGTAGGCGGCGTTGTGGGCCCCGGCATGGATCACCAGGGGCACCCGATCGGCCACCTTCAGCCCATAGCCATCCAGGCCGGCAATCTTGCGCGGGTTGTTGGTGATCAGCCGCAGCCGCTGCACGCCGAGGTCGCTGAGGATCTGGGCGCCCACGCCGTAGTTGCGCAGATCTGCGGCAAAGCCCAGGCGCTCGTTGGCTTCCACCGTGTCCAGCCCACCATCCTGCAGGCTGTAGGCCCGCAGCTTGTTCACCAGGCCGATCCCCCGCCCCTCCTGCCGGAGATACACCACCACCCCCTCCCCCGCGGCCTCGATCATGCGCAGGGCGGCCTCCAGTTGGGGCCGGCAATCGCAGCGCAGGGAGCCGAAGGCGTCACCGGTCAGGCATTCGCTGTGCACCCGCACCAACACCGGAGCGGTGGCCGTTTCGGGTGTGCCCTTGACCAGGGCCACGTGCTCGCTGCCATCGAGTTCGTTGCGGTAGCCGATCGCGCGGAAATCGCCGAAGGCGCTCGGCAGCAGGGCCTCCGCCTGCCGCCGCACGAACCGCTCCGTGTCGAGCCGGTAGCGGATCAGGTCGGCGATGGAAATCAGCCGCAGGCCGTGGCGCCGGGCGTAGTCGAGCAGCTGGGGCAGCCGCGCCATGGAGCCGTCGGCGTTCTGGATCTCGCAGATCACCCCCGCCGGGCAGAGGCCCGCCAGGCGGGCCAGGTCGACGGCGGCCTCCGTGTGGCCCGCCCGTTTGAGCACCCCGCCAGCCCGGGCCCGCAGGGGAAAGATGTGGCCGGGCCGCCGCAGGTCGGCGGGGCGGCTGCCCGGATGGATCGCCACCTGGATGGTGCGGGCCCGGTCCTCGGCCGAGATTCCCGTGCCCACCCCGTGTTCCGGGCCGGCGTCAACGCTGACGGTGAAGGCCGTCTGGTTGCTGTCGGTGTTGTGGTCCACCATCAGGGGCAGGTCGAGGGCATCCAGCCGCTCGCCCTCCATGGCCAGGCAGATCAATCCCCTCGCCTCGGTGGCCATGAAGTTGATCTGTTGTGGCGTGGCGAATTGGGCGGCGCAGATCAGATCGCCCTCGTTTTCCCGATTCTCGTCATCCACCACAACGATCGCCTCCCCGTTGCGGATGGCCGCCAGGCCGTCGGCGATGCTGTCAAAACGGATGGCGAGCTCGGTGTCGCCGCTGGGACGCTCCGGAGTGACGGTCAACGGATCTGGGGACGGGAGAGCTTGTAACGCTTTATAAGGCCCGGCAGGGCAGGGAACCGTGAACGGCGTGGTGAGTAGGATCCCCCGTTTGCGAGCCTGGGCATGTCAGCAGGGGGGCGGGTCGCGGTCATTGGAGCCAGCGGGTATGGCGGGCTGCAGACCCTCCGGTTGCTGCAGGGCCATCCCCGGCTGGAGGTGACCTTTCTGGGGGGCGAGCGCAGCAGTGGCAAGCGCTGGAGCGAACTGGTGCCCTTCCTGCCCCTGGAGGGGGATCCGGTGGTGCAGCCCTGTGATCCGGAGGCCATCGCCGCCGCGGCCGACCTGGCGGTGTTGAGCCTGCCCAATGGCCTGGCCTCCCAGCTGGTGCCCCCCCTCCTGGAGCGAGGGGTGAAGGTGGTCGACCTCTCCGCCGATTACCGCTATCGCTCCCTGGGCCGCTGGCGGGAGGTGTATGGCAGCGAGGCCCGCGCCCATCCCCGCGACGATGCCGCCCTCTGCGCGGAAGCGGTGTATGGCTTGGTGGAATGGGAGGCCCAGCGGATCGCCAAGGCCCGGCTGGTGGCCGCCCCGGGGTGTTTCCCCACCGCCAGCCTCCTGGCCCTGATGCCCTTCCTGAGCCAGGGCCTGATCGAGCTGAACGGGATCGTGATCGATGCCAAAACCGGCACCTCCGGCGGCGGACGGGCGGCGAAGGAGCACCTGTTGCTGGCCGAGGCGGGGGAGGCCGTGGCCCCCTATGGCGTGATCGGCCACCGCCACACCAGCGAGATCGAGCAGCAGTGCGGTCAGGCCTGCGGCCATCCCCTCCTGGTGCAGTTCACGCCCCACCTGATGCCCATGGTGCGGGGTCTGTTGGCCACGGTGTATGCCCGCCTGCGGGATCCGGGCCTCACGGCGGACGACTGCACCACCCTGGTGCGGGCCGTTTACCGCACCAGCCCCTTCGTGGAGGTGCTTCCCGTGGGCACCTACCCGGCCACCAAGTGGGTGCGGGGAACCAACCGCTGCCTGCTCTCGGTGCAGGTCGACCGGCGCACGGGCCAGTTGATCGTGATGGCCGCCATCGACAACCTGATCAAGGGTCAGGCGGGCCAGGGGGTGCAGTGCTTGAACCTGATGAGCGGCGTGCCCCAGGACACGGGCTTGCCCCTGCAACCCTTTTATCCCTGAGGGCTGGCCGCCTCCAGCCGCTGGGCCGCCAAGGCCACCCCCAAGGGAAGGATGCGGTGCTCCTGGCGGTGGATGCGGGCGGCCAGGGTGGTGGCGTCGTCGCTGGTTT
Source organism: Cyanobacteriota bacterium (assembly GCA_046340755.1). Taxonomy (GTDB): domain Bacteria; phylum Cyanobacteriota; class Cyanobacteriia; order PCC-6307; family Cyanobiaceae; genus Cyanobium. The sequence goes on from JBKDSY010000203.1 coordinate 23,249, forward strand.
TCACCGGCACGGCCGCCTGGGCCAGGATCGGCCCGCTGTCCACCTCCGGGCGCACCAGGTGGACGGTGCAGCCCGTCAGCCGCACCCCCGCCGCCAGGGCCTGGCCCACGGCGTCCAGGCCGCGAAAACTCGGCAGCAGGGAGGGGTGGATGTTGAGCAGCCGATCGGGAAAGGCCTCGATCAGCCGCGGGGTGACGATGCGCATCCACCCGGCCATCACCACCAGCTCCACCCCCACCTCCTGGAAGGCCTGGATCAGGGCCCCGTCCAGGGCCTCCCGGCTGGGAAAGGTCCGGTGATCCAGCCAGCGGCAGGGGATTCCCAGTCGCTCGGCCCGCCGCCGGGCGCCGCACTCGGCGTGGTTCACCACCAACAGCTCCACGCTGGCCCGCAGGGGGCCCTGGCGGCAGGCCTCCACCAGGGCCTCGAAGTTGCTCCCCTCCCCCGAGGCCATCACCCCCAGCCGCAGGGGGGCGCGATGGGCCGGCCATGGCTGTGGCAACGGCCACTGGAGACTCTCGATGGCATCGCTAGGGTTTGGCAACTCCATCGGTGGTGGTGGCACGGCTGCAGCCAGCTTCCCAAAGCCGGCCCCAGGCGTCGCCCCCCCGATCTCCCGTCGATCCCCCTAAACCACCCACCCTTTCCTCCGCCTCCTTACTCGCCAACCCCTTCGGCCCGTTCCTTCGCCTCCTTTCCCCGACCCCTTCGGCCTGTTCCCTCGCCTCTTTCTCGCCAACGCCGCCACCCGCCCGCTTCCCGCCGCTGCCTCCAGTCGACCGCTTCCTCCCCCGGGCGGATGTCCCCACCGGCTGCTTTTGCCCCAAGCAGAGTTCTCTTCCCAGCGCTGCTTCGTCCTTCAGCTCCTGTCTTCATGTCCCACTTCACCACCCTGCCCACGGTTCTGCGCGACGCCGACCTCCTGGTGTCCGCCCTGGAGTCCCTCGGCCTGAACCCCCAACGGGATGGGCGGTTGGTGGGGTTCGCGGGCGAGGAGGAGCCGGTGGCGGTGCTTCTCCCGCTGCGGGGAGGCTCCGCCCTGGGCTGGCGCCCCCGGGGTGATGGCACCCTGGCCCTGGTGGGTGATCTGACCCGCCTCGGTCACCGCGACGACCTGGCCGCCCTGCTGGGGTCCATCACTCGGGCCTACGCCGCCCGCCTGGCCCTGCGGGAGGCCGCCGCCCACTTCCCCGGGGCCATCCTCGACCTGGTGGGCTGAGGCGGCCCTTGACCCCCCTGCTCAGCCTGGACCTGCGGGATCCCCAGCGCCACCTGATTCACGCCACCCTCCGCTTCACGCCCCGCCAGAGCCGGGTGGAGCTGCGGCTGCCCAGCTGGACCCCGGGCTCCTACCTGATCCGCGACTACGTGCGCACCCTGGAGGGATTGACGGTGGGCCAGGAGGGCCGATCCCTGCCCTGCCAGCGGCTCGCCCCCGCCACCTGGCTGCTGCGGCTCGACGACCTCGCCCCCCTGGAGGTGCGCTACGCCATTCAGGCCACCGAGCTCTCGGTGCGCACCTGCCATCTCAACAGCGACCATGGCTTCCTGGCCCTGGCCGGGGTTGCCCTGGAGATCGAGGGGGAACGCTGGCATCCCCATGAGCTGGAGCTGACCCTTCCCTCGGGCTGGGACGCCTTCCTCGCCTTGCCCCAGGTGGGGGAGGCGACCTGGCGGGCCGACAGCTTCGATGCCCTGTTGGACAGTCCCGTGGAGGTGGGCCCCCATGCCGTCCACGACTTCGCGGTGGCCGGGGTGCACCATCGCTGGGTGACCTGGGGCGGGGATCCCTGTGCGGATCCGGCCTGGCTGGCGGATGTGGAACGGGTCTGCCAGGCCTGTTGCCGCCTGCTGGGCGAGGAGCGTCCCCCCGGGGATCCCTACCTATTCGTGCTCCACCTGCTGGAGGAGGGCTACGGCGGCCTGGAGCACGACCACGGCTCGGTGTTGCAGTTTGGCCGCGGCCGCCTGGCGACGGCGGAGGGGCGCCGCAAACTCTTGTCGCTGGTGGCCCACGAATACCTGCACCAGTGGAACGTGCGGCGTCTGCGGCCCGTGGAGCTCGCGCCGGTGGATTACGGCCAGGCGGTGCCGGTGCCCACCCTCTGGTTCGCGGAGGGGGTGACCAGTTACTACGACCTGCTTCTGCCCGGCAGCTGCGGGCTGGTGGGGGAAGCCGACACCCTGGCCGCCCTGGAAGACGACCTGAGCCGTTACCTGCTCTGCCCCGGCCGCGCCGTGCAAACCCTGCGCGACAGCAGCCTGGAGGCCTGGGTGAAGCTCTACCGCCAGGACGCCTACTCGTCGGCCAACCAGGTGAGCTACTACCTCAAGGGAGCGGTGTTGGCGCTGGTGTTGGATTTGCACCTGCGGCGCCACGGTTCCTCCCTGGCCCAGGTGTTGCGCCGGCTCTGGCAGCGGTTCGGCCGCTGGCAAGCCGGCTACCGGGAAGAGGAGCTGGTGGCCGCCTTTGCCGAACAGGTCGAGGATCTGTCCACTCTTTTGCCGCAATGGCTCCGTCATGCCGAAGATCCCGACATGAACGGCTACCTCGCGGATGTGGGTCTTGGGCTGGAGCCCGAACAGGCTTCCGTGCCCTCCGTGGGTTGGCAGCTGGAAGCTTCGGCGGGCGGTTCCTTGCGGCTGAAATCCGTTGCCAGGGGGGGGGCGGCGGAAACCGCCGGCCTGGAGGTGGGCGACGAGCTCCTCGCCCTGGATCAGCTCCGCCTGCGCCGAGCCGAGGAGGGAGACGCGATCCTGACCCGCCTCGCCAAGGAGGGGCGTGGGGAGCAGATTCCGGTGCTCTTTTGCCGTCAGGGGCTGGTGCGCTCCACCCGGCTCATCCCCCAGCCCCCCGCCGTGAGCCGCTGGCGGCTCCGCCCCCTGGCCGAGGCCAGCGCTGCCTCCCTGGAGCGCAGGCGCCAGTGGCTGGAGCTGGTGCCTTGACCCTGCCCACCCAGGTTCGCGGGGTGTTGATGGGGATGGCGGGGGCCACCCTCGTTGCCACGGGCATGGTGCTCTGGCTGGTGCGGGGGGCCGGCAGCGCGCCCCAGACGGGCCAGGCCCCGTCCCTGCTCGACATCCTGGAGGAGGTGCGCCAGCCCCGTCCGCCCCAGCCCCCCCGCCGGCCCGCCCCCGCCCCTCCGTCCCGAACCGTGTGGGTCTCCCCGTTGCAGGCCCGTGCCTGCCCGGCGGTCGACCCCGCCCTGCGGCAACGGCTGCTGGAGCTCTCCGCCGCCCTTCCCAGCCGCATGACCCGCCTGGCCATCCATCCCACCAACTACGGTGAGCGCCAGAGCCAGGATGCCTTCGGCAATCCCCTGGACCCCACCCCCCGGCTGGTGGTGTTGCACGAGACGGTGTATGGCCTGCAATCGGCGGTGAACACCTTTCTCACCCCCCATCCCCGGGACGACGATCAGGTGAGCTACCACGTGCTCGTGGGCGAACAGGGCGACATCGTGCAGACGGTGGATCCCTCCAAACGGGCCTTCGGCGCTGGCAATTCGGCCTTTGGCGGGCAGTGGGCCGTCACCAATCCCAAGGTGGGGGGATCCGTGAACAACTTCGCCCTGCACCTCAGCCTGGAGACCCCCGTGGATGGGGAAGATCAGGAGGGCGGCCATAGCGGCTACACCTCTGTCCAATACGACGCCCTGGCCGTGGTGCTGGCCGATTGGATGCGTCGCTTCCCCATCTCTCCCCAGGCCATCACCACCCACCGCCAGGTTGACCTGGCGGGGGAGCGGGCCGATCCCAGGAGCTTCTCATGGCCGGAGCTCAACGTGCGCTTAGTGGCCCTGGGCTTGCAGTGTTGATTAGGGGGCCTGGAGCCGGGAGTCCCTGCGCTGGCGGATGGACCGGGCCAGGTGAAGGGCCGCCCAGGGAGCCCCCAGGGCCAGGGGGCCTGGAACCGGTGTTGCCTGAACATCCATGTTCAACATGGAAAGTTCAAGGTTGCGCAGGCTGTCGGACAGGGGAGCCGCGGCGAGCACGCTCAAGGGCTCGGAGGCTGCCGCACTTGTGAGATTCAAGGCCGCGGCCATCGAGCTGAATGGTGTGGCGGTGAGGGAGGAGGGATGAAAGAGTGAAGAGTAGGGAACGTGGAACTGCAAGCTCTTGGCCTTGGGGGGCGAGTGGCGCACTTCATAGGGGGGAATGTGCAGGAATTTCTGCGCTTCCGGTGAGATGTGTCTCACCACCGTGGTCACATAGTGGGAATGGCGGGTCCAGGGGTCATAGGAGTAAACATCGAAGGAAACTTTCGTGATATTGATGGTTTCATGAAAGGGGTTTCTAACGTGAACAATGGCTTGCAGATTCACCTGTTCTGGATATTTCATCTTCGGATCGAATGGCATGTAGGTCTTGCTGTAGGTGCCTAGGGATTGATAAAGATCCCCGTTCAAGACCATGTCCTCGGCCATCGCTTCGCCCCCGAGGACATCCAGCGCGAGCTGGGCCTGGCCCGGGCGGGTTGAGAGGTCAACACAGCCCAGGGTGAGCAGGAGCAGGAGGTGGGGCAGGAGCCTGGAATTCATTGGCGTTTGTGGGGAGCGCTAACGAAAACGTGGCTACGGCAGCCAGATTGAGAACCGGCTTTGTGCCAGTTGGCTGACCGTCCTGCTCAGATCATGGGGCTGTTCTTTAGCTGCCGCTGGCTGTAGATCACCGCATGGAGGGCAGGGTCCTGCATGTATCCCAGAATACGCGCCGGATAATCCAACTTGCCGTTATGCAGGTAGGCCAGGGTGGCCAGGCCCTTGGCGTCCCGTGGATGGCCACTGGCCATCAGCAGCCGCTCACGGGGCAGGCCGAGCTTGGTGGAGAGTCGGGCGAATTTGCCCACCAGCAGTTCCACATTGTGATCGGGATCAAGCAGCTGGAGTCGGGCCTGCTGAATCTGCTCCGGTGTGGCGTTCTCGGGCAGCAATCCCTGCTTCACCATCTCTCCCACGCTCAATTGGGCCGGGCCCTGGGTTTGAAACAGGCCGCTGCGCACCGCCAAGGGACTGTCTTCCCCGGGCTTGGCATGTTGCATCTCGTCAAACAACACGGCCGCCACCAGCATCGGATTGATCCGGTGGCGGGCGCTGTGTTGAAGGATCAGAGGGCGCAACTCCTCCAGCCGTGACAGGGTGTGATTCCGCAGCGGCTGGAATTGGTCGAGGCCCTCGGTGAACAGCTGGGCCAGGGCCGGCTGGGGGCCGTGAACACCAAAACGGCGATTCAGCTCCCGCAACTCATCGGCCGTGAAATCCACGGGGTCGGGCCGCTGGCCCTCCAGGGGGGAGGTGTGGCGCACATCCCCCGTCTCCAACTGACGGATCCAGTCGGGGGTGGCGGATGGACCATCCAGCTCAACCCGCTGTTGTCCCAGTCCCAGGGCGCAGGCCACACCCACGCCGAGGCCTGCGACAGACAGGGGGCGCGTCCAACGACGGGGACTGCGGGTTTGGGAGGGCCGCTGGCGGGAGCGGGGACCCATGCTGGGAGCTCTGAAAAGATTTGTGACCCAATTATTCCCCTCTTTTCTCTCCTGTCCAGGCCCGGGCCGTTCGGTCGTTCCGCTGGCCCAGGCGGGAGGGCCCGCTCTTCAGGCGGTTCGGTACCGTGCTGTGGCATGCGCGGTGCACCTGCGGCCATGTCCACGCTTTCGCGGTCGACCGCCTTCCCTCCGCTGAATGGGTCCGATCCGGCCAGCCTGTGGAGCCGATTCACGTCCCTGCTCTGGTACGACCAGGACCTGGGCTTCTGGTTGGATGCCAGCCGCATGGCCCTCACCACCGAGGCCCTGGAGGCCCTGGAATCCCGAGCCGCCGAGGCCTTCCAGGCCATGGCCCAGCTGGAGGCGGGGGCCATCGCCAACCGGGATGAGGGCCGGCAGGTGGGCCACTACTGGTTGCGCGACCCGGATCTGGCCCCCACCCCGGAGGTTCGTGAGCTGATTCGGGAGGAGATCCAACGGCTCGACACCTTCGGCCGGCAGGTGCGGGAGGGCGCGGTGACGGCACCCGGAGGAGCCCCCTTCACGGATGTGCTCTGGATCGGCATCGGTGGCTCCGGGCTGGGCCCCCTGTTGGTGGTCAAGGCGCTCCAGCGCCCGGGCGAGGGGTTGCCCTTCCATTTCTTCGACAACGTCGATCCCCAGGGCATGAGCGCCACCCTGGCCGCCCTGGGGCCCCGACTGCTCACCACCCTGGTGATCGTGGTGAGCAAATCCGGGGGCACCCCCGAGCCCCGGCTGGGCATGGAGCAGGCCCGGGCCCGCCTGGAGGCCCTCGGCGGCCGTTGGACCGAGCAGGCCGTGGCGATCACCATGGCAGGCAGCCATCTGGATCAACGGGCCTGCGCCGAAGGCTGGCTTGCCCGCTTTGACATGCCCGATTGGGTGGGGGGGCGCACCAGCATCACCAGCGCCGTCGGCCTGCTCCCCGCCGCCCTGGTGGGGGCCGACACGGGCGCCTTCCTGGCCGGTGCCGCCGCCATGGACCGACTGACGCGCATCGCCTCGCTCCGGGCCAATCCCGCTGCCCTGCTGGCCGCCAGTTGGTTTGTGGCCGGTGACGGCCAGGGCCGTCGCGACATGGTGGTGCTCCCCTATCGCGACCGGCTGGAGGTGTTTAGCCGTTATCTGCAACAGCTGGTGATGGAATCGCTGGGCAAGCGCCTGGATCGGGCCGGCCAGGTGGTGCACCAGGGGTTGGCGGTGTATGGCAACAAGGGCTCCACCGACCAACACGCCTACGTGCAACAGCTGCGCGATGGCTTGGACAATTTCTTCGTCGTGTTCATCGAAGCCCTCGACGAACCTGCCGACATCGGCCAGGTGGACGGGGAGAATCCCGCCGACTTCCTGGCCGGGTTCCTCCAGGGCACCCGGGCCGCCCTCGCGGAGGGCGGCCGCCAGTCTCTGACGATCACCCTGGAGCGGTTTGACGCCCGCTCCCTGGGAGCCCTGATCGCCCTGTTCGAGCGGGCCGTGGGCCTCTATGGGGAATGGATCAATGTGAATGCCTACCACCAACCCGGGGTGGAGGCGGGCAAGACGGCCGCCGCCCAGATCCTCGCTCTCCAGGAGCGGCTGGAGGCGGCCCTGGCCGATGGCCAGCCCCACGACCTGTTGGCACTCGCGGGGGCCCTGGGCCTGGACAGTCCCGAGCCCCTGTTCTGGATCCTGCGCCACCTCTGCAGCCCGGGTCGGGGAGTCCAGGCCAGCGGTGACTGGGGCCAGCCCGACAGTCTCCGCTTCCAGATCGTCTGAGGCCCCCAACGGGGCACGGGATTCCCCCTTTCGGGGGTTTCCCTTCAGGTCCCGATCCGGGCACCGCCGCCACGGCATGTCATGACTCCGGCCGGGCATGACATCTCCAGCCGGAGCCGGGCTCAAGGCCCAGCTCCGGCCAAATCAAGCCACCTCGGCCGCCCTCAAGGGACCAGATTGACGAGCTTGCCCGGCACCACAATCACCCGGCGCGGAGCCCGGCCCTCCAGCCACTTGGCCGCCACCTCGCTGTCCAGGGCCAACCGTTCGAGGGTGGCCCCATCCGCGTCGGCTGGCACCTCCAGGGTGCCCCGCACCTTCCCCTTCACCTGAATCACCAGGGGAATCGTGTCGCGGGCGAGGGCGGAGGGATCGAGCCCGGGCCAGCGCTGCAGGTGCACGCTCGCCGTGGCCTCCTGCTCCCCCGTTAGTCGGTGCCAGAGCTCCTCCGCCAGGTGGGGGGCAAAGGGGGCGAGCAGGAGCACCAGGGTGCGCACGGCCTCGCGGGCCGCAGCGGGGCGCACCTCCGGCAGGAGGGCCGTCATGGCGTTGGTGAGCTTCATCAACTCCGACACGGCCGTGTTCAGCTGCAGCTCCCCCTCCAGATCCTCACTGACGTCCTGGATGGCGGTGTGCACGGCCCGGCGCAGGTCCCGCTCCTCGGGCCGGAGGGGCTCCAGGGCGGCGATGGCGGCCGTGGTCTCCCCGGGGTCCAGCCGCAACCCCTGCTCCCGCGCCCCCTCCACCAGGCGCCAGAGCCGCTGCAGAAAACGGAACTGCCCCTCCACGTCGGCGTCTTCCCACTCGAGATCCTTTTCCGGCGGGGCCTTGAAGAGGATGAAGAGCCGGGCCGTGTCAGCCCCGTAGCGGTCGATCACGGAGCTGGGGTCGACGCCATTGTGCTTCGACTTGGACATCTTGTCGAAACTCACCTGCAACACCTCCCCCGTCAGGGGATCACGGGGATCGGTGGCATCGGCCACATCGGCTGGAGGGATGTATTTGCCCGTGTGGGGATTGCGGTAGGTCAACCCCTGCACCATGCCCTGGGTGAGCAGACGGTTGAAGGGTTCATCCACACTCAGCAAACCCCGATCCCGTAGCACTTTGGTGAAGAAGCGGGAGTAGAGCAGATGGAGAATCGCATGCTCGATTCCGCCCACGTATTGGTCAACGGGAAGCCATTGATCCACGGCCTCCTTGCTGAAGGGCAGGCTGGTGTTGTGGGGATCCGCGTAGCGCAGGTAATACCAGCTGGAGCACATGAAGGTGTCCATCGTGTCGGTTTCCCGCTCGGCCGGCCCGCCGCACTCCGGGCAGGTCACCGATCGCCAGGCCTCCAGTTGCCCCAGGGGGGAGCCCCCCCGACCCTCCAGGGCAATCTCCGTGGGCAGCAGCACCGGCAACTGGTCGGCGGGCACGGGCACATCGCCGCAGTGGGGGCAGCGCACCATGGGGATGGGACAGCCCCAATAGCGCTGGCGGGAGATCAACCAGTCGCGCAGGCGGTATTGCACCCGGGGGGCCCCCCAGCCCCCGGCCTCAGCCGCCGCCACGATGCGCCCCTTGGCCTCCTCGGAGGCAAGGCCGTCAAAGGGGCCGGAGTGGATCAGGATCCCTGGTTCCGTCCAGGCGGCGCCGGCGAAGGCGGCTGGATCGGCCCCTTCCGGCACGATCACCTGACGGATGGGCAGGTCGTGTTGGCGCGCGAAGAGGAAGTCGCGGTGGTCGTGGGCGGGCACCCCCATCACGGCCCCACTGCCGTAGTCGGCCAACACGTAATCGGCGATCCAGAGGGGGATCAGCTCGCCGTTGGCGGGGTTGCGCACGTGGGTGCCGAGGGGCACGCCCCGCTTGGGGCGGTCGTCGGCCGTGCGCTGCTGCTCGCTCTCCCCGGCCACCAGGTCTTGGAAGGCCGTGACCGCCAGGGTCTGGGTGGGGCTGGTGAGGGCCGGCACCAGGGGATGCTCCGGTGCCAACACCAGATAGGTGGCGCCGAAGAGGGTGTCGGGTCGGGTGGTGAACACCTCGATGGTGGTCGGGGTGGGGGCTCCATCGGGCCCCGCCACGGGGAAGGTGAGGGTGGCGCCGGTGGAGCGGCCAATCCAGTTGGCCTGCATGGTGCGCACCCGCTCCGGCCAGAGGGGCAGTCGATCCAGATCCTGCAGCAGCTGGTCGGCGTAGGCCGTGATCTGGAGAAACCACTGCCGCAGCTTGCGCTTCTCCACCAGGGCGCCGGAGCGCCAGGATCGGCCCTCCCCATCCACCTGCTCATTGGCGAGAACCGTTTCATCCACGGGATCCCAGTTGACCGTGGCCTCCTTGCGGTAGGCGAGCCCGGCCTGCCAGAACTGCAGGAAGAGCCATTGGGTCCAGCGGTAGTAGGAGGGTTGGCAGGTGGTCACCTCCCGCGACCAATCAATGGAGAGGCCAAGGCGCTCCAGTTGGGCGCGCATCTGGGCGATGTTGCGCTCGGTCCAGTCGGCGGGGTTGACGCCCCGTTCGATGGCGGCGTTTTCGGCGGGCAGGCCGAAGGCATCCCAGCCCATGGGGTGGAGCACCTGGCGGCCCCGCATCCGTTGCTGGCGGGCCACCACATCGGTGATCACATAGTTGCGCACATGGCCCATGTGCAGGGTGCCCGAGGGGTAGGGAAACATGGAGAGGGCGTAGAACCGCTCCCCCTCGCCGGAACTGGGCTCCCCGGTGTGGTGCAGGTTGGCCTGACGCCAGCGCTCCTGCCAGCCGCTTTCGATCTCCTGGGGCCTGTAGCGGGAGGGATCGGTCACGGCGGAAAACGGTTCGGGACGTTCAGGGATCGCCAGGGGCGCCAACGGGGATGGACCCGTCAACGGGCGCGGCGCCCGGCTCCCCGATGGTGCCACACCCGCTTCGGCGGCCCGGGGCTTCAGAGCAGGGCCCGCAGGAGGGTGATCGCCTCCCGGTTGACCATGATCAGTGGCTGATTCGCGCTCTGGCGCAGGGCGATGAAGTGCATGTCCTGCCACTTGATCACCCCCTCCACCTCCTGTCCGCCCACCAGGCTGAGGCTCACCACGGTGCGGGTGCGGATCAGTTCCTGGATGTGGCGCACGCTGGGAAGGGTGGTATCCAGCTTGTTGCCCCGATTTTCAAAGTAGCTCTGCATAGGATCAAGGAAAACCGCTGCGGGCTCGGATGGCCATCAACTTCAGCAAGTATCAGGGTTTGGGCAACGATTTTCTCTTGCTTGACCTGCGGCACCAGGCGCCCCGAGGGGAAACCCTGACCACCCAAGCGCCCTTGGTGCGTCAGCTGTGCGACCGCCGCTTCGGGGTGGGGGCCGATGGGGTGATACTGGCCCTGCCGGCGGTGGCTGGTGGTGAGCTGCGCATGCGGATCTTCAATGCCGATGGCTCGGAGGCGGAGATGTGCGGCAACGGGATTCGCTGCCTGGCGCGGTTTCTGGCGGATCGGGACGGAGATGGGCCCGGCCGCCGCTGGGACGTGGAGACGGCGGCGGGGCGAATCCGCCCGGAGCTCGGCAATGACGGACAGGTGCGGGTCGACATGGGGCCGCCCTTTCTGGAACCCGCCAGCGTGCCCACCACCCTGGAGGTGGGGGCGGCGGGCCTGCCCCAGGGCGAGCTGGAGGCCCTGGGACGCCTGTGGAGCGTGGCCGCCGCCGGCATGGGAAACCCCCACGTGGTGGTGCCCGTGGCGGTGGCGGCAGAGGAGAATCTGGAGGCGCTCGGCGCGGCGCTGGAGGTGCATCCGGCCTTCCCGGCCCGCGCCAACGTGCACCTGGTGCAGGTGCTCCATCCGGGCCATCTGTTGATGCGCGTGTGGGAGCGGGGAGCGGGGGTGACCCTGGCCTGCGGCACGGGCGCCTGCGCCACCCTGGTGGCGTGCCACCTGCTGGGCCTGAGCGAGCGCGAGGCCCGGATGGACCTGCCCGGGGGGTCCCTCTGGGTGGCCTGGGATGCCGCCAGCGGCCATGTCTTCATGACCGGCCCCGCCGAGCCCGTGTTTGACGGGGTGTTGGCGGACGCCCTGGCGGGGGAGGTGGAGGCCTGGCTGGGCACCGGCGAGGAGGTTGCCGCCGTCCCGGGAGCGCCATCGGGGCAGGAGCTGGCCCCGCCGGTGGGGGAGGCGATCGATTGCGCCACCGCCTGCACTCAGGGCTGCCAGCGGCCAGAGGCCTGTCCCAGCGCCGAGGCCCGGGCCCGGGTGGCCGCCCTCCTGGAGGGACGCTCCCTGGATGATCTGGTGCGGCTGGCGAACGACTCCCTGGAAAGCCGGCTGTTGGGGCGGCGGCCCGAGGCGGGCGGTGGCTGAAGCCCTCTACCTCGACGCCTGCGCCACCACCCCCCTGGCCCCGGAGGCCCGCCAGGCCATGGAGCGGGCCTGGCGGGAGGCCTGGGGCAACCCCTCCAGCCTCCACGGCCATGGTCTGGCGGCGGCGGAGGCCCTGGAACGCGCCCGCATCGACCTCGCAGCCGACCTGGGGGCGGAGCCGGAGGAGGTGGTGTGGTGCTCCGGGGGAACGGAAGCGATCCACCTGGCCCTGGTGGGCAGCGCCGCCACCCTGGAGCCCGGCCGCCTGCTCATCAGCGCCGTGGAACACCCCGCCACCGAGGCCGCCGCGGCCGGGCTTGCCCGGAACGGCTGGACGGTGGAGCGGCTGCCGGTGGATCGCCAGGGGATGGTCCGTCTGGAAGCCCTGGAGGCCCTGTTGGCCCCCCCCACCCGGCTGGTGTCGCTGATCTGGGGCCAGAGCGAGGTGGGCAGCCTGCAACCGGTGGCCCGGGTGGGTGCCCTCTGCCGGGAGCGGGGCATTCGCCTCCACCTCGATGCCGTGCAGGTGGTGGGCCAGATCCCCGTGGACTGGGGCCAGCTGCCGGTGGATCTGTTGAGCGGGGCGGCCCACAAGCTGCAAGGACCCCGGGGCATCGGCCTGTTGCTGGTGCGCCGGGGCCTCCCCCTCGACCCCCAGCTGGGCGGCGCCCAGGAGCGGGGCCGGCGGGGCGGCACGGAACCGGTTCCCCTGATCGTTGGTTTTGCCGCCGCCCTGCGCCACCGCGTGCACCGGCTGGAGGCCCATGGGGGTCGGGATCCCGTGGGGGAGCTGCGGGATGGCCTCTGGGCCGAGCTGCGGCAGCTGCCGGGCTTGGAGTTGGTGGGTCCGGAGCCGGCGGACCGGGAGCGCCGTCTGCCCCACCACCTGAGCCTGCTGGTGCGCGATCGGCGGGGCGACCCCGTGCCAGGTCGGGCCCTGGTGCGGGCCCTGGCCCGGGAGGGGGTGGCCTGTGGCAGCGGCTCGGCCTGCAGCGCCCGGGGTGGGGGCGGCAGTCGGGTGTTGGCGGCCATGGGGTATGGCCCCGGGGAAGCGGCGGCCGGGCTGCGGTTGAGCCTGGGGCCCTGGCTGCGACGGGAGGATCTGGCGGCCGTGCCGGAGGCCCTACGGCGGGCCCTGGCGGCGGTGGCCCCGGCTTGAAGAAAGGCGGGCCGGCGTCGTTAGGGTCTGACGCCAGCGACTCCCGGCTCCATGCTTCCCCCCGATCTGCGCCAGGCCGAGGCCCAAGCCCTCACGGCGCTCCGCTCCGCCCTGGCCAGCGGAGCCGCGGGCCGCTGGACGGTGGACCTCCGGTTTGAGGGACTCAAGACGCTCCCCCTGGCCCTGCGGCTGGGGGTTCCCCTGGTGGAGGCCGACCCGACGTGGCGGCTGCTTTTTCCCGACGCGGGGGCGACGGCCCTGGCCCGGCGGGACGCCCCGGCCCTGGCCCCCCGCATCGCCAGCCTGGCGGAGCACCGCCGCCGGCAGGAGGAGCAGGAGGCGCAGAACGGGGCAGACCCCGGTGATCCGGCCCTGGCCCCCCTGCTGCTGGTGACGCCCAGCCCCTCCGATTACGCCCTGGTGGAGGCGGTGTGCGGCGCCCAGCGGGGGGCTGTCGTGTTGCTCAATCCAAGCCTGGAGGATGGGGCGGTGGGCATCGGCAGCGTGGCCCGGGCCCGGCGCAAGGGGTTTCTGGCCCAGTGGCAGGCGGCCTATGCCCTGCAACCCTTCGCCGACAGCGCCCTGCGGCGGGCCCATCCCGACGACTGGGAGCTTTACCGGCTCGACCCCGATGGGTTCCGACTGGCGGCCCGTTTCCCCCAGAAGCCCACCGCGGAGGAGCAGGCCGAGGCCCTCGACACTAAGGGGGATGGGGGTTTGGGCCGCCAGCTGCGGTCCCTGGGGGACCTGATCGACAACCTGCAGCGTTAGGGCCCCGCCGGGGGGAAAGAGCGCCCGTTTTGTGCTCCTGGCCGCTGGTGCCTCGCCCCTGCCCCCCCTAAACTTCGCCGACCGAAGAGCGCCCATGGCCAGCGAATCCCCGTCTCAAAGCAAGCCACCGGGCCGGTGGAGCCCCGTTGATCTGGCGGCGGCGGCGGCGGTGGTGCTGGCGGCGGCCGGCGTGATCTGGAGTCCGAAGCTCTCCAGTGCCATCGATCGGGCCACCGGGGGCGAGGTGCCGGTGACGGTGTCGGTAGACGTGCGCGGCGAGCCCGCCGTCGACAGCGCCGCCCTAATCCGGGGCATTGAAGCGGAGGGCAAGGTGTCGATCGTGATCCGCAACGCTCCCCACGGCACGGTGAAGGTGGCCAGGATCGAACCCCTGCAGCGGCGGCTGACGATCCTCACCCCAGACGGCAAGTTGGTGTCCACCCCCGATCCCAACCAGAAAACCTTCGGCACCTTCGATGCCCGCTTCATCCTCGAAGGCCAGGGTCGCAAGGGTGGTGGTGGCGTGGTCCTTGGCAACCAGACCCTGAAGATCGGTGCCCCGGTGGAGCTGGAGGGCTCCAACTACCGCTTCAACGGCAACGTCACCAATCTCGCCATCGGGGGAGCCTCCTGAGATGCCTCAAGCCTCCCCTGGCCCAAGGGCCCCTCGCCGGCCTGATGGTTCACCCTTGAGCCGCCAGGCCGGTACCGCCGGCGCCGGCCTGGCCCTGTTGCTGCCCCTAGTGATGTCTGGTGCGGCCCTGGCCAACCCCACCTTGACCACCCCGGCCCTGCCCGGCCTGCAGGGGGGGCGCCGGGTGGTGCCGGTGATGCCCCTGCCCCCCCTCACCCCCGCCTTGGGGGTGCCGAAGCTGGGGAGCGAGGCCAGTTGTCCGGCGTTGCAGCAGCGACTGCTGGCCCAGTTGGCCGGCGAGCGGGAGGTGTGGAGCGTCACCGTCGCCGATGGCACGGGCCGGTTGCTTGCCGATGTCAACGGCACCCGGCCCCGGGTGCCCGCCTCCAACCAGAAGTTGGTGAGCACGGCCTTCGCCCTCGATCGGCTCGGACCCGACTTCCGTCTCAACACCCAGCTGTGGCGGTTGTCGGATGGCACCCTCCGGCTCACGGGCCAGGGGGATCCCGATCTGGCCCTGCCCCACCTGCAGCGCTTTGCCCAGCTCGCCCTCCGCTCCGGCGGCTCCGCCGCCACGGGTGGCTCGGTGGTGCGGCTGCAGGTGGCGGAAGAACCGCAACAGAGCTGGTGGCCCCAGGGGTGGCATTACGCCGATCGCACCCAGTGGTACGGGGCGCCGATCACCCGCCTGGCGGTCACCAGCAACGCTATCGATGACGCGGTCAGCAACCCGGTGTCCCGGCTGCAGGCCTTGCTTCGCCGCACGGCCAACCAACAGGGGGGTGACATCCAGATGCAGGTGGTGTCTGCCGAGCAGCCCTTGCCGGCCGACGCGGTGCTCGTTCACGAGGAGCCCTCCACCTCGATGGCGGGCCTGTTGAGCCTGGCCAACACCGACAGCCACAATTTCACCGCCGAGGTGTTGTTGCGGTCCGGGGCGGGCACCTGGGATCTGCCCGAGGCGGTGCGGCGTCAAACGGTTTGGCTGAGCCAGCAGGGCTTGCCCATGGAGGGGGTGCGGGTGGCGGATGGCAGCGGCCTCGACCGGGCCAATCGCCTCACCAGCCGTTTCCTCACGGCCCTGATGCAGCGCATGGATCAACACCCCTACGGCCGGGCCTACGTAAGCTCCATGGCCATCGCCGGCCGTCGCGGCACCCTGAAAAACCTCTACGTGGGCACTCCCCTTGCAGGCCGGGTCTTCGCGAAGACCGGCACCTTGACCGGGGTGCGCTCCATCAGTGGCCTCCTGGTGACGGAAGCGGGCCCGCGCTACTTCAGCGCCATCTCCAATGGCGCCTCTTCCCCCAATGCCACCATCGGGCGGGTGTTGCGCGATGCGCAGAATGTGGCGTTGTG
>JBKDSY010000204.1:0-31698 GCA_046340755.1 Cyanobacteriota bacterium
AAGGGGCGACGGGGCTCAGCTGGCCGCCACCTTCTGGATGCGGTCGACCCGCCAGGCGTCGTCCACCTTTACAAAGGTGAAATCGAGGGGGAGTTCTTCCTTGTTATCCGTCTTCAGCTTCACTGTCAGGATCACCTGTTCATCTTGAAGGCGGGGGCGGCCGGAGCGAAGGTTGCGGTATTTGTTCAGCTGCAGGCCCGCCAGGAAGCGGATGAACTGCTGCCGATTCACATGGGAGCGGTAGTTTTTCGTCGTCAGCAGGTAAGCCCCATCCACCTGGCCGGAGGCCACCTGGGTGAAAAACTGCTTGATCAGCGGGTTGATGCCCCGGGCGCTGAGCACCAGGCGCACGGCCGAAACGGTCCAATAGAGCAACAACGCCCCGGCTCCGACGAGCAGCGCCTTGCCGCCGATCTCCCGGGCCAGTCCCCAGTCCATGGATGCGCGCGTGTCGAACAGCGCCTGAGTCTGCCTGAAAACGCCCCGCCCTTGGCGAAACCCGGCAAACTGGTGCCGCCTTCCCCCGGGGTCGCCTCCCTCGCTGGCCGGTGCCGCTCGAACCCCTCCTGCCCCTCTTCCATCAGCTCAACCGCCAGCACTTCGAGGGCAGCCTGGTGCGGGGGGACGAGCCCCTGGTGTCGCTGCGCTGGAGTGATGGTCGCCTCACCCGCACGGCCGGGCTCTACCGCCGCTGGGGCGCCAGCCCGGGCCCGATGCGCAGCGAGATCCTGCTGTCGCGGCCCCTGCTGGACCCCCTGCCCCGCAGCGCCACCTTGAGCACCCTCTGCCACGAGATGATCCACGCCTGGGTTGACCGGGTGGTTGGGGCTCGGGAAGCCCACGGCCCCCTGTTCCGGGCCCGGATGGAGCTGATCAATTCCCGCCAGCCAGGCTTTGAGGTGAGCCTCCGGCACCGTTTCCCCGTGCCGGCGCGCCCTGCCCGCTGGCTGGCCCGTTGCCCCCGCTGCGGCCTCAGCTCCCCCTATCACCGTCGCCGCCAGGGCCTGGCCTGCCGGGTCTGCTGCGACCGTTTCCATGGCGGTCGCTGGGATGCCACCTGCCTGCTGGTGTTTGAACCGGCCACGCCCTAGCCTCCAGCGAGTGGGGGCAGCCAATGGGCGTGTTTCTCTGGAGCCTGGAGCTGGGGGGTCTATCCATCGCCCTGGTGGGTCTGGCACGGGAGCATTGGCTGCGCCGCCATCCCCGCTAGGGTCAGCCCATGGATTGGGTTGATGATGAGAGCCGCGCTCCAGGGGCGCGCGAGGGCATGGGCGAAGGGTGGCGCGAGCCCCGGGCTGAGGGTCGCCCCGGCAGAAAGGGGCTGGAAGATCGGCTCGACGGCTGGGTGAGCCGGGTGCGGCCACCGGCACGCAACGGGGAGCGACCTGGGGGTGCCGGGCGGGGGCGGCTGGATGGCCTGGGCCGCTGGATGGAAGGCACCCTCGACTGGCTGCTCGACGACCGGGACGACTGGCGGGAGCCCTGGCAGGAGGGGGAGCGGCTCGGCCCCGGGCAAGCCCCCCCGGCTCCCTCGCGAACTCGCCCTCCCCTAGAGGCCATTTCCCGCCGAGGCGCGCCCAGCGCCCCACGCCCAACCCCGTCACGACCAGGGAGCACCGCCACGCCGCGCCCACGGCAGGGGAGCGACCGTGAGCAAACCCTCGACGCCGGAAGCAGCGGCGAGGGCTCTCCACAGGAGTGGCCAGAGGAGGACACTTTCACGGTGCCCCGCTGGCGGCGGGAAGCGTCCCCGCCACAGAGGCCCATCGATCCCCTCGCCCCGCCGCCGGCCCCACCCCCGCAGAGCCGCCCGCTTCCCCGCTCCACCCGCCGCCGCTAGCCGGGCCCTCCAGGCGACCTACATTCAATCCGATCGTTCCTTGTACCTGCCTCCCCCATGAGCAGCCTTGTTGTTGTCGGCTTCCCCACGGTCAGCGAGGCCGAAGACGTGCGTCGCGCCCTGGTGGACATTCAAAAGGAGCAACTGATCTCCCTGGAGGATGCCGTGGTGGTGGATCGGGACGCTGACGGCCATGTGCACCTGCGCCAGGCCATCAACCTCACCGCCGCCGGTGCGGCCAGCGGCGGGTTTTGGGGGGTGCTGGTGGGACTGCTCTTTGCCAATCCCCTGCTGGGTGCGGCCGTGGGCGCCGGGGTGGGCGCCGCGTCCGGCGCCCTTTCGGATTTGGGCATCAACGATGGCTTCCTGCGGGACGTGGGCGAGAGCCTGACGGCGGGCACCGCCGCCCTGTGCTTGTTGACGCGGGAATCCACGCCCGATCGGGTGATCGAGCGCCTGCGCGACCATGCCCCCAACGCCCGCCTGCTGCGCACCAACCTCAGCCACGCCGACGAGAACCATTTGCGTCAGTTGCTGGAGAAGGCGAGCCAGGAAGCCCATGGGCCGTCCGCCTGAGGGAAGGGCTCACCTGAAAGCTGCATCCGCGCTCCCGCAACCGCCGGTTCACGGGCACCACCAGCTCGTCCGGCAGTTCGGAGGCCACATCCTCGGGTGACATCACCACGGCGGGGGCGCCCTGTTGCAAATCGCTGATGAGATCGGCCCAGAGATCCACCAGCTGGCGCTGGCGCCTGGGCCGCAGGCCTTGACGTTCGAGATAGGGGGCGCAACCCTCGCGGTTCCAGAGGGTTTGCCGGGCCGGACTGCTGTGGCGCCGGTGGGCCAGGCCGAGGCGAAGGGCTTCTGGACTGGGGCGTCCATCCAGCTGCCGCAGGCCGGCGGATTGAAGCAGCTTTCCGGTGTGCACCGCGGAAATGCCATACACGCGGCCGATCTCCGTGAGGGTCAGCCACTCGGTGACGGAACAGGGAGGGGACATGACAGGCGCTGGAACCAAGACTGCGCCCATGCTTGCCACGCCATGGAGACCGTCAATTCGTCAAGCGTCGTTCGTCTCATCTTGTCACCGATTTCCGGATTTCTTCAGGATTGATCCCGAGTGGCGGGGCCCAGCCACCGCTCCAGGGCTGGGGAGAACACCTCCCGAATCACGGTGAGCTCCCGCCCCTTGCGGAAAAAACGGTAGTGGCGGCTCCAGTAGGGACCCGGCTGGCGAAAGCGCTCCTCCAGCCAGTCGGCCTCCACCAACGCCAACCCATCCACCTCCCGAAACAACTCCGTTCGTCCCTCCGTCAGGCTGCTCCAGATCGGCTGGCGTCGGTTGCGCAGGCAGGTGTCCGCCTGTTCCAGGTTCCACCAGCTCTCCGCCCAGCCCAGGCTCTCGCCGTTGCAGGTCAGCCAAACCTGGCGCCGCAGCAAGGGGGGCTCCAGCTCCTCCACCTCCCGGGGCTGCTCGCCGCTGGCCGGCCCATCGGGTTCCATGGCGATCAGGGACACGGTGAGGGGGGCGCCGCTGAGCAAACGCAGGTGGCGGGTGGGACTGCCGTCGCCCAGCAGCAGCAGTTTCCAGGGGCCGCTCAGGATGTCTCCAGCGCGACCATCGTCCACATCGGCCAGGGAGGCCTGCCAGAGGGGCCGGGGGGAGGGCAGCAATCCTTGGGCACCGGCCATGCCGCTCAACCGCCCGTGACGATGGCGATGCGGCGCACCTCCGAACCCCGTTCGATCAGGGCACTCTCGGCATCGGCCGCCCGCAGGCGCCAGCCGCTGCCGCCGATCGATTCGCCCACATTCACATTGATGGAGGCCTCACCCACTTGAAAGATGGCCGATCCGGCCCGTCCCGGCGCCCCCACCAGGCCCACCAGTTGGGGCAAGGGACCACTGGGGCGCTCCCGCCTCGATGCACTGGCAGCAGGAGGGGCGGCGCTGACGCTCCGGGCCGGGGCTGCACCATGGGAGGCCGCGGGCGCAACGGCGGCCAGGCGTGGACTCAAGGGCACCCGCAACAGCGGCGCCCCTCCCGCATTGCTTGGGGGCAGGGAGGAGAGCTGCTCCATCCAGGGCTCCTCCGGGGGCGGGGGCGGCAGACCGTCGAAGGCGACGTCGCGCGACGCGGCGGCAGGGGCGGGATCCAGCACGGGGGCCGGTGGGGTGGGAGTCGCCTGGGGGCTGGCGCCCTCCGCGCTGGCGGGGCCGAGGGCGCGCAGGCGCTCCACCAACAGGAGGCTGCGCTCCTGGCTGAGGCTGCGCTGCAAACCCGCCCACTGCTGCACCAGCAGCACGGCGCCCAGGGCGGCCACCAGGCCCACGCCGCCCAGGGCGGCCAGCACCACCACCGTGAGGTCGGATGATCCCAGCCGCGGTGGCTGGCCCCCCGGCACCGGAGCGGTGGGAGCCACCGCCGCCGGGGGCCGCGGCGGGGAGAGGAGCGGCAGGGGGCGGTGGGAGGAGGGCAGGGTCGCGGTGGACTCCGGGTCAGCGGGAGGGGAGTCCAGATCGATGGCGGCGTTCGGGGAGAACACGCGGTTCATCATCTGTTCAGCCTTCAGCTCCCAATAGGCGCGGGAGGTGGGCAGACCCCGCGATGGGCGCGGCGGGCTCAAGGGAGTCTCACGGCGAACGATGGCTCACCTTATCCGGGTTCTCCCGTTCAGGGGAGGGGCCGGGGGACGCTCCTTCGGCGCGGCGGCGGGCCAGCTCCAGCCACACCAGCAGGGCCGTCACATCGGCGGGGCTCACCCCCGGCACCCGGCTGGCCTGCCCCAGGGTGTGGGGACGGATCTGGGCCAACTTCTCCCGCGCCTCCGCCGAGAGGGTGGTGATGGTGCCGTAGTCGAGGTCGGCGGGCAGGGGGCGGCCGGTCTGGCGCTGGATCTGGGCGATCTGCTGGTGCTGACGGGCGAGGTAGCCGCTGTATTTGAGGTCGATCTCCGCCCCCTCCCGCACCTCCCGAGGGAGGGCCGGATCGGCCAAGCCGTGGCGTAGCAGATCGGCGCTGTGCACACCCGGGCGCCGCAACAGTTCCGCCAGGGTGAGGGATCCCTTGATCGCGGCTCCCGTCTCGGCCACCACGGCAGGGGCGGCCGGATCATTCGCCTTCAGCCGCACCGTTTCCAGCCGGCGGGTCTCCGTCGCGATCGCCTCCTGCTTGACGGTGTGGATCCGCCAGCGGCGGTCATCGATCAGGCCCAGCTCCCGGCCAAGGGGCGTGAGCCTACGGTCGGCATTGTCACCCCGCAGCACCAGCCGGTATTCACTGCGACTGGTGAGCACCCGGTAGGGCTCCCGCAGGTCTTGGCTCACCAGATCATCGATCATGGTTCCGATGTAGCTGCCTTCCCGGGGGAAGAGCACTGGCTCCTGCCCCCGCAGGCGCCGGGCAGCATTGAGCCCAGCCACCAAACCCTGGGCCGCCGCTTCCTCGTAGCCGGTGGTGCCATTGAGTTGGCCGGCACTGAACAGCCCCCCCACCCGCTTGGTCTCCAGGGTGGGCCAAAGCTGGGTGGCAGGCAGCACGTCGTAGTCGACGGCGTAGGCGGGCCGCAGCATCACGCACTGCTCCAAGCCCGGCAGGGTGCGCAAGAGCTCCAGCTGCAGGGGCTCGGGAAGGCCCGTGGAAAAGCCCTGCACATAGAGCTCCGGCGTGTCGCGGCCCTCCGGTTCCAGGAAGATCTGGTGGCTGTCCTTATCGGCGAAACGCACGATCTTGTCTTCGATGGAGGGGCAGTAGCGGGGCCCCTTGCTGTCGATCACCCCGCCGTAGATGGGGGTGAGGTGGAGGTGGTCGCGGATCAGCCGATGGGTGGCGGCGGTGGTGCGGGTGATGTGGCAGCTCATGGGCTCGCCGCTCACCCAGGCGGCCGGATCAAAGGAGAAGAAGCGGTCATGGGCATCGCTGGGCTGCTCCTCCAGGCGATCCAGGGCCACGCTGCGCCGATCCACCCGGGCCGGGGTGCCGGTTTTGAGGCGGTTGGTGTGGAAGCCGAGGGCCTGCAGGGCCTCGGTGAGTCCCTCGGCGGCCTGCTCCCCGGCCCGGCCCGCCGCCATCGACTGGTGCCCCACCCAGATGCGTCCTCCCAGGAAGGTGCCCGTGGTCAGCACCACCGCCTCCGCCCCGTAGACGCTGCCGAAATAGGTGCGCACGCCCTTGATGAGGGCCCCGTCGCCGGGTTCGCCCTCCACCACCAGGCCCGTCACCATGGCTTCCCGCAGAGCCAGGTTGGGGGTGTGCTGAAGCAGTTGCAGCATCTGACGGGCGTAGAGCCGCTTGTCGGTCTGGGCCCGCAGGGCCCAGACGGCCGGCCCCCGGCTGGCGTTGAGCACCCGCTTCTGCAGGGCGGTGGCGTCGGCCAGCCGGCCGATCACCCCGCCAAGGGCGTCCACTTCATGCACCAGTTGGCTTTTGGCCGGCCCTCCCACTGCCGGGTTGCAGGGCTGCCAGGCGATGCGATCCAGATTGAGGGTGAAGAGGGCGGTGTGAATGCCCAGGCGGGCAGCAGCGAGGGCAGCCTCGCAACCGGCGTGTCCCCCCCCGACGACGATCAGCTCAAAGCGTTCGGTGGGGGCGAGGTCTGGCGAGGGGAATGGTGGGGTGGCCATGGTGCGAGGCTAGGCCAGGCCTGCGGCTCGATGCCTCCCTCCATGGGCTGGCGCCCACCGGTGCCAGCTGCCTACGGTGGGCCCCCCGACGAGGGCGCCAGGTGAGACGGCGGAGGCGATGGACCCTGGGCACGGCCCTGGTCACCCTTTGGCTGGTGGCCTTGGTCCAGGCTTCCGGTGTGGCCGCGAGCCCTCCCCTCAAGGCCCCTCCCACGCTTGGGGACTCCGCTGTGGAACCCCTGGCCAGCCAGGGCGCCTACCAGCTGGGGAAGGTGCGGATCCTCGGGATTCCCGTAATCACGGTGGCCGCGCCGGTGATCAGCGGTGAGGGCGAAGGTCCCGATGCCACCACCCGGGCCCGGGTGATCGAGGGCAATCTGCAGATGCTCTACCAGGGCCGGAACCTCTGCACCGGGGGGGAAGCCCTGGCCGAGGTCCTGGTGAAAGTCTTTTTATCCACCACGAACCAGGAGGACGCCTGCGGCTTGGCCAACGCCACCCTGCTCGGCCCCCCGGACGCCCTGACCGTGCGGGTGGTGCTCGGCGCGGATGGCCTGCACCGGCTGGAGGCCCGGGTGGCCGGGCGGCCCCAGCCCCTGCCCCTGCTCACGGTCACCCCGGAGGATGCCCGGCTCAATGGCCTCGTCAACAGGGCCCTGGCGACCCGTTGGCAAGACATTCTGCAGCGGCATCTGCGCCTGGCCCGCCAACTGCTGCAGCCCAAAACCCTGCTGCGGCGCTGGGTGCATGTGGGGATCGCGGAGGTGGTGGTGGGGATCCTGCTAGCGATCACCCTCGGGTTGTGGCAATGGAGCCGCAAGACGGCGGGGCGGTTGGACGACCGCTTCGCGGCGGAGGGCCTGGGATGGCGCCAGCACCTCACCCTCCAGGGGCTCCATGCCCTGAGCCTGGGGCTGCTGCTCACCCTCTCGGCCCTGCTGCTCACCATGGCCGGGTTGGCGGTGTTGGCGGTGCCGGGGCAGGTGCCGACGGCCCTCGATCTGCTGCTCCAACCCTGGGGGATTGCCGCCAAGTTGCTGCTGGTGTGGATGCTGGCCCTGGCGGCCCAGTCGGTGCTGGCGCTCTGGCTGAAACAGTGGGTGAGCCAGGTGGGCGTGCCGGAGATCTGGCGCGCCCGCAGGCGGCAGCGTTACCGGAGCCTCCAGCGGGTGCTGCGCCGGCTGGTGAACCTCTCCTGCCTGATCCTGGCCGCCCTGTGGATCTTCGCCGAACTGCCGGGGGTGCGGGAGCTCTCCAACTTCGTGGTGCTGGCCGGAGGCGCCCTGCTGGGCGGGCTGGTGATCGTGTTTCAGGGCCTGCTGCGGGATGTGCTGGCTGGCCTGAAGATCCTCTTCGGGGATCACTTTGCCATTGGCGACACCGTGGAGATCCGAGGCCTGCGCGGGGAGGTGAGCGATCTGGGGGTGCTCAGCACGGAGCTGCGCTGCCCGGATCAGCGGGCGGCCACCTTCCCCAACAGCAGCTGCGCGGAAGTGGTGAACCACACCAAGCTCCGCTCGGGGGTGGTGGTGGACCTGATCCTTGCCCACCACTGCGGGGATCTACGCCAAGTGTTCGCCGTGCTGCGCTCCGCCTTGGCGTCTTTCGCGGCCGATCCGGCCTGGCAGCCCTGCCTGCTGGAGGCGCCGGTGCTGCGGGGCCTCACGGCGGCGGATCCCAGGGGTCTGACGGTGGGGGTGGTGCTGGTGACCGTGGCCGGGGCCCAGGGCCCGGCCGAACGGGAGTTGCGCCTGCGGCTGCTGGAGCGCTTGCGGCAAGAGGCCATCCCCCTGGCAGAAACCCCATAGGCCCCCCGGCTGCATGGAGGCCAGCGGGAGCCCTGGAGACCCGCCGCCAGAGGGCCCTCTTCACCTGCCCTGGCCAACAGCCGCAAGGGAGGTGATGATGAATCCCCCCGCAGCCGCCCCGACGCCCCAGCGTTGGCAACGGCTGGCCCAACCCGCCCCCGGCGGCCCCTGGAGAGACCCGAATGGTGAGTGTGCCCCTGGCTGGTGCCCCGGCCCCTGGAGACAGCGGTCTGCGACGCGGTGCCGCCCCACGGGAGGGAGGCGGAGGGCGCGGGGTCGACTTTGAAGCCCTGCCGGAGTCGGTGCCGCCCCAGAACCTGGAGGCGGAGGAGGCGGTGCTGGGGGGCCTGCTGCTGGATCCTGACGCCATTGGCCGGGTGGCCGATGTGTTGCAACCGGAGGCCTTCTATCTGGGCGCCCACCGGGAGATTTACCGCACGGCCCTAATGCTGCACAGCCAGGGCAAACCCACCGACCTCACCGCCATGGCGGCCTGGCTGGCGGACACGGGTCAACTGGAGAAGGTGGGCGGCAGCTCCCGGCTGATGGAGCTGGTGGACCGCACCCTCTCCACCGCCTCGATCGATCAGGTGGCCCGGCTGGTGATGGACAAATACCTGCGCCGGCGACTGATCCGCTCGGGCAATGAGGTGATCCAGCTGGGCTTTGACCAAAGCAAGCCGATGGAGCAGGTGCTGGATGAGGCGGAGCAGAAGATCTTTGCCATCAGCCAGGAGAAGCCGAGCCAGGGCCTGACTCCCACGGCGGAGATCCTGACCCGCACCTTCGAGGAGATCGAAACCCGCTCCCTCGGCACGGCCCTGGCGGGCCTGCCAGTGAACTTCTACGACCTGGACGCCATGACCCAGGGCCTGCAGCGCAGCGATCTGCTGATCGTGGCGGGCCGGCCCGCGATGGGCAAAACATCGATCGTGCTGAACATCGCTCGCAACGTGGCCCAGTTGCACAACCTGCCGGTGTGCCTGTTCAGCCTGGAGATGAGCAAGGAGCAGCTCACCTACCGGTTGTTGTCGATGGAGGTGGGCATCGAGAGCGGGCGACTGCGCACGGGCCGGCTGCACCAGGAGGAGTGGCCCCTGCTGGGCCAGGGCATCAGCAATCTCAGCCGGCTGCCGCTCTACATCGACGACAAGCCCAATGCGGGGGTACTAGAGATGCGCTCCCTGTGCCGCCGCCTCATGGCGGAAACCGGCAAGGAGCTGGGGCTGGTGGTGATTGACTATCTGCAGCTGATGGAGGGCGGCGGTTCCGACAACCGGGTGCAGGAACTCTCCCGCATCACCCGCAGCCTGAAGGGCATGGCCCGGGAACTGAACGTGCCCGTGATGGCCCTCTCCCAGTTGAGCCGGGGCGTGGAATCCCGCACCAACAAGCGGCCGATGTTGAGCGACCTGAGGGAATCAGGCTCGATCGAGCAAGACGCCGATCTGGTGATGATGATTTACCGCGATGAGTATTACAACCCCGAAACGCCAGATCGGGGCATCACGGAGGTGATCATCACCAAGCACCGAAACGGGCCGGTGGGCACCTGCAAATTGCTGTTTGAGCCGCAGTTCACGCGCTTTCGCAACCTGGCGTCACCATGAGGGTTGGGCGATCAGGGAGAGCTCGGCTTCAGCAGGCAGCAAACACAGAAAGCCATGGGGCTGTCAAGACACCTTGCACATTTACCCCCAAATCTTGCAAGGAACATCCCACCCAGAGAAACCATAAGAAAGATTCCGAATGCAGGGTCTTTCTGTCCACTCGGGTTACGTTCGTAGTAGCAGGGGTGTCCAGCCATGGATCTGATTCTCAAAGGCGCCACGGATGCCCGCCAGCTAGCCCTAACCATTGACGACTTTCCCTCCTCGGGAACCACGGAGGCCAACAGTGGATCCATGGCCCTATTGGATGACTTGAAGGAGCTCAACATACCGGCCACCTTCTTCTGCATTGGCGAGCGGGTGCACGCCCACCATGGCCTAGCGGCCCGTGCGGTACAGGAAGGCCATGAGCTGGGGAACCACATGGCGCGAGACCAGTGGTCAATTCTGTTGAACCAGGAGCAGTTTCTGGAGCAACTTGATTTCACTGCCAACGCCATCACTGAAGACCTGAAGCGCTCTGGGATCCCGCCGGTTCAGCTCCGCTGGTTTCGCCCCAGTGGCGGCTGGCCCACCCCCAGGATGGTGGAGTGGGCTGAAGGCCGGGGTTACAAGACCGTGCTGGGTCTCATTTGGCCCTTCGATGGCCTGTCCGTTCCCCTGCTCTCCCGTGAGATGCGCCTGGAATTTCAACAACGACTTGTGGAACATCTTGCCCACCCCGGCGGAATCATTGTGTTGCATGACACCAGGGAATTCAATCCCCTCACGCGAGAAACCCTGCGGGAGGTTGTGCCCATCCTCAAGGACGAGGGATTCAGCTTTGTTACCCTCTCCCAGTTGCTGGCCGTATGACACACCTGCCAGTTGCAAGGAAGTTGGTTGCCCTACAGCTTCTTCGGACACTCATCAAGTCGGCCGCTAAGCATCCAGGGCTCTCGTCCGCAGGGGTGGCCGGCGATCAGCTTGTGGAAGGCCTGACAAACGTCAGGTGCAACAATGATTTAGATCTTCAGAATGTTTGACTCATCCATTCACTGATCCTCTTCAAGCCGCATGCGGAGGAATCGGCGGCAGCCCACCTCCACTGGCCTGCAGGGGGAGCACCAAGGTGGCCCAATGATTGGGCCGGACAGGCCGGGCCCGACGGGCGCGACGCACACCGAAGGCCACCCGCACCACGTTGGTGCCTTCCTCCGTGCGACTCGTCATCGCGCTGATGGGAGCTGCCTCGGGAGGATTGACGCGGTTGCCGTCCATGGAAATCAAGGCGGATGGGGGTTTTCTGATCGGCCCTGCGGCTGATCGGAAAACATGTGGGGCAATGATGCACGATCGGAGCTGGAACGGGAAGTCGCCGCCCCCACTACGCGGCCACTTTCTCAACTGCCAACTCCGCGACGCTGGGACAGGTGCACACCAGGTTGCGATCGCCAAAAGCGTTGTCGATCCGGGCCACGGCCGGCCAGATCTTGTGGTCGGCCTGGCCGGGACCCGCTGGGAAGGCCGCCAGCTGGCGGCTGTAGGGCCGATCCCATTCCTCCGCCGTCACCGCAGCCAGGGTGTGGGGCGCCCGCTTGAGGGGGTTCTGCTGGGGATCCGCCTGGCCGGATTCGATGGCCGCGGCCTCCGCCCGAATGGCCACCATGGCGTCGCAGAACCGATTGATCTCTGGCAGGCTCTCGCTTTCGGTGGGCTCCACCATCACGGTGCCGGCCACAGGCCAGCTCACCGTGGGGGCATGGAAGCCGTAGTCCATCAGGCGCTTTGCCAGATCGTCCACCTCCAGGCCCGCCGTGCGCTTCAGGGGCCGCAGGTCCAGGATGCATTCATGGGCCACCCGGCCCCCCGCTCCCCGGTACAGCACGGGGAAGTGGGGATCGAGCCGCTCCGCGATCACATTGGCCGCCAGCAGGGCCACCAGGGAGGCATGCCGCAGACCTTCGCCGCCCATCATGCGGATGTACATCCAGCTGATCGGCAGGATGCCGGCGCTGCCCCAGGGTGCGGCCGACACCGGGCCGATCCCCTGGCGACCGTTGACGGTTGCCAGGGGATGACCCGGCAGGAAGGGCACGAGGTGGGCCGCCACGCCGATCGGGCCCACGCCGGGGCCGCCACCACCGTGGGGAATGCAGAAGGTTTTGTGCAGGTTCAGGTGGCACACGTCCGCCCCGTAGAGCCCCGGCTTGCACAACCCCACCTGGGCATTGAGGTTGGCCCCATCCAGATACACCTGCCCGCCATGGACATGCACCAGAGCGCAGATCCTCTCGATCTCCGTCTCAAACACCCCATGGGTGGAGGGATAGGTGACCATCAAGGCGGCCAGGTCGCTGGAATGGGCCGCAGCTTTCTCTTCCAGATCCTTCAGGTCGATGTTGCCCGCCTCGTCGCAGGCCACGGCCACCACCTCCATGCCCGCCATCACCGCACTGGCCGGATTGGTGCCATGGGCGCTGGTGGGGATCAGGCAGACCTTCCGATGGGCTTCCCCCCGGCTTTGGTGCCAGGCCCGGATCACCATCAGCCCCGCATACTCCCCCTGGGAGCCCGCATTGGGTTGGAGGGACACCCCGGCAAAGCCCGTGATGGCACCCAGCCAGTTCTGCAGGTCGGCGACCAGCTGCTGGTAGCCCTGGCTTTGGTGGGCGGGTGCGAAGGGATGGAGCTGGCTGAAGGCCGGCCAGCTCACGGGCTGAAGCTCCGCCGCGGCATTCAGCTTCATCGTGCAGCTCCCCAGGGGGATCATGCCGTGCACGAGGGAGAAATCCTTGCTCACCAGCCGCTGGATGTAGCGCAGCAGCTCGGTCTCACTGCGGTAATCGTGGAACACGGATTGGCGCAGCCAAGCCCTCTGGCGCAAGGGCAGGCCGGGCAGCAGCTCCTCCGTCAGCGGGGCGCGCCCCGTGTCTTCCAGGGTGCGGTGCAGGCTCGCGATGGCGGCGGCGGCCTGGTGGGCATCCGGGGCCAGGGCGCTGATCAGCCGCTCCAGCTCCTGGGGCGTGGTCAGTTCATCCAGGCTGATGGCCAGGCCGCCATCACAGCCCCGACCATCGACACCCCAGCGCAGGTTGAACCCCGCCGCCTCCGCCCGATCCACCAGGATCTGGGCCCGGGGACTGGGCACCACCATGGTGTCAAAAGCAAGGGACTCCTCCACGGGCAAGCCAAGCTCCCGTAGGGCGGACGCCAACGCGACGCGACACTGCAGAATCCGTTCAGCGATCGCCCGCAGGCCGTCGGGGCCGTGGTGCACGGCGTAAAAGCTGGCCATCACAGCCAGGAGCACCTGGGCCGTGCAGATGTTGCTGGTGGCCTTGTCGCGGCGAATGTGCTGCTCCCTAGTCTGCAAGGCCAAGCGCAGGGCCGGATTGCCCTCGGCGTCACGGGATTGGCCCACCAGACGGCCTGGGATGTGGCGTTTGTGAGTGTCGAGGGTGGCAAAAAAGGCCGCATGGGGTCCGCCGAAGCCCATCGGCACGCCGAAGCGCTGCAGGCTGCCGACAGCGATGTCGGCGCCCAGGTCGCCCACCGGGGCCAACAGCACCTGGGCCAGGGGATCCACCGCCACGGTGCTGATCACCCCGGCAACCCGAGTGGCGGCCAGCAGGTTAGAGGGATCCCACAGGCGACCATCCACCCCAGGAAGTTGCAGCAACACCCCGAAGACGTCATCCCCCAGGGCGGGATCCAGCTCCCTGGCCAGAGCCTCCAGATCCATGGTCTGCAGCTCGATCCCCAGGGGTTCGGCGCGGGTCTGGAGCACCGCCAGGGTCTGGGGGAACACCTGATGATCCACCAGAAAACGGCGCGCCCCGGAACGACGGCTGACGTTCAGGGCCATCGCCATGGCTTCCGCCGCCGCCGTGGCCTCATCCAGCAGGGAGGCATTGGCGATCGGCAGGCCGGTGAGCTCACTCACCAGGGTCTGGAAATTGAGCAGGGCTTCCAACCGCCCCTGGGCAATCTCCGCCTGGTAAGGGGTGTAGGCGGTGTACCAACAAGGGTTCTCCAGCACATGCCGCTGAATCAGGGCTGGCGTGGCGGTGCCGTAATAGCCCAACCCAATCAGGCTGCGCTGGCTGCCGTTGCGGCCAGCGATCTCTGCCAGCTCTGCCAGGGCCTCTGCCTCGCTCACCGCCTGGGGCAAGCCCGCTGCAGCGGCTTCCTGGGTGAGCAGGATGCCGGAGGGCACCACCTCCCGTGCCAGATCGTCCAGGGAGGAGAGCCCCAATTCCGCCAACATGAGACCCTGATCGACGGCACTCGGGCCGACGTGCCTGCGCAGAAAAGGGGCTACCACAAGCACACCAAAAATGTTGCGCGATCCTAAAGACCTGGGGGCTGTCCCGCTCCCGGCGGATGCCGGAGCGTCAGGCGCCCTCCACCTTGGCCCGGTAGGTCTCCGCCTCCATCAGCTCCTCCAGTTCCTCGGGAACCCCGGGCCGCACCAGCAGCAACCAGCCTTCGCCGTAGGGATCGTTCTGCAACTCCTCGGGGCTGCCGAGCACGGCCTCGTTGCGGGCTTCCACCACCCCGCTGATGGGTGAGATGAGATCTTCCACCGCCTTCACCGATTCCACGCTGCCAAAGCTTTTGCCCCGGCTCAGGGCGGTCCCGACCTCCGGCAGCTCCACGAACACGATGTCGCCCAATTGATCCACCGCGAAGGCACTGATCCCGAGGCGGGCCAGATCCCCTTCGCCTCGCACGTATTCATGGCTGTCGGAGTAGCGGCAGTCGTCGGGAAAGCTGAGCGCCATGGAGAGGAGGCTGAAGCCTGCCCAGTCTGTCAGGGCGAGACGGCCCATAGGCCGGCCAGGGCCCTCTCCAGGGCAATGGCCCCATGGGCGTGGTGGGTGCCCCCTTGCACATACAGCACCCAGGGCTCCCGCAGGGGGGCGTCGGCGGAAAACTCGCTCGTGCTGCCATCGATGAAGGTGCCCCCCGCCATCACCAGCTCCGAGGCGTAGCCGGGCATGGGGGCGGGCACGGGCACCAGGTGGCTGTCCACCGGCGAGGTGGCCTGAAAGGCCAGACAAACCGTGCGCAGGGCCTCGGCCTGCCCCAGCGCCACGGCCTGGATGAGGTCGCCCCGCTCGCCGCCGGGCAGGGGCCCCACCGGATACCCCAGGCTGTGAAAGGTCTGGGCCACCAGCTCGGCGCTGATCAGGGCCTCCGCCACCATCTGGGGCGCGAGAAACAAGCCCTGAAACACCAGGCGATGCAAGTCAAAGCCCGTGCCCCCCTCGCTGCCGATCCCGGGCGCGGTGAGGCGGCAACAGGCCATTTCCACCAGTTCCCGCCGGCCCGCCAGGTAGCCGCCCGTGGGGGCGATGGTGCCCCCTGGATTTTTGATCAGGGAGCCGGCCACCAGATCCGCCCCCACCGCTGGAGGTTCCTCCAGCTCCACAAATTCGCCATAGCAGTTGTCGACAAAGCACACGCACTCCGGCTGGAGGGCCTTCACCCGCTCACAGAGGCGCCCGATGGTGGCCACCGACAGGGAAGGGCGCCAGCTGTAGCCCCGACTGCGCTGGATGTGCACCAGCCGGGTGGGCGGGGCGAGGGCATCGGCCAGGGCTTCCTCATCCACCGTGCCGGCAGCCGTGAGGGGCAGCACATCGGCGTGGATGCCGAACTCCTTGAGGGATCCCATCCCGGAGCCCCGCAGACCGATCACCTCCTCCAACGTGTCGTAAGGCGCTCCGGTGAGGATCAGCAGGCGATCTCCCGGTCGCAGCACACCGAAGAGAGCGGCGGCGATGGCGTGGGTGCCGCTCACGAATTGCAGCCGCGCCGCGGCGGCCTCCGCCCCCATCACCCGGGCGTAGACCCGGTCCAGGGTGTCGCGGCCCAGATCCCCGTGGCCGTAACCGCTCACGGAAGCAAAGTGATGGGTGCCCACCCGCTCGGCGGCAAAGGCGGCGAGCACCCGCTCCAGGCGTGGCCGCACCCCCGCGGTGTGCCGGCGAACCAGGGGTTGGATGGCCTCCAGGGCGGCGGCAACCGTGTCAGCAGCCCGGGTCATCGAAGGAGAGGAGACAACCATCGGCAGCCATGGGGCACGACCTCCATGGTGACTCCCGATGGGGATCAGCCCGCCAGCTCGCGGCGGATCGCGGAGGCCAGCTCACTCACCCCACCCAAGGGGGCGGGCTGGGGCACCGCGGAGAGGCTTTGGGCCTTTTGGCGCAGCAGGGCCAGAAAACGATCGGGGGTGAGCTCCTCCTCCCCCGCCGCTCCGAGCTGGGCAAGGGTTCGCCGCAGGTCCGGCAATTCCGCGGCCAACTCCGCCGCCGTGAAGTCCCGCTGGCCGGCCATCACCTCGGCGAACCGGTCACGGCGGGAGCGCTTCGCCACGGGGTAGGCGGCCAACAGATGGTCGCGGCACTGGCGCCAGGGCCGATTGGCGGTGAACAGCTGGGCGAGGGCTTCGGAGAGTCCGGCGGCCTCGTCGTCCGCGATGGTGAGGGCGAAGGCGGCAGGGGTGGGACGCACGCCGACGAACACCTCCAGCAGATCCCCCGGGCCCAGCACCTGGCCGTTGCCATCCACCACCGGCAGGGCAGAGGCGGAAAGGGCCTCCACCAGCTCGGGGTGGCCCTTTAGCAAGGCCAGTGCCTGATCCGAATCGGCATCCAGATGGCCATGGGGGGCCTGCTCCGCGAGCCAGCGGTTGATGCTCCCCAGGGCCAGGAACACCTCCGGGCCAGGGGAAGCCAGCTTGCCGTTGCGCAGCATGGAGAGCTGGGAATTGTGGACGCGACCCAGGTCGAGCACCTCCGCCAAGGCAGGCAACACACGGTGAGACCAGCCGTTTCGGGCATGCCAAACCCGGATCAGGTGGGCAAAGCCAACCCGACCAGTGGCCAGCGCGTCTCGAAAACCCAAGTGATCTTGATCCGTATTGCTACCATTGTAAGCGAATGATCAGGAGTCGGTCCACAATGGCCGCTGCACCTCCCCCCGCCACCCCGTCGCCCATCCCCTTGCCCACCCTCTCCAGCCCGACCCGGGCCACCGGCCCCACCACGGCCTCCCGCCACACCCGTCGGGTGGCGACCATCAGCGGCGGCCCCCGCTCCGGCGCCCGCTCCCTCGCCCTTCACGAGGCCCGCAAGGGTGAAGACCAGATGCCCCCGACCAAGGGCCGCCGCTGGGGCACCCTCGCCTTCATGGCCGTGGTGCATGGCCTCGCCCTCCTCGCCCTCCTGCCGCGGTTCTGGAGCTGGCAGGCCGCGGCCACCTTGCTGGTGCTCTATTGGGTCACCGCCTGCCTGGGAGTGACCATCGGCTACCACCGCCTGTTGTGCCACCGCTCCTTCCAGGTGCCCCAATGGTTGGAGCGCTTCTTCGCCACCTGCGGCGCTCTCAGCTGCCAGCATGGTCCGATCGACTGGGTGGGGCTGCACCGCCACCATCACAAGTTTTCCGATACGGATGCGGATCACCACGACAGCAACAAGGGCTTCTGGTGGAGCCACATGCTCTGGATGTTTGACGAGATCCCGGCCCTGGGGGCCGTGCCCCGCCTCACCGGCGACCTGGCCCGCGACCCTTACTACCTCTGGCTCAACAAGTGGTTCCTTGGGTTGCAGGTGGTGCTCGGCCTCTTCCTGTTCTGGCTGGGCACGGTGACCGGCGCGGGCGGCTGGGCCCTGGTGCTCTGGGGCATCCCCCTGCGGCTGGTGCTGGTGTACCACTGCACCTGGCTGGTGAATTCCGCCACCCATGCCTGGGGCGAGATCAGCCATGACAGCGGCGACCGTTCCCGCAACAACCCATGGGTAGCGGCCCTCACCTTCGGCGAGGGTTGGCACAACAATCATCACGCCTTCCCCCACTCCGCCCGCCACGGCTTCGGTCGTCAGATCGACCTCACCTGGTTGCACATCAACCTGATGCGCAAGTTGGGCCTGGCCACCCGTGTGCGCCTGCCCCGCACCGCCTCAGGCGCCTGAGGCCCCTGGCGTAGGGTGGGTGGTTCCTGTTCATTCCCGTTCGAGGGTCGCCGTCATGGCTAAGCGCGTGCAAGTCGTCCTCCACGAAGACGTGTTGAGCCTTGGCAAAAACGGCGACCTGGTGGAGGTGGCCCCCGGCTACGCCCGCAATTACCTGGTCCCCTCCGGCAAGGCCGTCCCCGTCACGGCGGCGGTCCTGCGCCAGGTGGAGCACCGCCGGGCCAAGGAAGCTGAACGCCAGGCCGCCCTGCGGGCCGAGGCGGAAACCTTCCGCACAGCCCTCAACACCATCGGCCGCTTTACCGTGAAAAAGCAAACTGGTGGGGATGACGTTCTGTTCGGCACCGTCACCAACGGTGACGTGGCCGAGGCCATCGAAAAGGCCACGGGCAAAACCGTCGATCGTCGCGATATTTTGGTGCCAGACATCCACCGCACCGGGGCCTACAAGGTGCAGGTGAAGCTGCATCATGACGTGCTTGCGGAGATCAATCTGGAGGTTGTCAGCGGTTGAGGCGCCACCCAGATGGTCCCCCGAAGTCACGGGGGGGCCGGCTGATTAGCCGCTTCCCTCAGCCTGGGAACCAGTTGCACCAGATTGCAGGGTCGGGTGTTGGCATCTAGCTGGGCACTGATCAGCCTGTCCCAGGCTGTTTCCACCGCGTCCTGCGACCCCGGCAGCACAAATACCAACGTGCCATTGGCCACCCCTGCCAGGCAACGGCTTTGAAGGGTGCTCGTGCCGATCGTCTCAAACGACAGCACCCGAAACAACTCCCCGAAACCGTCCATCCGCTTGTCCAGCAAGGGCTCCACAGCCTCGGGTGTGCCATCTCGGCCGGCCAACCCCGTGCCACCAGTGGTGATCACCACCTGCACGTGCGGATCGGCAATCCAGCGACTCACCTCAGCCCTGATGCGATACCGGTCATCTGGAACGATCGCCCGCTCCAGCAGGCAGTGGCCAGCCGTCTCCAGCCGTTGGCGCAGGGCTTCGCCGGAAAGGTCGTCGGCGAGGGTACGCGTATCCGATACGGTGAGCAGGGCAATGGCCAGGGACACGCGGCACCAAGGGCGGCAGCCCCCATTCTCACCGGCCCAGAGGGCCAGGGGGATGGATCAGGCACGGACACAGACAGGCATGTTGAACTTCACCACGGGATAGGGCCGCCCAGGGGATGGGGCAACAGTCACCTGATGTTCACGCTAATGTTCAAAAATCTTTCTTCCCGTTGCTCTGATGTCAGAGCACGAGGGCGCAGAATCTTCAGCGCCTAAAATTCCCTTTTCCTCAGCCTATCCCCATAACCCCACTCCCATCCGTGGCAGCCGGCGGCGTCTAGGCCGGGCCACGGGGTTCCTGATGGTGCCCTGCGCGGGCTGCGGAACTCCCAATTCTGGAGAACACAACTTTTGTTCCCACTGCGGCCAGGCACTCCGCAGCGTTCCCTGCCCCCAATGTGGCGCTCCATCGCCGATGGATCACCTGATTTGCAACAGCTGTGGTTTTTCCAGCGAAAAACAGGATGATCCAATCAACCCCCAACACCAAGACGAGCGGAAATCCATCACAGCTTTCTTTGCCGATATCAAAGGCTCGGTCCAACTGTTAAATGAGCGCGATATCGAAGACGCAAGACATGTCATCGATGCCGTCATCCTCCAGATCAGTTCCCAGATCAGGAAACACAAGGGAACCGTGATTGATACGGTTGGTGATGGCGTCTTTGCCATTTTTGGTGCACCCCATTCGTTTGATGGCCACCCCCGTGCAGCCATCAATGCCGCCCTTGAGCTCCAAGATTTAATGACGTCGAATCAAGCCCAGGATTCATCCTGGGCAGGGGTTCAGCTGCGAATTGGCATCCATACGGGAGAAGTGATTTGGCGCGTGTTGCAAGTTGGCAATGAGATGCGACACCTTCCGGTTGGCCAGAGCGTCAACCAGGCTTCCCGTCTTCAGAACG
Source organism: Cyanobacteriota bacterium (assembly GCA_046340755.1). Lineage (GTDB taxonomy): Bacteria > Cyanobacteriota > Cyanobacteriia > PCC-6307 > Cyanobiaceae > Cyanobium. Next base: position 19,816 of record JBKDSY010000204.1, read on the forward strand.
TGGCGGAAGCTGGGTCAATCCTGATTGGCGAATCCACCTATCAACTGACAAAAGACTATTTCACTTTCATGCCAATCTCCGGTCTTCAGTTCAAGGGAATACCGGAGTCCATGGTGGGCTATCGGGTCGTCAGCCATTCCAATGTCAGTCGCAATCTCCAGGTCTCCATCTCTCGTGGCTTGAGCCCTTTGGTGGGACGAGATCGCGAAATGAAGCTCTTGAATGAATCCATTCAATGCCTGGAAGCCGGCCAGGGGAAGGCCATTCTCCTGGTGTCAGAGGCCGGAGGTGGAAAGTCAAGACTCTTGCATGAAGCAACGAAGGTCCTGCCAGCAAGATTCAAGGTGATTGAGGCTTTCTGTATTTCCTATCTGCAGTCAACACCCTGGTATTCCGCCATCCAATTGCTCCTTCAGCTGTTTGATATGCCCCCAGGTATGACCATGCAGGAGAGCAGAGTATTCATCACCAGCAAGCTGGTTAACCTAGATCCATCCCTGGAAAAAGATAGCCAGACCCTTTTGCAGTTATTGAGTCTTGAGGATCCATCCGCCCTCACCGCAGACACGGATCCCTCGGCACGCAAAAGCAAGTATCTCCTCCTCTTTCAACGCCTGATTGGCCTGCAGGCCAAGGCCCAGCCACTGGTCATGATCATCGAAGATCTTCACTGGCTAGACCAGCAATCTGCTGATGTTCTTGATGTCCTACTGTCCTCAAAGAGAGACCTTCCAATTCTTCTCTTATGCACCACACGTCCTGAGGGTCTCAAGGAAAGCTGGAGGCCAAAACTGTCTTCCATCGTGCAGATTGATAATCTCGATGCAGCCTCGGCCAGGCAGTTGATCACCAGCCTCGTTCCCGCGGATAGCTTGAGCGAAAACCTACTCGTTAAAATCCAGAACAAGACCCAGGGCAACCCCTTTTTTATCGAAGAAATCATCCGCTCCATTTTTTCAGACGACTCCACCACACTGAAAGGAAAAGAGCAGGCCATCGATGCGATGAAAATGCCCTACTCCATTCAGATGGCACTGGCGGAACGCATTGATCGCCTACCAAAGAAGTTGAAACAATACCTTCAAATTCTTTCCGTGGTCGGCATGAAATGCAAAGCCTCTCTCTTTTCCAAGCTGATTTCCATGCGATCCAAAGCCGCCATGGAGATCCTGACCGAATTGCAGGAGCTTGGATTTGTGTTCATTTCCAGCTCGGACGATCAACCTGTGGCTCAATTTGTGCATGTTTTGACACAGGAGGTGGCTTATTCAACCCTCCTCACCGAAAGGCGAGCCAGCCTTCATGAAAACATTGCAGACACCATGAAGGCCGAAAGTGGAGAGCGTCTACAAGATCTTCTGCCCGAGCTGGCACACCATTATTGCCAGTCCAGAAATGATCTCAAAGCCCTGGAACACCTTCGCCTGGCTGGCGAATCAGCGATTCAGCGTTCGGCCAATCAAGAAGCACAGAACTATCTCAGGCTGGGTCTTGCACGCCTGGAAAAAGCCCCTCAAATTGCCAACAGCTTCTCGCATTTGTCCCACCTTTGGCTTTCCCTCGGCGTGTCACTCCAAGTGACGCTTGGCTATGCGGCAGAGGAAGTGAAAACTGCCTACGAAAACGCTGTTTATTATAGCGAAAAGGCAAACGCTTCGGAAAATCTACTCGCAGCCCTCCGGGGCTATGGGATTTTCAATATCGTCAGGGGGAACTATGTTGACGCCGGAAAAATCGCCGATCAACTTAAAACGTTTGCACGCGGTGACAAGGCCTTTGCACTGGAGCATCTCATTCTTCATGGACTCTCATGCTCCTACATGGGAGAGCTTGAGAAAGGTGCCAACTACTATCAGGAGGGGCTGTTGCTCTCCGTGGGTCCTACCCCATCGAGCACGATCCAGTATTCGGGCTACTCCCGTTCCATCTGCTATTCCTACCACGCGCTGAATGCCCTCTTTGCTGGTCGTCTGGAAACGGCTCGGGATCACGCTGAAAAGGGTCTTGAAGTGGCCGTTGCCAGCGGCATTCCCATCGCCATTGCCCAATCCAGAGGCATGCTAGCTAATGTGTTATTCAGCTTCTGTGAGTTTTCCCTGGCGGAGCAACAGCATCAGGCCAACATCCACTTCGCCGATGAAAACGGCTTCTCCTATTGGTCCCTGCTTGGACGACTCTTGTTAATCTGGACCCGAGGATATCTGACACAGGACATCTCTTCTCTGGAGGAGTTCCAGGCCTATCTCGCTGCCTATCGGGGGAGTGGGGCCTTGATTGGTGTGCCATGGTTTCTCAATCTCTACGCAGAGCTTCTCTGGAATTTTGATCAGCCAAGCGAAGCCTTTGCCACTCTCCAGGAGGCCGAGGTGATTGCCAGCCAAACCCAGGAGAGGTTTTTCCTCGTGGACACGTTGCGCCTTCGGGGTGAGTTCCACGCGGCAGCATCACAACACCCCATCAGCGAAGAAGCAATCCCATGCCTGCAAGCGGCCCTCCATCTTGCCCAAACGCAAGGCACCTGGCTTCTCGGCATGCGAGCCGCCATCCAGCTTGCGCGGTTGCTGTCCCGACGGGGCGATATCGATCAGGCGCGGAACATTGTCAGCTTCCACTATCAGAAGATTTCCTGGATTCCCTGCCCAGACCATGCGGCAGCCCTGGCCCTGATGCATGAACTGGCCATCATGTCCTGATCCTTGCCAGCCCCCTGGGCACCCCTCCCGCTGGCGGCTCTCAGCCCTTGGAGTCGTCCATCTTCCAACGCCCCTAAAGTGGCTGCCTGCCTGCGCCGGTGTCCATGCTAAGCGATTACCGGATTCTCGAAATGCTGGAGGGCGAGCAGCGTGATCGCCTCCTGGAGGGTCACCGCGTCCTCACCATGCCCGCCAACCATCAGTTGATGTTTGAATCCGATTGGGGGGAGGACGTTTATCTCGTGTCATCGGGCATCTGCAAAGCCCGCAATCTCAATCAGCAGGGCGATGAAACGGTCATCTCCCTGATGGGCTCCGGGGCCCTGATCGGTGACTTGGCTCTCTTATCACCCAAGTCGATTCGCAGCGTGGACGTGGTCACTCTCACTCCGACAGTTTTATATAAATTACGTCATCGCGCCCTCCTTGAAGCGATGGAGAGCGGCTCGGCTCTCACCCGCGCCATCGCTTGCCTCCAGGCCCAACGGCTCTGCTCCTTGGGTGAACGGTTGATGCTGATGAATGAAGATGCCACCACCCGGCTCTTGGCCACCTTGCTCACCCTCGCCCGCCTGAACGGACCCGACGACGATCCCACCCAACCCATTCCCAACATTTCACAACAGGAGATTGCCGTGATTTCCGGTCTATCCAGGGGAACGGCCTCCACCTTGATCAACAGGCTGCGCGGCAACGGCACCCTGGAGCAAACAGATCAGGGCTGGCGTTTCTGCAAGCTCACCCCCCTGCAACGCCGCGGGCTCCTGCCCGCGCCAAACCCCAACGCGATGCGGACCTAACCCCATGCCCAGTGCTGGTTCCATCGACATCCCCGTGCGGGTGCGCCTGTTCGCCGCCTTGCGCGAGGCGGCGGGTTGGAGCGAGCGGCTGGTCGTGGTGTCCCCAGACAACAGGGGGGAGCCCTGCACCCCCCTGGATCTCTGGGGTCGATTGGATCTCTCCGCCGTCTGGTCCGCGCGGGTGCCCCCTGGCCACCCGGTCGCGCAAGAGATGGACCCTGCCCCCACCCTCCCCCCGGGGTTGCGGGTGGCCATCAATCAGGCCTTCGCCTCCCCCACCACCCCCCTCAGACCGGGCGATGAGCTGGCCTTTCTCCCCCCCATCACCGGCGGCTGACGGCCCCGTGCCCATGAGCGCTCCCGCCATCCACATCGGCCTCCATGGAGACCCCATCAATCCCTGGTTGCTGCTGGAGGCCCACCAGGGCCTCCAGGGGACGGCCCCCGCGGCTGCCACCAGCCTGTTCATTGGCCGGGTGCGGGGCACCACGGATGCGGGGTGGCCCCTCGACGCCCTGGAACTGGAGCACTACCCCGGCATGACCGAGGCCGAGCTGCGACGGGTCGCCACCGCCTGTGCGCACCGCCACCGGGTCGCGGCGGTGGCGGTGGACCACCGGATGGGGCGGTTGGCTCCCGGAGAACCCATCGTGGTGGTGGCCGTGATGGCCAACCGGCGCGGGCCAGCCCAGCGCTGCTGCCAGGAGCGGCGGGAGGCCCTCAAACACGAGGTGCCCTTCTGGAAGCGGGAATGGAGCAAGGGATCTGGCACCTGGGTGGCGAGCAACACCCCACTGGACGGGGAACCGGGCTGAAGCGCAGCGGCCCCCGCCGCTGGCTCAGAAGATCGGCAGCCGCAGCAGCTGGGCCCAGAGGAGCTGGCCCCGCTCCAGGCTGCCCAGCTCCGCCGGGATCTCCAACAGCAGGTCAGCCCCTCCCAGCGACCCGATGCGGGAGGAGGCCTGGCTGCCGTCCACCTCCGCCAGCAGCTCCCCGGTCGCGGTCACCCGCAGCCGGGCCCGGGCCAGCTCGGGGCGGCCGGATCCCCGCTTGAAGGGGGCAGCCAGGCGCACCTGGAGGCGGGGCAACGGTTCGGGGGTGGAGCCCTCCAGCCGCTGCAGGGCGGGCCAGAGGAGCTGCAGGGCCGTGATCGCGGCCGCCACCGGATTGCCGGGCAGACCGAAGAACGGCCTGCCCCCAATCCGCCCGTAGGCGAAGGGTCGGCCGGGTTTGAGAAACAGCTTCCAGAAGGCCACGTCCCCCCGCTGGGCCAGCAGGGGCCGGATCCAATCGGCATCGCCCGCCGAGACGCCACCGGTGCTCACCACCACCTCGCAGGTCTGCGCCAGAGCCTCCAGGGCCTCCCCCAAGGCCTCCGGGTCATCGGCCACCACCCGTCGCTGTGCCACCCGCTGGCCAAGCCGGGTCAGCAGGGCCTCCAGCAGCGTGCCGTTGCTCTCCCAAATGGTCCCGGGGTCCCGAGGCTGGCCTGGGGGAACCAGCTCATCGCCGCTGATCAGCAGTCCCAGGCGCGGCTGGGGCCGAACCCTCAGGGAGGCCACGCCGCAGCTGGCCAACCGGGCCAGATCCGCAGGCCCGAGCCGCCGGCCCGCCCCCACCAACTCCTGGCCTGCGGCTGCCTCCTCATCCGCCGCGCGAATCCAGGGGTTGGCGCTGGTCTCCCGCAGCAGGGTGAGGGTGTCGTCCTCGCGGGTCACCAGCTCCTGGGGCAGCACCCGGCCCCCCAGCTCCGGCAGGGGCGCTCCCGTGAGGATGCGGATGGCCTGGCCAGGGGCCAACGCTCCGGAGAAGGGAGCCCCCGGGGCCGAGCGGCCAACCACCCGCCAGCGATCACCCGGCTGGGGCACCGGTTCGCCGGCGATGGCATAGCCATCCAGGATCGCCGCCCGAAAGCCGGGCACCGACGCCGTGGCCTGGCAGGGCTCGGCGCTCACTCGGCCCAGGCAATCCGCCAGGGGCAGGCGCACGGCACCCTCCAGGGGCGTGAGGTCGGCCAGCACCCGGGCCAGCGCCTCCGCCAGCGGGAGACCTTCGGCGGGGAAGGGTTCAGCCATGGGCCGGCTCCGAGAGGTCCGGATGGCGCCAGCTGCCGTGGCGCCCACCGTGTTTCTCCAGGAGTCGCACCGGCCCAATCGTCATGGCGGGGTCGACCGCCTTCAACATGTCGTAGAGAGTGAGCAGGCCCACCTGCACGGCGGTGAGGGCCTCCATCTCCACGCCCGTGGCGGCGGTGGTGCGAGCGCTGGCCACAAGGCGCAGGCCGGAGCCATCGGCCGCCGGATCGATGGTCACGGTCAGGCCGGCCAGGGGCAGGGGATGGCACAGGGGGATCAGCTCGGCAGTGCGCTTCGCCCCCTGGATGGCCGCCACCCTGGCCACGGCGAGCACATCACCCTTCGGCGCGTTCCCCTGGATCACCAGCCTCAGGGTACCGGGGGCCATGGTGAGAAAGCCCTCCGCGGTGGCAGCGCGGACGCTGGCGGGGCGATCGGCCACATCCACCATCCGGGCGGCACCGTGGTCGTCGAGGTGGGTGAGGGGGCCGGGATGAGAATCCATGGGATGGCGGTGGCAAACATCGCGTGTGGCAAGCGGAACAGCGGACTCCGTCAAGCCGCCATCCCCCTCACAATGGGCGGGTGTGATTCAGATCTGACCACGATGGATAACGGCTTCACCCTGGCATCGGTTCTGCTCGTCACCAGTGGCCTGTTCTGCCTAAGCACCCTGTTTTTTGGCACCAAGGGGGGCTTTTACGACAGCGACGATTACGACGGCAACGGAACGGCCCATTGAGGCCCGGCCCGCTGGCCCCGATGCCCTCCCTGTCGGGCCGAGTCAGGGCAAGCCGAGCCGCTCCGCTTCCGGGCATTCTCCCGTGGTGGCGAGATCCTCCATGGCGGCCAGACGACTGACGGAGGCCAGCTTTGTGCTGACCGCCCCAATGGATTCAAGTCTGACGCACACCTCCCAGCTCAGGCGTTCATCCCCTTCCTCGTCCTCCTCTTCGTAGCGGAAGGTGACCAGGTCGGCATCGACATCCACCACCGTGGCGTCTTCGAGCCAGCATTGCTGGTCTTTGAGAAACACCCAGACAGGCCGCTGTTCGACACAGTATTGGGCAAGCTTGCGGTGCAACATGCCGCTGCCGCGACTGCTGGGATCTTAGGCAGATTGTCCACCCTGTCCGTGTCCGTCATGACATCCCTCCCGACCACCCTGCCAGCGGATCCAGAGGCGATCCGCCTCCAGCTCCGCAGCTGGCCCGAGGTGGAGGCCTATCTGACCCACTGCAAGGGCATCGTCTTGCCCCTTGGGTCCACCGAGCAGCACGGCCCCACGGGGGCCATCGGCACCGATGCCCTCACCGCCGAAGCGGTCGCCCTGGAAGTGGGTCGCCGCACAGGGGTGCTCGTGGCACCAACCCAGGCCTACGGCATGGCGGAACATCACCTTGGCTTCCCTGGCACCATCAGCCTGCAACCCACCACCTTGCTGGCTCTGCTCCACGACGTGGTGCTCTCCCTGGCACGCCACGGCTTCGAGCGGATCTTCGTGGTCAACGGCCATGGCGGCAACATCGCCACCACACGGGGCGCCTTCGCCCAGGCCCATTGCAGCGCCGCCGCCCAGGGGCTACCCGTTGCCCAACGGCTGAGCTGCCAAATCGCCAACTGGTTCATGGCCGGCCCGGTGATGCAAGAGGCGCGCAAGCTCTACGGGGAGCGGGAGGGGCATCACGCCACCCCCAGCGAGATTTCCCTGACCCTGTGTCTGGAGCCGAGCCTGGGGGCCAAGCAACGTCCCCTGCCGGAGCCCGCCCCTGCCGGCCCCATCCACGGCCCGGCGGATTTCCGCCAACGCCATCCTGATGGCCGGATGGGATCGGACCCGTTTCTGGCCCAACCGCACCATGGGGAACGTTTTCTCGACCTGGCGGCCACGGCCCTGAGCGAAGATCTGAGGGTCTTCCTCTCCTGAAGGGCCGGCCATGGGGCGAATCACTGCTGACGACGTGCGCAAGGTGGCCGCGTTGGCCCGACTTGAGCTGCCAGACAGTCAGATCGCCACCTACACCACCCAACTCGAGCGGATCCTTGAGTATGTGGGGCATCTGCAACAGGTCGACACGGAGGGCATCCCCGCCACCACCCGCGCGGTGGAAGTGATCAACGTGTCCCGTATCGACGAGGTGGAACCCACGGATTGCCGGGAAGAGTTGCTCAACCTGGCCCCACAACGGGAGGGAGATTTTTACCGGGTTCCCAAGATCCTCAACGAGGGCTGACCTCAACGGATCGGCGAAACGGCCGTGCGATGGAGCAGTTCTAGGATCCGCCGCCGTGCGTGGCGGGTGGGCATCAGGGCCGCCAAGGGGCGTAGGCGGCTGCGGCGGCGCTTGTGACTGCGAACACCCAACAAGATGTCGTAGAGAAAATTCAACGCATCGCTGCTGGTTTCGAAGAGTCCAAGCCGCTGCGGTGATCCCTTGGCGTCAAGGAGATGCCTGGTGGCCAGATAGGCGGGACGATATTCAAACCAGGGAATCGATGGCCAAAGATGGTGCACAAGGTGATAATTCTGGCCCATGATCAACCAATTCATCAACCGACTGGGGTAAACACGAGCGTTGTGCCAGCGGCTGCGTGACTGAAAAGGGCGGTGGGGGAGGTAATCAAAGAAGAGCCCTAATGTGACCCCTACCATCAGGGCGGGCGCGAACCAACAATTGAAAATAAAGGGCAAGAAATCAAACTTGATCGCCGCCACGATAATCAATAGGAAGGTGGCCCGCTCCAGGGCCCAGGCCACCAATTCGTTACCACGCCAAAGGGCACGCTTAAAGAAAAAAACCTCGTGATAAAAAAAGCGAGGCGCAATCAACCACAACGGCCCGAATGTGCTCACGATGTGATCGGGATCATTCTCGGGATCATTCACGTGGGCGTGATGTTGCAGGTGCACCCGCGTGAAGACAGGAAAGCTGAACCCCAACAGCAAGGCCGCCCCGTGACCCATCACGGCGTTCCAATGGCGGTTGGGGTGGGCGGCGTTGTGGCAGGCGTCATGGATCACCGTGCCTTCCAGATGGAGAGCCAGAAAGCCCAGGGCCAGCAGCACCGGCAGAGGCCAGCCCGCCACAAACCATCCCCAGATCGACAGGGCCGCCAGCCCGTAACCCCCAAGGAACAGAGCCACAGTGGGGTTGAGGGCGGGTGGTGGATCGAGAAACTCCTTCGGGACAGTCCTCGCAGCCAGGGGCACCATGGCGGAAAGCGGCCTACTCGCGGAGGGTGCCGACGGGGGGCGCGGGCAATCAGGGATTGGAGAGATCACCTGGAGCAGGTAAGACACCGCTGAGCGGGTCACACCTTAAGCAAGCGCATCGGCGAGCGAGAGGGATCGCGCGGGCGGCTGGGAACAGGGCGTCATGCGATCAGCTGGAGACTGTCGAGCCGGGGTTGGTGGCGCCGCAGGTCCTGCAATCGGTCCAGGAGGACACGGTGGAGCTCTTGAACCCTGGGGGACTCGCTGACATCGCTGCGACAGACCAGCACCAGCCGATTGGTGAAGAGGGGTCCGGTGTCGAGCGGCACCAAATCCGGGAACACACAGGCATTCAACGGGGTGGTGAACACCAGGCTGGTTCGATCGGCGGTTTGGCCCTCCCAAGACTCGGGGTCGTAGCGCCGCTTGGTGATCTCCACCGTGCCCAGCCCGATGTCGGCGCAGATGGCGTGGCTGCGGGGGTAGCCCTCCGCGGGGATCATGGGCGTGGGAAAGCGCAGCAGATCCGCCAGGCTGAGATGGGCCACTCCGGCCAGGGGGTGTTCGGGATGGGCGAGGAGGGTGATCGGTTGACGGGCAAGAGGCCACACCACGGCCGGAAAATCCAGAACAAGATCGTCGCCCGCATCGGTCACCCAGGCATCAATCACCCGATCGCGCAACAGCCCCAGGGGAGACACGGTGCCCACAGCATCCAGGGGGCCAAGGGACCACCCTGGTGGGGGTGGGGTGAGCAACGGAGCCGCCCCTCCGGGAAAGCCCTCCAATCGCAAGGGATGGTGGCCCTGGAGGCGCGCCACCTGGTGAATCTCACGCTGCATGCAGAGGAGCTGGGTGGGTTTGCGAAGCACCCATTCCCCCTGCACCCGCTTCAAACGCAAGTCGAACACCTCGACACAGCGCTGAACGCGCCGGGAGATGGTGCTCTGGTTGCACTGCATTTGAGCAGCGGCCTTGGGGCCGCTCCCTTGCCAGAGGAGAAGATCCAGACCAGCGAGATACTCCTGCGTAACCACTGGAATTGACTTTAGGGGGTCGAATTTAACGGATATAGGGCCGAAATGCCGCTGCAAAGCACCCGCGACCACCCTCCAGGGTCGGGCACGGGCTGGTCCGTGGCTTGTCCAATGCCCACCGGGGGACTTGAACCCCCACGACCGAAGCCACTGGAACCTAAATCCAGCGCGTCTACCAATTCCGCCAGATGGGCTTGTCCGGGGGTGGACGGGGCCCCAAAGGCACCCACCCTCACCCGGGCTTGGAGCAAGCTTAGCCGGGCTGGCTCGCCGGCCCCGCAGCACAATGAAAGCCCCTCTCCATCGCCGCCGATGGTTGCCACCCTTGCGGGCCTCGGGGCCCTCTTGTTTGGTTTGGCCCTCCTTCTGCTCCCCCTTCTGGCCACCGAGCTCAGCCGCCCCGGCGATTCGGCTTGGGGAGCCCTGGTGCTGGTGCTCGCCCTGGTGCTGGTGACCAGCGCCGAGCGACTCACCGGCGCGCCCATGCTGGCGGTGGTCTGCGGCGGCCTGCTCATCGGCCGTCTGTCGGTGGAGGTGGGCCGGGGCCGCTGGCGGCAGCTGAGCATCGAGGAGCAGGGCCGGCTAGGCACCATGGAACGGTGGCGCACCAGCGTCCACCAAGCTGGCACCTCCCTACAGGAACTCCTCGAGACCGCTGGGCAAACCACGACCACCGTGCTGGAGCGGTGGCGGGAGCGGCGACAACCGAAGGCCAGCGGCAAGCGCTGGGTGCGGCCAGACACGGCAGCGGACGCCCCCTCCCCGCCCTCCGAGCCGCCAGCGGCGGCCCCGACCGGGACGGAGGTGGTGGAGGTGAGCGACTTCAATGACATCGACAGGCTTCTTCAAGCGGCCCCCGCCGACAGCCCGACCCCTGGCAGCCCACCCGCCGACGGCCCGGCCACCGATGGGCCGACCTGAGCTCCCGGGGGGCGGGGCGGGATAATCCCCACCTGCCGCCCGAGGCGTCGTGTCCACCCCACAGGCTTCCCCCGCCTCGTCCTACAAGGACACCCTCAACCTGCTGGACACGCCCTTTGCGATGCGGGCCAACGCCAAGACGCGGGAGCCGGCCCTGCAGTCCTTCTGGGCCGAGAACAGGGTCTACGAGCGCCTGAGCCGGGACGCCACCCTCCCTGACGGCAGCAGCCAGACCTTCACCCTGCACGACGGTCCGCCCTACGCCAACGGCGCCCTGCACGTGGGCCACGCGCTCAACAAAATCCTCAAGGACATCATCAACAAGCACGCCCTGCTCCAGGGGCGCCGCGCCCGCTTCGTGCCGGGCTGGGACTGCCACGGTCTGCCGATCGAACTGAAGGTGCTGCAGAGCCTCAGCCAAGAGGAGCGGCAGGCGCTGACGCCCCTCGACCTGCGCCGCCGCGCCCGCGCCTACGCCCTGGAGCAGGTGGATCTGCAGCGGCGGGGGTTCCAGCGCTGGGGCATCTGGGGGGAGTGGGACCAGCCCTACCTGACCCTCGACAAGCACTACGAAGCGGCCCAGATCGCTGTGTTTGGCCGGATGGCCCTGGGGGGCCACATCTATCGGGGTCTCAAACCGGTTCACTGGAGCCCCAGCTCCCGCACGGCTCTGGCGGAGGCGGAGCTGGAGTACCCAGAGGGCCACACATCCCCGAGCGTCTATGTGGCGTTCCCCGTGGTGGAGGTGCCCCCCAGTTTGCAAACCCCCCTGCGACTAGCGGGCATTGAAGGGCCCACCGACCACGACCACCGGGAACAGTTGTTTGTGGCCATCTGGACCACCACCCCCTGGACCCTGCCCGCCAACCTGGCCGTCTCGGTGAACGGTGCCCTGGACTACGCCATCTGCCGTGATGGCGCCGCCGAGGCCCCCCGCTACCTCGTAGTCGCCGCGGCCCTGGTGGAAGGACTGAGCCAAACCCTGGACTTCCCCCTCGAACCCCTGGTGACAGTGAAAGGCGCCGACCTCGCCGGCATTCAGTACCGCCATCCCTTGCTGGATCGCACGAGTCCGTTGGTGGTCGGTGGCGACTACATCACCACCGAATCGGGGACGGGGCTTGTGCACACCGCCCCGGGCCA
>JBKDSY010000205.1:0-5283 GCA_046340755.1 Cyanobacteriota bacterium
AACTTGATCTTCGGAGGACCCGCATAAGTAGCTCTCTCCCGACTCCTGAGGCAGTATAAAACCTGAGAGGCCAACTGGACCCCACGGTCAGAATCCTGTTGAGGCAAGCATTCCCCGATTGCCTCCACAAGGCTCCAGCGTCTTATCTGGGTTCGGATAACACCGTTCAGTACGATACAAAACTGACTTGTATCGGCTGCCTGCGATGGTCTTGATTTCAGTCGGCAAGTTCTGAGAGTCGCCATCAGTAAATGTAGAATCCCTGCAAAAGGCATAGATATGATTGTTTCCCTGGCCCCGATGTTCCTGAGTTCGTTTGACAGACTCCTCGTTGAGGATTAGTGCCACTTCAAAAGAATGAGTGAGCTCTCCACGCCTGGTGACCCTGGTTTACAGGAGCCCACCCCCACCCATCGTTGTTTCGCTCTCCACATCACCAAAACTTCCCGAGCCCCCCGCCAAAACTCCCCCAGCCCAGACCCCCCGCAGCTCCCTAAGCCACCCAACCCCCTCAAGGCATCCGCACCCCCGCCGCCCGCATGGCGGCCGAGAGCGACCACACCTCCACCACCAGCTCATGCCAGGGCTGGATGGTGGCCATGTCGAGGGCCATGGGGGCGGGGGTGGCGGCCCGCAGGGCCCGGGCGGCTCCGAGGCCCCCTTGGGCCTCCAGGAGCCGGCTTCGGAGGGCGCGCTGGCGTTCGGCGGAGAGCACCCGCTCCGGGCAGTGGTCGAGAAGGAGCAGGCCGCGGGTGAAGGTGTCTTCGAAATCCGTCAACAGGGGGTTGAGCACCTGATCCAGGAGCTCGCCGGGCTCGAGATCCCCCCCGCCGGGTTGGGGGAGATCCTCCGGGGACCGATCGGAAGGGGTCGCCATGGCGCCACCTTAGGCAGGCCGTCCCAGGTCGGGCTCAACCCAACATCAACCCCCCCTCCTCGCTGAGGCTGGCCCGGGCACTGCTCAGGTCAAAGAGCAGCTCCTCCAGGGTGAGACGCTCCAGTTCTTGTTCAATGGCCCGGGCCAGCCGTTGTTGGAGCATGGCGGCCACTCGCTCGGTGGCTGGATCGGCCCCGTCGGTGGCGGGTGTGCCCGCAGCGGTGGGGGTCCGGGGCCAGGCGCCCACGGCGGCCAACACCCGGCCCAGCGACAGCTCCGCGGGCCCGCGGGCCAGGCGGTACCCCCCCTGCCGGCCCCGCCGGGCTTCAAGCACCCCGGCCCGCCGCAGCCGCAACAGCAGCTGCTCCAGATAGGGCGCGGGCAGGGCCTGGGCGGCGGCCAGCTCGTTCACCGAGCGCCACTGGCCGGGCTCCTGGGCCAGCTCCAACAGGGCCTTGAGGGCCTGAACGCCCGTGCGGCCGATCACCCCCGCGCCGGGCCCTGCAGCCGCTCCAGGAGGCGCTCCAGGGTGTAGCCGAAGAGGGCTGGATCCGGCTCCCGGTCGGGCAGGTCCGCCAGGCCCAGCTCCTGCCACCGCTCCGACACCCGCTGCTCCAGGGCGGCGTCGCGGCTGAGGGGTTCGCCCCAGGGGTGGCGCTTCTCCGGGCCGATTTTGGTGGTGGCGTCGATCGCCAGCCGGCCGCCCAGGCCGAGGCGCTCGCTGGCGAAGTCCAGGGTGTCGAAGGGGGTGTCTTCCAACACGAAGAGGTCGCGCTGGGGATCCACCTGGGCGCTGATGGCCCACACCACCTGGCGCGGGTCGCGGATGTTGATCGCCTTGTCGACCACCACCACAAACTTGGTGTAGGTGAATTGGGGCAGGGCGCTCCAGAAGGCCATCGCCGCCCGCCGGGCCTGGCCGGGATAGGCCTTGTCGATGGCGATCACCGCCAGCTTGTAGCTGAGGGCTTCCATCGGCAAGAAGAAATCCACGATCTCCGGGATCTGCTGCCGCAGGATCGGCGTGTAGATGCGGTTGAGGGCAATGGCGAGCATCGCCTCCTCCTTCGGCGGGCGGCCACTGAAGGTGGTGAGAAAGATGGGATCCCGGCGATGGGTGACGCAGTGGAAGCGCACCAAGGGAGAGGCTTCAATGCCGCCGTAAAACCCCATGTGATCCCCGAACGGACCATCGGGCAGCTCCTCCCCCGGAGTGATCGTGCCTTCCAACACCAGCTCGCTGTGGGAGGGCACGGAAAGATCCAGGGTTTTGCAACGGGCCAGCCGCACCCCCTCGCCGCCGTACAGGCCAGCGAACAGCCACTCACTGAGCTGCACGGGGATCGGCGTGGCCGCGGCCATCACCAGCAGGGGATGGACGCCGATGGCAATGGCGACCTCCAACTTGCGGCCCAGGGCCGCCGCCTTGCGCAGGTGCCGCGCTCCCCCCCGCACGCTCAGCCAATGCACTGTCATTGTGGTGGACGACTGGCGCTGCAGCCGGTAGACGCCCACGTTGGGGGTGCCGGTTTCCGGGTCCTTGGTGATCACCAGGCCCAGGGTGATCACGCCGCCCGCGTCGCCGGGCCAGGGGCGGAGCAGGGGCAGCGCATCGAGATTCACCTCGTCGCCCTTGCGCACCACCTGGTGGCAGGGGGGGGCCAGGTCGCGGTCGGGAACGGCCCGCAGCAGGTTCCAGGCCAGGCCGCCGTAGCGCTTCAGCTCCTCAAAGCCTTTGGGGGGGCGGGGTTGTTGGAGCAGGGCGAGCTTTTCGCCCAACCCCTCCAGCTCCTCGGGCCGCTCCATGCCCATGCTCCACACCACCCGCTCCACGGTGCCGAGCAGGTTCACGGCCACGGGCATGGACGCTCCGCGCACGTTGTCAAACAGCAGTGCCGGTCCCCCCAGGCCCAGGACTCGATCGGCGATGGCCGCCAACTCCAGATCGGGATCCACCGGCGCGCTGATGCGGCGCAGCTGGCCGCGGCGCTCCAACAGCTGGAGAAAGCCGCGCAGATCCCGCCCCTGTTGGGCCATCACGCCGGCCACATCACACCCCTTGAAGAGGCCAACACTTTGACCGATCCAGGTCCCGGCCGTGGGGAACGGGAGGCGTCCCTGCCCAGGGGAGAGCGGAGGGGGCCCTGAAGCCAAGTGGAGCGGAGCGCCTGCCAACGGCACAATGGGGGCGCCCCGAAGGCGAGCGGAGCCGGGCGCCTTTCCGTGGGGGAATAGGGCGCGTCCTTGAAGCTCTGGGCGAGGAGCCGGGGAACGGACGGGCGGCAAAGTGACCGATGACGCTCCAGTGCCATGGCCTTCCCCCCTTCAGCCCGCTCCGCCCGCCGCCGCCCCCTGGCCGCGCTCCTGGCCCTGGGCGGCTGCCTCGGCCTCACCGGAGCCCCGGCCGCCCTGGCCTGCACCCGCGTGCTCTACACCGCCCCCGATGGCACGGTGATCACCGGCCGCAGCATGGACTGGATGGAAGACATGCGCTCCAACCTGTGGGCCTTCCCCCGGGGCATGGAGCGCAATGGCGCCGGCGGCGCCAACACCCCGCGCTGGCGCTCCCGCTTCGGCAGCGTGGTGGTGAGTGGCTACGACGTGGGCACGGCGGATGGCATCAATGAGAAGGGATTGGTGGCGAACCTTCTCTATCTGGCCGAATCGGATTACGGCAAGGCCAATGGCAAGCCCGTGCTCTCCATCTCCCTCTGGGCCCAGTATGTGCTCGACCAATTCGCCAACGTGGCGGAGGCGGTGGACCATCTGCGCAAGGAACCCTTTCGCGTTGTCGCGCCCCGACTTCCCAATGGCCAGGGGGCCCAGTTGCACCTCTCCCTCTCGGATGCCAGCGGCGATTCGGCGATTCTGGAATACATCAATGGCAAGCTCGTGATTCATCACGGCCGTCAATACACGGTGATGACCAACTCACCGAACTTTGATCAGCAGCTGGCCCTCAACACCTATTGGCAGAGCATCGGCGGCGACGCCTTCCTGCCTGGCACCGTGCGGGCCGCCGACCGTTTCGCCCGCGCCTCCTTCTTCCTGAAGGCCCTCCCCCGCCAGCTCGATCCCGCCTACAGCGCGGCCGTGCCCGGCCACACCCTTGCCCACCAGGCCCTGGCCAGCGTGCTCTCCCTCGTGCGGGGGGTGAGCGTGCCCCTGGGGATCCGCACCCCTGGTCAACCCAACCTGGCCTCCACCATCTGGCGGGTGGTGCACGACCAGCGCCGGCGGGTGCTGGTGTTTGACGCCGTCGCCCAACCGTCGGTGTTCTGGGTGTCGCTCGACCAACTCGACCTGCGGGCCGGGGCGCCGGTGCGCCGGCTGCGGGTGGCCGGCGGCCAGGCCCATGCCGGGGAGACCGCCGGGCAGTTCGCCCCCGCCACCGCCTTCACCTTCCTGCCCGCCGGCCCCCAGCCCGCCGGCCCCCAGCCCGCCGGCCCCGGGACCCGCTGAGGGGCCACCCATCCGGAGATCCGCACGCGGCTCGTCCACCAGGGCCGCACAGGGCTGCCAAACTAGACGCATTCAGCGATTTCCCAGGGGAAATGCCAGCCAACAGCAATTTCCAACAGGCCATTCAAGAGGCCCAACGCCACTCCATCGTCGGTCCAAACGTTCTCAGAAAAGCCCTGCCGGTGTTGGGCGGCGGCATGGTGCTCACCGCGGCTGGGGTGTTGGGGGGCCTGTCCCTGATGGCGACCAGCCCAGCCCTGTTCACGCCCCTGTTCTTTGTGGCGATCATTGGCAATCTCGTCCTCTTTTTCATCGCCCAAAACGCTGCCCTCAAAGGGAACAACAGCACCGCCCTCCCCCTGCTCACCACCTACAGCCTGATCACGGGATTCACCCTGAGCGGCATTGTCGCGATGGCCATCGGCACGGCGGGCATCGGGGCCATCGCCACCGCCGCCCTTGCCACGGGCGCCACCTTCGTGGCCGCCTCCATCTTTGGCCGTCGCATGAGTGACGATGTCGGTCAGTCCCTTGGCGCCGTTGTGGGTCTGGGGATTCTGGGGCTCTTGATCGCCATCGTTGTGCAACTGGTGGGGAGCCTGATCTTCCCCGGCTTTGGTGGGGGCGCCTTCCAGTTGATGATCGCCGGCTTCGGCACGGTGATCTTTGTTGCCGCCGCCTTCGTCGACTTCTACACCATGCCCCGCACCTACAGGGATGACCAATACCTGGCCGGTGCCCTGGGGATGTATCTCACCTACATAAACCTGTTAATCTTGATGCTGCAGTTGAGAATCGCCCTCAACGGCGGTGGCCGCAGGGAGTGAGCCCCTCAGGCCCGCGGTGAGCCTCAGCGGCCCTCACCCGTGTCTGGGGAGGGCTTTTTTCATGGCGCGGCGGAGCTGGCCTCCCCGTTCTGCCACACTCGCCCGCAGCCGCCTGGT
>JBKDSY010000206.1:0-16536 GCA_046340755.1 Cyanobacteriota bacterium
TCCCGATGAGGTCACGTTTGCAGACCTGCGGGGTCGCCCCCATGCTCCCAAGGATGAAGCCTGGGACCGGGCCGTTGCCTGGTGGCGCTCCCTGGCCAGCGGCCCCGATGCCGATTTCGATGATGAGGTGCGCTTCGATGCCTCTGCCATCGCCCCCACCGTGACCTGGGGGATCACTCCGGGCCAGGGCATTGCCATCCACGAGCCTGTGCCAAGCCCCGAGCAACTGGCGCCGGAAGACCGCCCCCTCGCGGAGGAGGCCTACCGCTACATGGATCTGCGCCCCGGCCAGCCCATCGCGGGCCTCCCGGTCGACGTTTGCTTCATCGGCAGCTGCACCAATGGCCGCCTCGGTGACCTTCGGGCCGCGGCGGCGGTGGCCCGGGGGCGCCAGGTGGCGCCTGGCCTCAAGGCCTTTGTGGTGCCCGGCTCGGAGCAGGTGGCCGCCGCGGCCGAAGCGGAGGGGCTTGATGTGGTGTTTCGCGCCGCCGGTTTCGAATGGCGGCAGCCTGGCTGCTCCATGTGCCTGGCCATGAACCCCGACCGGCTGGAGGGCCGCCAGATCAGCGCCAGCTCTTCCAATCGCAATTTCAAGGGTCGGCAGGGGTCATCCACCGGGCGCACGTTGCTCATGAGTCCGGCGATGGTGGCCGCGGCGGCGGTCAGTGGCCACGTGGCCGATGTTCGCGGCCTGCTGGCCGGGCCGGCCAACGCCGTCTGATCCCCCTTTTGGGGGGTCCGTTCCCCCCCGTTCTGTTGCCGCGGTGCTGTGATGACTGCCCCCTCCTCCGATCCCCAACCCTTCCCCAGTGGTCCCGTGGTGCGCCACCGCGGCCGGGGAGTGGCCGTGGTCGGCTCCGACATCGACACCGATCGCATCATCCCGGCCCGCTTCCTCAAATGCGTCACCTTCGAGGGGTTGGCGGCCGGGGCCTTCGCGGACGACCGCGTGGAGCTCGCCGCTCACCCCGAAGGCCCCCATCCCTTTGATCGGCCAGAGCACCAGGGGGCTTCCGTGCTGGTGGTGAACCGCAACTTTGGGTGTGGCTCCAGTCGGGAGCATGCCCCCCAGGCCCTGATGCGTTGGGGGATCCGGGGGGTGCTGGGCGAGAGTTTCGCGGAGATCTTCTTCGGCAACTGCCTGGCCCTTGGCATCCCCTGTCTCACGGCTCCCACCGATGTGGTGGAGGCGATTCAGGAGGCGGTCCTTGCGGATCCGGGCTCGGTGCTTGAGCTGGATCTGGAGGATTTGGAGGTGGTGTTGGAAAGCGAGGCCGCGGGAGACAATCGCTGGCCTGTCCATCTCGATCCAGGCCCCCACAGCATGTTGGTGAGCGGCCGCTGGGATGGCACCTCCCAGCTGCTGAGCCATGGGGCGGAACTCGACGCAACCTCCCGACGACTGCCCTATTTGCGGGGGTTTAAGGCTGACCCTGGGGGGCCAGGAGTGCGTTGAGCTTGAAAGCAGACATCCGCGATGGATTCCCATCGAAATGTGTTTTGATTTGCAAATTGCCGGGCAACTCGCAAGCTTAATTTGATAAAATTGTAGAGTTATTTCGTGTGGTTTTCCATAAAACTTCTCTGGTCGCGAATTCAGCTACTTTTGGTGCAGGTCTTGTCATCAATGGTTCTAGGGTCGAAGCCTTTCAGATTTATGCCCTGAGTTCCGTTACTCCTGTCGGCGACAATCCAACACGATTTGGTTTCATTGACAGCGATACTGGCATTTACACCACCATTGCCAGCCTTAATGTGTCTCCGATTCGCAATCTGGCCTCACGTGACGGATCTTTTTTTACGTCACGGCGTGTCAATGTCAGCGACGGTTGAAGGCAACGACCAAACGCCCTGAGATGTTTAAAGAGCACTGATTATCTGTCAGTGGGTGAGAAATTTAATGATGCACGGGATTACGTGTCATCTCAAAAGTCATCTCTCCTAGGGTGGGCCAGCGCACTTCGCTCAGTGCTGGATGGTTGATTTCTTGAAACTGCCGGGGACGGACCAGAGTGCTCCCGAGGCTTTTGTTGCGAAATAATGACGAAAGGCGCGCGGCCGCGCCTCATCGTGCTAGGATGACCTTAGATTCGTTTTTCAAATGAAGTTAAATTGTTTCGGGTCTAAGATACTGGGCATTGTTTTCGGTGCTACGGTAGTCCTGACCAATACTGAAGCTAAAGCATTTCAAATCTATACTCTGAGCTCTGGTGCTCCCGGTGGCGGAAATCCCACTCGCTTCGGAGTTGTTGATGCAAATACTGGTGTTTATACAAATATTTCTAATCTTGGGGTTGCTGCCCACCGAAACTTGGTTTCTTTCGGGGATTCCTTCTATACGACCAGGCGAGCCGGTTTGAATGGCGAGCTTGGCTTGATCAGCCGTTCTGGCGTATTCACTCTTGTTGGAGGAGCCAACGGCCTCCAAAGGACGGTTTTTGGGATGAGCATGGACCCTGGAGGTACTATGTACGGGGTAGATTTTAATGCCAATCCTAATACACTTGGCACAATTAGTACTACTTCAGGTGCTTGGTCTTTAATTGGTAGCACAGGCTTGACTCAGGTCAATAATAATACTAATTCTCAAGGTGGCAAGTTGGCTTTTCACAACGGCACTCTGTATATGTCCAGCCGAGCAACAGCCGCGCCTATAACCTCAAGGTTTGGCTCTGTCAATACAACGACAGGTGCGTTTGCTTCTATTGGTGCCAACCCCTTAATGCAGTATATGGTGCTTACTAGCTATGAAGGCGTTTTGTACGGGTTGTACTCCAATGGTAGTACCGCAACCCCTGCAATCCTGCCGGGCATCTACACTATTGATGTCGCAACAGGAGCTTCTACAAGAATCAGAGATATCGTTGGATTTGGTGCTTCCAGCTATTTGCATGGTGCTTCAGCTGTTCCTGCTCCCCTGCCCATGCTTGGAGCTGCTGCTGTCTTTGGATCTGTCAGAAAGCTTAGAGTTTTCTCCAAGCGTTTAGCCACTCTTAAGAAGATTGGTTAAAATTAAATTTGCTACAACCATATAATCACAAACCTAAACCACTGCTCATTTGGACTTATAATAGTTCAAGTTAATTTGTTTAGAAAGGTCTTTTCTCGACCCCTTGGCTGGGTGTGATTGGCGCGAAGGGCACGCCAGGACCGTTGAAATTCAAATCGTTTAATCTTACCCGCACTCCCCCAAGTCCGTCATAGGGGCTGTAAAAAATCCCCACCTCATAGGCCCTCCGTTGCCAACGGAGTTCCAGGTACGAACCGGTGATCTCGCCATAGTTTTCGGAGCGTCCGTCAACGTTCAACCCCACACCGCCATTGAACAACAGGGGACCCACGATCTGCTGGGTCAGTCCGAGGCCCAGGGTTCCGAGATCCACTGCGCGATCAAAGCCAAAGGGACTTTGACCCTGACGCAGGGTGCCTCCTCCCGTCACGGTGAACTGGGTGTAGTCAAGAAAAGGTTTCACAAAATGCCCCAGGGTCAGGGTGGGGCCGCCAGACAGGGAGGCGGTGTTTTGGTTGGTGCCGTCTCCGTAATATGCCAACACTCCCTGCACATTGGCATTCAGGGTGAGCCCGGGGACAACCGGTTGGGCCGTATTGGCGAGGGCCTGGAGGGGGGGCAGAGCCGCAGCCTTTCCCGTCCACAGGGGAAGTGAAAGATTAAGGGAGCCAATCGCGTTGGCACGCCAAAGGGTGGCCAGGTTGGTGGTGTCGTAATCATCACTCTGATAATTACCCACCCCCATTCGCACGAGGTAGTTGCTGCTCAGCCGTCCCCAAGCAGGAAGGTTGGCTTTCTTCTCCAGGAAGCCGCCGAAGGCGGAATACACGTCTTGCTCGCCTAACGTGCCGTTCCAGGTGCGGAAGCGATAGGCCCCAAAGAGCCGCAATTCGCTCGCTCCCACCCAGGGCAGCTGAACATCGCGCGTCAGCTCCGCCAGGCTTCTGGTGCCGTTGGAAATGTTGTCTGGATTGAAAGTGGAGAGATCCACGCGGGCATTCGTTTCGAAGCCCAGAACGGTGGTCTGCAGCCTGGCCAGGAACCCGAAGTCATCCCCGGTGGTGGCTGGCTGCTTTTTGGAGCTGGCACCCGCCGATTCCCAGGGATAAGGGTAACTGTCACTTTCGCCATCAATGGCCCGCTCTACCAGCACCTGGGGCTGCAAGGTCAGCTGCCCCGTCTCCCCTAAACGAAGCCGGACGTTGTATCCCAGAAACACCCCATCCCGGTCCTCCCGATCGATCCCAATCACCCATGGGTTGTCCACCTCCTCCTGCCGTTGGATCACCGTTTGCCGCCGTGCCGGAATGCGCAGTCGCTCATCCAGCACCACCGCATTGCGCCCCGCCTTGATGACCGTGTCGCCGTTCGGCCGCAGGGTGCCCACCACCCCTTCCGAATCCATCCAAGATTGGGAGGGGGTGAATGGGTCGTTGCTGAAGGCCACCCGATCCCCCGAGAAGGTGGTGGGAGTGATCACGATTCGGCTGGCTTGGAGGCGCCAGCGACTGATGGTTCCCCTCACCAGGGGACGGTTGTCCTTGCTGGTGAGCGGATTGAGCTGACCTGGACGCGCCCCGCCGTAGTTGGTTTCCGATTGGGTGACGGTGAACTGGCTGGGAAATCCGTAGCGACGTTCAATCGTCAAGTTTTGCTGGAAGCGCACATCCCGCACCCGCTGATCCACACGGGCAATGGCCTCATCCCGCACGCGCTCGGCCTCACGGGCCCGGGTCCACACCGAACCCTTCGGCTGACGGGGGGAGGGGTCTGGCGAGGGCGGCGGGGTAGGGGACAACCCGGTCTGCGGGGGCAGAGGCTCGGCGCCCATCGTCACCGCCTCCAGCCGACTGGCCAGGTCTTCACGAGGCTTGCTGTCGGGCGGCGGGGCGCCGGGGCAACCCTGGGGGGGCGGCATCGGAGGGCTGGGGCGGCCTTTCTCCGTCTTGCCAAAACGGTGACGCACCCCCAACAAATAGCCGTTGCTGCCCTCGCGCACGCCGCTATACACCCCAAAGGCACCCGAGCGGTGGTGGATGCGCCCGACGATGGACCACTCCGGAGTGATCAGGCCCTCCACCTCAAAGGCGAGATAATTGAGGAACGTGGCGTAGCTCTCCCGTTCCGTTCGCTCCCAGTTGCTGGCCTCGCTGAGCAGGCTCACCCCCTCCTCGAAGAAAATGTTCAGCCAGGGGCGCAGCCAGAGGCGCGCTCCAATACCCAGGGTGGCTTCACCGAAGGTCTGGGAAGGGGTTTTGGCGAAGGGCACGGCCTGGTTGTAGGGGCCGCCCGCTTGCCTCGCCGCTTTGTGACCCACCAGATTGGCATCCAGTTCGAAGGAGAGGGGACCTGCGTTGATGAGGCGCCGCTGCAGGCCAACCCCCATCAGGTATTCGGGCCTGGGCTGGCCGTTGAACAGGAAGGCATCGCCGAAGTTGGCCGTGGTCATCTGGCCCGCCCAGCCGGTCACCGCCCAGGGATAGGGGTGCCATTCCGGAAGGGGTGGCAGGGATGGTGGACAGCTGAAGGGCTCCGGTGCGGGGAGGGGCGCACTGGGGGGCATGGCCAGATTGAGATCCTGGGCGCTGCCGTCGAGGTCGAGCACGCCATAGACATCGTCGAGTTCACCAGTGCCTTCCAACAGGCTGTAGCGCAGGCGACTGGCTTGGAAGAACTGCTGGCCCCGCTGAAAACGCACGCCTCCCATGGCGAACAGGATGCGGCTGGCCGGATCAAACTCAAGCCGATCCGCCTGCAGGCGGCCGCCGGCGATGGTTGCGGTGACGTTGCCGGTGCTGATGTAACGCTCTAGCTGGGCGTCGTAGTCCTGCTTGTTGCTGGTCAGCTCCAGCTCCAGGGGAATCGGCTCGGGGGAGCCGGGCTGGACGGGGGGCGGCGGGCTCTGGCCCTGTGGCGGGCCAACAGCGTTGGCGGATGGGGAGGGAGGGGGAGCCTCGGTCGGGTCGGGAGAGCGCGGGGTCCCTGGTGCCAAGGGCAAACCTTCCTCGCTCATGGGAGGAAGTTGCACGGTGACGGGGGCTATCGCTGGCGTGGGCGAGGAACTGGACTCAGGAAGGAAGGCTGGGGTGCTGGAGGGGAGGGCCGGTTCGGGTTCCCCAGGGGCCGGTAGCTCGGCCAGAGTGACCGGTGGACCCAGTATCGTCTTGGGGGAAGGGGATTGGGTCGCCCCATTGGCTGCCTGACACGGTTGTTGGTCCGTGCACAAGGCAGCCAAAAGCAGAAGAACCACTCCCTTGGAGAGGCTTATCCGCTCCCCAGGCAGTGGGTTCGGTTCGCTGGGGACCGGCTGGGAAGGGCCCAGGGACTGGCGATGGCGCACCACCTACGGCCAACCCTTTCAAAGAGGTTGTGATCTTGCCATGCGGTGGTCTCCGCCGTGGCGCCGTGCGGCCGGTTTATGGCTCGGGAGGGGGCGTCACTCCTCAAGGTCTTTGCGACTAGGGGTGCGGCTCGGATCGCTGGCCAAAAAGCCAAACACGAAAATTCCAATGAAAAAGAAAACGACCGAGTAAACCGAGATCTTGAGGGCGAGCATGGGCTCTCCGGTGTGTCAGGGGAGGCTGGCGCGTCGGAACGAGCGTTTCCCGAGGCGACCGCATCATCTTATGGGTCTTGCGTGACGATCCAGAGCGTCAGGGGCGGATGAGGGGGTGTTCCTGTTGGGATTGAAATGTTTTCGTCGCCCCCGGAGGCCGTTGTGGTGAACCACCTGGAGCTTCAATCGCTCTGGCAGCGCTCCTTGCCCGCTGGCGGCGCTGGCTCCGCCTTGCTCCATCCATGGGCGGCCCGCCATCGGCCCGAGTGGGCCGCCCGAGGTCTGATCGTTTGGCCCCGCGGCGGCCAGTGGTGCCATCTGCGGCTTTCCCTCGCCTGCCCAGACCATTGGCGCGCCCTCGGTCCAGGGGTGGCGCGGGCCCGGTTGGCGCTGCGCTGGTGGGCCGAAGCGGCGGAGCTCTGGGTGGCAGGGGAGCGGGTGCACCAGGGTGATCTGTTTGACAGCAGTTGTCGCTGGGCGTTGCCCGCGGAGTGGTGGAACGGGGGGGACTGGCCGGTGGACCTCCGCCTGCGGAGCCCATGTCATGACGATGGGGCCCTGGTGCTCAGCCGCCTGGAGCTTGAACCCCTGGATCCCACCGATCCCCAGCGCCTGCTGGAGCCCGTGGAGGCCGAGCTTCAGGCCCTGCGGGACGGGTTCACGACGCTCCCGGGGGGGCGCTGGCAGGTGTTGGGCCATGCCCATCTGGATTTGGCCTGGCTGTGGCCCGTCGCAGACACCTGGCTGGCGGCGGAGCGCACCTTTCGCTCCGTGCTCGTCTTGATGGAGCGGCACGCCCAGCTGCATTTTGGCCACTCCACACCCGCTCTCTACGCCTGGCTGGAACGGCACCGCCCATCCCTCCATCGGCGGATCCGCACGGTGATGGCCCAGGGGCGCTGGGAGCCGCTCAACGGTCCTTGGGTGGAATGTGACTGTGTGCTGATCGCCACCCCCTCCCTCCTGCGCCAATTTCAGGAGGGCCAGTGGTATAGCCGCCGGGCCTTCCCAGAGTGGAGCCACAACCTGGCCTGGTTGCCAGACAGCTTTGGATTCAGCGCGGGACTGCCGCCCGTGGCGGCGGCCACGGGTGTGCGTTGGTTCTGCACGCAAAAAATGGCCTGGAATGCCAGCAACCCGTTCCCGCACCGCCTGTTTCGGTGGCGAGGGCGCTGCGGCAAGGAGGTGCTGGCCCTCATGACAGCGGCGATCGGCAGCGACGGGGACCCCGTGGCCATGGAGCGTTGGCGTCTGGCCTGGGAACGGGGCACGGGGCTGGCTGACGCCCTTTGGCTGCCGGGCGTGGGCGATCACGGTGGGGGGCCCACCGAGGAGATGCTGGAGCAGTTGGCTCTATGGGAGGGGCGGGAGGGCACCGTTCCACAAATCCACGGCACCCTTCGGGCCTATCTGGAGCGCCTTGACCCCCTAGCTCCCTCCCTGCCGGTGTGGCGTGACGAGCTGTATCTGGAGCTCCACCGCGGCTGTGCCACCAGCCGACCGGACCAGAAGCGCCACAACCGCACCCTGGAGCGCCTGCTGCGGGAGGCGGAAACAGCCCTGGCCCTCTGGGCCGCCGCCGGTGCCCCGGGGGGGCTCGGTGCCGCCGCAACGGAATTGGGGGGGGCTGACTGGCTGCCACTCCTGTTTCATCAGTTTCACGACATTCTTCCTGGCACCTCCATCCCCGAGGTGTTCGACCAGGCCGAGCCGATTTGGCGACGCTCCCGCCGCCTCACCCGAGCACTCAGGGATCGGGCGTTGAACGGCGTTCTGGCTGGCGAGGCGACCAATGGCGATGCGTGGACGGCCTGCCAACTGGCCTGTCTTCCCCCGGCCCCCCGCACCGTGCGGCTGCCGAAGGGAATCTGGCAGCTCCAGCCTGGCGGGCCAGCGGCGGAGTCCGCCGTGGCCGTCGTTCCCGTCACCCTGCCCGCCCAGGCCGCCGCCGCAGGCGGGGAGTGGGTGCAGCTGCCTGGCCTGGATGGGGTCGCGGCTCTCGGCCTGACGCGCCGTCGCTCGGCCCCAGGGACGCCCCTTCCCCCCGGAACCTTGGAGCACCCTGTCTCGATCCAACGTCTGGATGGGCAGGATGGCGCGGTGCGTTGGCGCCTCGACAACGGCCTGCTGGCGGTGATCTTGGGCCCCCAGGGGGTGGAGGCGTTGGAGGATGGCCCGGGCCGCTCCTTGCTGGCGGGCCCCCTGCGATGGTGCCGGTACGGCGATCGGGGGGAATTCTGGGACGCCTGGGATTTGTCCAGCACCTATGCCGACCATCCCCTCCCCTGGCTGTGGGAGGGGGATCCCCAATGGGTGGAACAGGGGCCGCTCTGTGCCCAGATGGTGTGGCGGGGGTGCTGCGGCACCAGTCCGGTGCGGGTGGATGGTCGCCTGTTGGCGGGGTCCCCGTGGTTTGAACTGGTGGTGCGTTTCCACTGGACGCAGCGCCATGAGTTGCTGCGCCTGGAGGTTCCCCTGGCCGCCCGAGCCTGTCGGTGGGCCGCGGATGCCCCGGGCGGCGTGCTGGAGCGGCCCACCAGCCCCAGCAACCCGCGTGAGCAGAGCCGTTGGGAGGTGCCAGCGGTGAGCTGGATCGCCTCGGTGCAGGGGGGGGCGGGGGAGGGCCTGGCGCTGTTGCTCGATGGGCCCCAGGGAGCATCGGCCGGGCCCGAAGGGCTGGGCCTTTCCCTCCTGCGGGCCCCCACATGGCCGGATCCGGGGGCAGACAATGGGGACCACCGGCTGAGGCTCGCCCTCATGCCCGCCACGGGTGGCTGGCGGAGAGCAGGCGTGCCACAAGAGGCTTGTCGTTTTCGGGAGCCGCTCTGGATTCGGCCTGGCCTGCTGGGAACGCCCGGGGAAGCTTGGCCTCCGCTTCCTAGTCAGGAGGAAGATGTGCAGGTGGTTGGCCTGCAACGGCTGGCCAGGGACGGGGCGGATGTGGTGTTGACCCTCCACAACCTGGGACCATGTCGCCGTCGGTTGAGGCTGGGCGACCCGTGGCAGGTGGTGGAGGAGTTGGATGGCTTACACGAGCCACTAAATCCGGGAGCGGATGACGCTGGCCGGGAAGGTCTGGTCGAACTCAGCCCCTGGAGCCTCAGTTTCTGGAGGTTGCGCGTCAGTCGTCGTGGTCGTCAAAGGGATCGGTGAGCCCCTTGGACGGGGGACCGAAGGCCTGGTAGATCCCGAAGCCGGTCAGGGCCAAGAGCACCGCCAGAACAGTTAGAGCCACCGACATGGCCGGAGATGTGCTGGTGAGGGAGGGATCCATGGCCGGGAGGGAGGAAGGGTGTCGGCGGAGGGTGAACGGGAAACGTCACAACTCTCGACAGCCCCTCGTGGGGGGACTGGCGGGACCACTACAGTAGCCAGCACGCTGACCCATCCGAGAGGATCGAGCCGCCCATGGCCCAACGCACCCGTCTGGGAGACATCCTGCGCCCATTGAATTCCGAGTACGGCAAAGTGGTTCCCGGTTGGGGCACCACTCCCGTGATGGGATTGTTCATGGTGCTCTTCCTGGTGTTTTTGCTGGTGATCCTGCAGCTTTACAACAAGTCCTTGCTGCTAGAGGGCATCAATGTGAACTGGAACAGCGCCGCCTAATTCCCTTTTTCACATCAGCCCGAGATGAATATCTTTGGAATTGGTTTGCCGGAGGTGGCCGTCATTGCGGCCATCGCACTGCTCGTTTTTGGGCCGAAGCGCCTTCCAGAGATCGGCAAAACCCTGGGACGCACCCTCAAGGGATTTCAGTCGGCCTCCCAGGAGTTTGAGCAGGAGTTCCGCTCTGCCCTGCGCACGGCCGATGACGAGACCCTGACCCTGGCCCCTCCCCCTGTCGTCGCGGCAACGGCCCTGACCCCTCAGGGTGAGGGTGCTCCGCAGGACGAGACGAAGACTGGAGAGCCATCTGCCTCCCCACCCCCCACGGCCTGAGCGGATTGCCCTCGGTGGATCTTCAGTTGCTGGTGGGACTCGGCAATCCAGGGTCTCGTTATGCCCAGACCCGACACAATGTTGGTTTTCTAGTCTTAGAGCGGCTGGCCAAGGATGCAGGCCAATCCTTTCGGCAGCAGTCCAAGCTCCATGGCCAACTTGCGGAGGTGGGCGTGGGGCCCCATCGGCTCCGTCTGCTCATGCCTCAGACCTTCATGAACGACAGCGGGCGTTCCGTTCGCACCACCCTCGACTGGTTTGGGCTCCGGCCCGACCAGATGCTGGTGATCGTGGATGACATGGATCTTCCCCTAGGCCGCTTGCGCCTGAGGTCGTCCGGCAGCGCGGGGGGACACAACGGACTGCGGAGCATCATCCAGCACCTGGGAGGCCCAGACTTCGCTCGGCTGCGCGTGGGCATTGGGCCCCCAGCCGGAGATCCCCAGGAGCGCAAGAACCGGACCGTGGGTCATGTGCTGGGGACCTTCTCCCCTGCAGAGACAACCGTGCTGGATCAGGTGTGCGCGGAAGTGATCAGGGGGGTCACCCTCATCCGTGAGGGGGGGCTGGAGCGGGCTGGCAACCAGTTGAACAGTTTCCGTGCCCTCGCCGAGGCATCCTGAATCTCCATCGCCGCCCATGTTCGCCTTCCCTTGAGCCGCCTGCCCTCAACCACCGCCCAATTGCGCGTGTTGCGTCAGAGCTTCCATCCCTGTCGGCTTGAGGGGGAAGTGATGGCTGGGGGGTTCCACTGGACGTTCTGTTGGGCCTTTGATCGGGGTGAGCTCACTATCGAGCCCTCCCTGGGGCGGGCCCTGATTCAGGATGCCCTCATGCGTTATCTCCTGCGGGCCGATTACCAGTTGGAGGCTGGAGGTGATTACGCCTTCATCGTGAGAGCGGCCTTCTGAGGCTGTGGCCCAGCCAGCGCTCCAGGAGCAGCTGGGCCACGACGTCATCCCAATCCCGAGGCGGTTGCCGCAGGCCTTCCGGCAGCACCCGCCGCCAACCTCGCGCTGGCTCCAGCCGCCAATACCGGCGTCTGGCCTCCAAGGTGCTGTGGCGCTCGTCGACGGAGTGAAGTGGCAGGAGATCCGCCAGGTGGGATTGCCAGAGCTGGCTGCTGGTGCCATTGCCCAGCACCACTGCGGTGATCAGTCGCCCCTGGTGCCATTGAAGGATGCGCTCCAGGCAGGCCTCGGGACCCAGGACACAGGCCTCCAGAATCTGCTGGCGTTGGGCATCGGTGCGCACCAGTCCACACTTGCCGCGACCTGGATCGAGGCCCGCGAGGGCCCCGGGAGGCAAGGAGGAGGGTTCGGGCGTCCTGTGGATCATGGTGTCCAGCGCAGCTCCACGGCGATGGGATCGGGGGTGTCGGCGTTGGCCAGGGCCACGGCCTCCAGAGTGGCCCGCAGCCCTTCACTGCGTTGACTCAGCCTGAGTCCCAGCTGATTCAGGGTGTTCCCATCCACCTGCAGGCCATCCACCAGGGTGCCCTGGCGCTGAGCCTTGGTGAAGGCCGCCGCGAGCAGCAGGTTGAGGCGGCTGCGCACCTCTTCCGGGGAGCGCACATCGCCATCCAGCACGGTGCGGGCCAGCACTTCCCCGCGACGCACCACCCTCAGGTTGGGTCTGAGATCCGGAAAGGCCAGCACCCGTTGCTCACCCCGCAGGATGTTGGCCGCTGAACGGATGACCACAACCCAGGTGCCTGGCTTCCCCAGGGCCTGGTCCAGTCGTTCGATGTCACTGCGGGGCACCAGCAGGATCTGACGATCGATCTTTTGGCCGGGGAGCAGGAGGCGGAACGCGGCGGCGTTGGCCTCCTGGAGGAGGGCATCAATGGATTGCCGACGATCCTCCTGGCGTCTGAGGCGGATCCGGGCCAGGGCGAGGGGCTGGCCACTGGCAATCAACACATCCCCCCGCCGCAGGGCGATCACCTTGCCCTCCAGGTCCTTGAGCTCCTGGGCGCCAGCCTGAATGCGGGCCCGCACTCCCGCCAGTTCCTTCTCCGTGCGTTGGATCTCGGCATCCCGTCCTTTCACGTCCCGCGCCAGGCGGTCGCGCTCCGCCTCCAGGCGAAGGCGTTCGTTTTGCAAGGGTTGCAGTTCCCGTCGCAGTTCATTCACCCGCTGGTGGGCCCGGGTGAGGGCAAGGGTGACTTTCCGCTCGCTGGCGATGGCCGCTTGGCGGCCCTGTAGGGCCCGGTTGCGCTCGATCCGGCTGCGGGCCAGCTCCTTCTGGTTGGTCTGCAGTTCCTGGCGGTTGCGCTCAAGGGCGGCATTCGAGCGGCGCAGGTCCGCCTGGCGGGCGGAGAGGGCCTCGCGGCTGGTGCGCAGGCGGTCTTGCAGTTGATCCAACTCAAATAACCCGACCCGCAGCCGTTCACTCACAAGCAGCATCAGGCCCAGGGAGATGGCGCTGATCAGACTGCCGGTGAGGGCGGTGATCACAACGGCCGTTTTGCGTGGTCTCAGATTGAACAGGCTGAGACGGGCCTTCCCCACCTTGCTGCCCAGTCGATCGCCCAGGGTGGAGAGGACCCCTCCCAGCACCAGCAGGGCAAGGATCAACAGCCACCCCGACACGTGAGCTCCCGAGTGGCTTCAGTATCCCTGGCCTCCGTCCCCTAATGGAACGCGGGAGTCGGCTGTTCAGCTGAACCGTTTGGCCAAGGCAATCGGATCAAAGACTGTGATCTTCTTGCGATCAATTTGCACAAGTCCATCGTTGCGCAGATCCCCCAGCAGGCGGGTGATGGTGACCCGGGTGGAGCCGATGGCTTCGGCAATGGCCTGATGGGAGAGGCGCAGATCAATGGTGATGCCCTCACTGCCAGGCACGCCAAAATCACGGCAGAGCACCAGCAAAAAACTCACCAACCTGGAGGACATGTCGCGGTGGGTGAGGGTTTCGATCATGGTTTCCGTCTGCAGGATGCGCGAGGAGAGGCCCTGCAGCAGCAGGAGTCCCACGCTGGCATCCTGTTCAATGGCGCGACGAACAGAGGTGGCGGGTGCGGTGACGAGCTCGACCCGGGTGAAGGCAATAGCGTGGTAAAAGCGATCGGAGCGCTGCCCGGTGAGCAGGGAGAGAACGCCAAACAGGCTGTTTTCCCTCAGGAGGGCGACGGTGATTTCTTCCCCAGACTCATACACCCTTGAAAGGCGCACCGCCCCCCGGCGCAGGAGATAAACCCGTTCCGCCGGATCCCCCGGGAAGAATATGGTTTTGCCGCGCTCCACGCTTTCCGTGCTGCTGCCTGCCAGAGAGGGCATGACTTCCAACAGGGTCGGGTGATTGGCGGCCAGCCCTGGACCAGAAGGAAGGGGCCCGGTGGGGGCACCGCGCTGATGGGACGGGCTGTAGCGGCTGAATCCCTGGGTGCCAACCATCGATAAGGGCCCAATCGCCGAAACCTAAGGATCGCCCCTGGGGTTTCTTGTATCAAACGTTACATCTGTCGCTTCGGGGCGGGCACGGCACCCTGTCGGAGGGCTGTTCTGCTGGCTGCCATCCCTGTCTGGACGAAGGGCTGGCCTGGCTAGCGATGGGCGTTTGCACTACAGGTGGTGTGCAGGGCTCTGGGATGCCGCTACATTCAGAGCATGGGGCCCCAGGCTCCTGCTGCTTGGAGGGATCCCGTCCCATGGGTCATTCTTCCGTCCTTGCCTGTTGGCATTTCCTCGTCAGCCGGCCTCCCCCAGGAACGACGTTCATGTCCACCCGCCTCGCCCCTCCCCACCTGGTTCCCCGCGGCGAGGCCGGGTCCCGTTCCCTGCGCTGTCTGCCGTCGCCGGCTGTTCACCAGGCTCCCCAGCCCGAGGGCCTGCTGCAGATTCATACGGCGCCCCACCGGGGCAGCTTTTCCGCCGTGCTCAGCCAGGCCCTCCGCACAGCTGGTCTCGGTAGCCGGGTGCTGGTGTGTCAGCTCTTGAAGGGCGGGGTGGACCAAGGGGTGGAGGGCAGCCAGATGCTTGGCGGACGCCTGCGCTGGGTGCGGCCCTGCACCCCCTTGTGCCTGGAGGTCTCGGCAGACCGCCTCGCCGTGGATTCCGAAGAGGCTGCGTCCATCGTCCAGGCCGTGCGCGACGTGTGGAGCCACAGCCGCGAGGCATTGCTGGGGGGACGGCTGGATCAGTTGGTGCTGGATGAATTGGGCCTGGCCATCGAGTTGGGCTATTTGCCGCTGGAGGATGTGTTGAGCACCCTGGAGCAACGCCCTCCCCACCTGGATGTGATTGTCACGGGGCCGGCCATTCCTGCTGCCTTGCTGGTGATGGCGGATCAGATCACCGAATTGCGTCGTCTGTCGTAGGCCGGGTCCGGGCCTGGGGCCCACCTAGTCTCAGCTGAAGAGGGCCTGCCATCTCACCCATCCGCCGATGCTCAAGAACGACCGTTGGATCAAGGAGCAGGCCACCCAGGGGATGCTTGAGCCCTTTGAATCCAGCCTGGTGCGCCATCTCGATCCAGAGGCCCGCACTGGCCCCGTGCTCAGTTTTGGCTGCAGTTCCTATGGATACGACCTGCGCCTTTCGGCCAAGGAGTTTTTGATCTTTCGCCATGTGCCTGGCACGGTGATGAATCCCAAACGGTTCAATCCCGCCAATCTGGAGCCTGTTTCCTTGGAAAGGGATGGGGATGGTTGTTATTTCATCCTTCCCGCCCATTCCTATGGTCTTGGCGTGGCGCTGGAAAAGTTGCGCGTGCCAGCAAACATTACCGTGATCTGCCTGGGTAAAAGCACCTACGCCCGTCTGGGGATCATTGTGAACACCACGCCAGCGGAGGCCAGCTGGGAGGGACATTTAACATTGGAGTTCAGCAATTCTTCAGGGGCTGATTGCAGAGTATATGCAGAAGAAGGCATCTGTCAGTTATTGTTTTTCGAGGGCGATCCCTGTGATACCACCTATCAGGATCGGGCTGGGAAGTATCAATATCAGCCGGAACGGGTCACGATGGCTCGCGTCTAAACTATCCCTTCAGGGAGCGAGTCGTGCCCTGTGCAACCGGGCTTGTTGATACCACTCGGCAAACTGGGGAGTCCAGGTCTGAAGGTGGGGCCAGAGCAGGTCGCAAAGCACACGGATTTCCTGCTGGGCATCCAGTTTGGCCCGCAGATCAAGAAAGTGAAGCAGGGCGCGCAGGCTGAAACTGACGACAAAATGTTGTCGATAATCAAAAGGTAAAATTCCCCTGGCATGCTCTTCGGCAAACCCCTCGGCCAGGAGGTCGCGGTAGCGTTCGGCCGCAGCCTGGCAGAGGGCAAGATCGATCGATCTTTGGGCTTCGCTGTAAACATATTTCTTGCCTTGTCGATCGCTGTAGCTGCCCACGGGCCGAAGGTAAAACACCTCCTCCAGATCCAATGCGCCATTGGCAGCCTTGCAGATGCGGTCGCCCGTATACCGCATGGACTGCACATCAAAACTCACCCCCACCCTGTGGGTGCGGGCCTGTTGCATCACGGAATGGGGAAACCAGCCCACATTGAAAACAATCTGTGCATGTTCCAGGGGGCCGTAGTGCCCCCGCTCGCCGGCAAGTAGCCGCTTGACACAGATCTCACCGGCCTGCGTTTCGTTGGGCCACTCGTCCCGTTGGGCGGCCACGAAACCTTCGCTGTAGTCCTGGTGCATGGCGGCATAGACGCACTGCTGAGGATTGGGCGTGGCCGCAATGGCATCGACCCGAAAGCGGCGGTCAAACAACGGCTCAGCCATGGCTGCGGGGAGCGATGGGGGTTTCTCGGGTGGGTGGCTGGGGGTCCTGCGCCAGCAGGCTTGTGGGAGCCGTTCCGGCCAGGGCAGGAAGGGGCTCGCCAGCCACCAGGGCCCCGCCCAGCAGCTCGAGCTCCGCCTCACTGCGGGCGCCGACGGCCTGGCCCAGACGCTCGCCGCGGCCATCAAAGAATTCCAGATGGGGAATGCCATTGACGCCGTAACTGTCGATTTGGGGCTGCCAGCGGGGGTTGTCCACGTTCAGCAACACCACATCCAGCTGCCCGTGATGGCGA
>JBKDSY010000207.1:0-19877 GCA_046340755.1 Cyanobacteriota bacterium
GGCTGGAAGTCACCAGCGAGCCGTGCATGGCGGAGAACAGGCTACCGCCAAACACACCAGCCACTCCCAGCATGTGGAAGGGGTGCATCAGGATGTTGTGCTCAGCCTGGAACACCAGCATGAAGTTGAAGGTGCCGCTGATACCGAGGGGCATACCATCGGAAAAGGAGCCCTGACCGAAGGGGTAGATCAGGAACACCGCGAAGGCGGCGGACAGAGGAGCGCTATAGGCCACGCAAATCCAGGGCCGCATGCCAAGGCGGTAGGACAGCTCCCACTGGCGGCCCATATAGGCGGAGATGCCGATCAGAAAGTGGAACACCACCAGCTGGTAGGGGCCACCGTTGTACAGCCACTCATCAAGGGAAGCGGCTTCCCAGATCGGATAGAAGTGCAGGCCGATGGCGTTGCTGGAGGGGATGACAGCGCCGGAGATGATGTTGTTGCCGTAGATGAGGGAGCCGGCAACGGGTTCGCGGATGCCGTCAATGTCCACCGGGGGGGCGGCAATGAAGGCCACGATGAAGCAGATGGTGGCGGCCAGGAGGCAAGGAATCATCAGCACACCAAACCAACCGACATAAATGCGGTTGTTGGTGGAGGTGACCCACTGGCAGAAGCTTTCCCAACTTCCGGCCTGGCCTCTGCTGCGAAGGGCAGTGGTCATGAATCAGTACGGGTGAAGATGAACCCCAAGGGCGAACCCAGGATTCGTTTACGAATGCCCAGCGCGCTTTGGGTCGGCTGGGTTAAGAATTAACTTACGCAGTTGCCCAGGCTGCGCAAGAGTGGGCAACGAAACGTTGGGTCGCTTAAACAAAGTTCACCATTGAGTTTGGGCCTCACAGCCGGCCCTGGCCATCCGCTCCGACCAACCCGCCTGGCAGTTCACTCCGGCCATCCACCTCCGGCCAACCCGCCCGGCCATCCACTCCGGCTGACCGCCCTGGCTGACTGACCTGGCTGACTGCCCCGGCCATCCGCCAGCGCCATGGGCCGGCGCCGTGAGTGATCGCGGTGGCTGGAGGGGCCGCGGAGTGGATGGAGAGCCGGCGGCTGGGAGGGGGCCAGGGGCGGGTCAGGCGTGAGCCGTCGGGTGGGCGATGGCTGGGGGTTCGCTCTCCGCCTGCTGCCGCAGCCAGGAGCGGGCCTCCTGGAGAAAGGCGCCCCAATCGAGCCGCTCCGCCTCCGCCGCCCGGGCCACCAGCAGGGGAGCTTCCGCCTTGATGGCCACCAGATCGGGCTCGCTCACCCCCACGGCCCGGGCCATCACGTCCGCCATCGCCCGGCCGACCACCCGGGTCAGATAGGCCGCGCTCAGGGCCTGCAACCCGCCTCCCACCAGCCAGGTCGCCCCATGGAGCTTGAAGGCGGCGCCCACCGCCTGGGTGCTCCACTCCACCACCCCCAGGGCCAGGGCGGCCTTGCCCACCTGGGTGGCCGCCTCCCGGAGCTGCTCCAGGCTCCAGGGGCACTCCCACAGCCGGGCCATCTCCCGCAGCATCAGGCCGTTGGCCACGCTCACCACCAGAAGATCCAGGGGCAGGGAGGGGGTGACAAGCACCCCGGCGGCCACCAGCCATTGGGTGCGTTGTTGGAGCTGGCGCCACTGCCCCCTGCGCAGCCGTTCCAGGTCGGCCTGCCAGCGCCCATGGAGCTGCTCCAGGCCCCGCAGCAGGGTGGCCCGGGGCAGCCGGGCCCCGTCCCGCGCCAGCCAGAGGGCGAGGGGGGCCAGGCAGGCGCCCAGCTGGTCAGGCTCCCCGTTCCAGGGGAGGATCGGCCTGGAGGCGCAGGCGGGCCACTGGCTGAGCAGGTCGTCGCGCCAGCGCTCCGGCGGCCGTTGAGGTCCGGTCTGGGGCACCACCCAGAGGGGCAGCCCCTCCGGCAGGGCCTCCAACCAGCGCAGATCGGCCGCCGTGAGGGGCGGTCGCAGGTGATAGATCAGGGCATCGCAGGCGGCGAAGCTGTCCGTCCACCGCCAGTGGGGGCTGCCACTGGGGAGGGGATGGCTCACGAGCAGCCGCAGGGCTCGGGGGCCCCGCAGGGCCTCGGTGAGGGCCGTGAGGCTGCTCCCCTCGGGGGGATCTCCGCTCACCAGGGCCACCCGCAACGCCTCACGGCTGGTGTCCTGGAGCAGGGCGTGCAGGGCCTCGGTCCGGGTGCCCAGGGCCGAGGGCTCCCCATCCAAGCGGGAGAACTGCTCCAGCAGCCCCTGGCAGCGCTCGTTCCAGCCCGCCACCGATCTCGGGGTTGGGGCTCGACCCCCGGCCACCTGCCCCCGGGCCACCCACCACCACCCGCCGGCCAGGACGCCCAGGCCCAGCCAAGAGCCGCCGGCCTGCAGGCCATGCACCACCACATCTGCCAAAACCCCTCCGGCGACCACCGCCAAAGCCGTCCGCCCCCAGGCAGGCAGACCCCAGGGGGGCAGACCCCAGGCAGGCAGACCCCGGGAGGGCAGACCCCAGGGGGGCAGACCCCGGGAGGGCGACCCCTGGAGGGGCAGACCGGCGGCGGCTGGACTGCCGGCGGCGGGGGGCAGGGCTGGCGGGGTGGGGCAATCCGGGGCAGTCACAGCGGTGGGGGGGAGGCAGGCACCAGGCCCCAGCTTGGAGGCGAATGGTTCCAGCCACCAGGGTCAGGAGAAGGACTGTTGCCAACCGGTGCTCCCCGGGGCGGTTGAAACCCGTTGGAGCTCCTGTATTTGGCAGCTAAGATGGACCTGGCGTGAGGAAATGAGTCGGTTTGGTGTCAGCCGATCTGCCCACGTTCACCCCCGCGCAAGCGGTCCGCGCCCGCGCCGCCGTTCGGGCCCTGCAGGGCGCCACCCGCTGGCATGGGCAACTGCCGGTGCTCCTGCTCAACCGCTGTTGGCTGCGGCTGACCGTGGTGCCCGTGGAACGGCTGGCCCTGGAGCTCCCCCCCGACCTCAGCAGGGCTGCGCCGGAACTGGAGCATTTCCGTGCCCTGATCGAAGCCGGCCATCCCCCCTGGCAGGCCCAGCAGCTGTGTTGGCTGGAATTCGGGGCCGAGGCCTGTCATCAGGCCCTGCGCAACTTCTGGCAGTCCCAAGACCGCCAGTCCCATGGGTGGACCCTGGAGCGCTACCTCGACCTGCTCGCCGACTACCGCCGTCGCTTCGCGGGGCCTTCCCCCCGGGAGCTCCCCTTGCTGGTGTTGGCCCGTCCGCCGGTGGACGACACCCCCTCGCACCGTGAGGAGGATCACGGCTTGTTCTGGGTGCGTCCGGATCTCAGCATCGCCGAGCGGGCGATGCGTCACACTTGCGCCTGACTTCCCCAGGCGGCATGGCCGAAGGCACTCCCTCCCCTTTCCCCTCTGAACGCCACCGTTCCGACGACGCACCCCGTGGAGAGCGGTCTCCCGGTGCCCGGGAAGGTGGGTTTCGCATTCGCCTGAGCGACAACGAGATGCGCTCGGCCCGCGCCCTGCAGGAGGCCTTCGGCCTGCGCTCCACCGTGGCCGTGCTCGGTTTTGCCCTGCGCGCCCTGGGTCAACAGCTGGAGGAGGGCAAGCTCGACGAGTTGGTCGCCCAACACCGGGCCCAGGCCCCCGCCCGGAGCCAGGGCGAAGGGGGCCGCTCCGAGGGGCGGCGGGATCGCTCCGAAGGGCGGGGCGGCCGCGGTCAAGACAGTCGGGGTTCCGCTGGCGGTGGCCGCTCGGCCCGGGTGGATCCCTTTGCCCGGCCCCCCCGGCCCGAGGCGGCGCCGGAGCCAGCCCCCGAGGAGGCAACGCCTGAGCCGACCGACGAGGCCGAGCTGCCCGCAGCCCCCGATGGGGCCGCAGACGCCCAAGACGTTGCGGTCTCGTCCGAACCCACCCCCGAGGAGCCCGCGGCGGATCCCGCTCCTGAGCCCAGCGCCGCACCCGTGACCGCCGACGAGGGGGCCGAGGGGTGAGCGGCACCAGCGGGACCGCCCCACGGCCCAGGGTGCTGTCGGGCGTTCAACCCACCGGTGCCCTCCATCTGGGCAACTGGCTGGGGGCGATCCGCAACTGGGTGGATCTGCAGCGCCACCACGACACCTATTTCTGTGTGGTGGATCTCCATGCCATCACCGTGCCCCACGAGCCGGCCCGGCTGGCCGACCACACCCTCACCACGGCGGCGCTTTACCTGGCCTGCGGCATCGACCCGGAGCGGTCCACGGTGTTTGTGCAGAGCCACGTGAGCGCCCACAGTGAACTGTGTTGGTTGCTCAATTGCGTGACGCCGCTGAATTGGTTGGAGCGCATGATCCAGTTCAAGGAAAAGGCTGTCAAACAAGGCGATAATGTCTCCACGGGATTGTTGGATTACCCCGTCTTGATGGCGGCCGACATTCTTCTCTACGACGCCGATCTGGTGCCCGTTGGCGAGGATCAGAAGCAACATCTGGAGCTGGCGCGAGACATCGCCCAGCAACGCATCAACGCCCGGTTTGCCCCCGTCGATGCCAGCGGCGAGCCCCTTCCCCTGCTGAAGGTGCCCGAGCCCCTGATCCTCAAGGAAGGCGCCCGGGTGATGAGCCTCACCGATGGGCGCAACAAGATGAGCAAGAGCGACCCCAACGAGGGCTCGCGCATCACCCTGCTCGATCCCCCCGAGCTGATCGCCAAGAAGATCAAGCGGGCCAAGACCGATCCCGTGATGGGACTGGAGTTCGACAACCCCGATCGGCCGGAGGCCGACAACCTGCTGGGGCTCTACGCCCTCACCAGTGGCCTGGGCCGGGAGGCGGCGGCCCGCGACTGCGCCGCCCTGGGGTGGGGGGCCTT
Source organism: Cyanobacteriota bacterium (assembly GCA_046340755.1). GTDB lineage: Bacteria > Cyanobacteriota > Cyanobacteriia > PCC-6307 > Cyanobiaceae > Cyanobium. The sequence goes on from JBKDSY010000207.1 coordinate 4,780, forward strand.
CAAACCCTTGCTCACGGAGGCCGTTGTGGAGGCCCTGCGGCCAATCCAGGCGCGCTACGACGAGTGGCGCGGGGATGAGACGCAGTTGCACCAGGTGCTTCAGCAAGGGCGGCAACGGGCCAGCGGCGTGGCCGAGGCCACCCTGGAGCGGGTGCGGAAGGCCATGGGCTTTCTGCCCGCCCCCTAGGTCAACCGCCGAACAGTGATCGCTAGAGGCCCCCTGCCCCAAGCTGCAAGGGGACAAAGCACAACTTAACAATCCCATCCCCTTCGATCACCGCCCCTGATGACCTGGTCCCCATGGGGAGTCCCACCGGGCTCAGGCTGAATCGGGTGATCGATGGCGGTGGCCGGGTGGAGCGGCTGGATCGCCATCCGGAGTTCACCGTGCGGCGCCGTTACGTGAGCGCCGCCGCTGGCGCCCATCAATTTCTGCCCGCCACCTGGCGGGAGGCCTCAACCCACCTGGGGCTGGTCGACTTCGGCCCCCAGAGCCAGGATCAGGCCGCCCTGCACCTGATCGCCAAACGGGGTGCCCTCACCTCCTTTGATCAGCGGGGCCTCACCCAGGAGGTGCTCCATCGCCTGGCGCCGGAATGGGCATCGCTGCCGGCCTTCGGCGGCGGCAGCTGGTAGGGCCAGCCCGTGAAAACCGTGGCGGACCTGCAGCGCTTCTACGGCGACGAGCTCAAGCGCCTGAGCCAGGGCTGAGCCGGGGCTGAGCCAGGGCTGAGCCGGGGCCTTCACCCCTGGGGCGCCAGGGTTCCGGTCGCCATCCGAGCTCTGGTCGGAATCAGGGCTCCCGGTAAACGACGCGCCCCCGTTCGTCATTGCCCACATCCAGCAGATTGGCCACCAGAAGCTTGTCGATCTCCTGGTTCAGCGCCTGGCTGTCCATCTGGGGGGGCAGGTCGAGATCAAGCAGGGCGTCATTGATCGTGAAGCCCCGCTCCCCCACATCCCGGGCCAGACGCAGCAACTGTCGATCGACGGGGGGATGGGGGGAGGCCTGGGTCGGGCTGGGAGCGCCCTGGCGATTGGCGCCGGCCACCAGGCCCGGGATCAGCAGCAGATCCACGAACTGCCCCAGGCCGCAGAGGCCAAAGGTGAACAGCCAGAGCAGGCCGGAGAGGGGTTTGCGGTTGTACAGCCGGTGGATCCCGCACAGCCCCACCAGGGAGAGGCACCACAGCCCGTAGCTGAGGGCCACGCTGCGGCGTTCCTCCAAGGCGCCCTGCAGCACGGAACCCAGGGCTCCAGGGGATGGGGTGCGGCTCACGGCGGGCCAGGGCAGGGGACGGTCGGCCTGATTCTCAGTCCAGCCCAGGGGTGGGGCACAGGATCGGATTGCCGCGCCTCGGGCGCCCTGGCGACGGCTGCCTAGGATCGGTTTTCCGTTTCGTTGGATTCGCCTGGTTCTGTGAGCAGTTCCCCCGTGGCCCCGTCCCCCAAGACAGCAGAGGCTCCGGAGGGGGCGATACGCCTGCCGAAAACCAGCGAAAGCCCCTCCCTGTTGCGCATTCGCCATTCCATGAGCCATGTGCTCGCGATGGCCGTGCAGTCGCTCTTTCCCCGGGCGAAGGTCACCATCGGTCCCTGGACCGAGAGCGGTTTTTATTACGACTTCGACCATCCCGAGCCCTTCACGGAGGCCGATCTGAAGGCCATCAAAAAGGAGATGGTGCGGATCATCGGCCAGCAGTTGCCCCTGGAGCGGGTGGAGGTGAGCCGAGAGGAGGCCGAGCGCCGCATCGAGGCCCAGAACGAGCCCTACAAGCTGGAGATCCTCGCCGGCCTCAACGAGCCGATCACCCTCTACACCCTGGGCGAACGCTGGTGGGATCTGTGCGCCGGGCCCCACGTGGCCAACACCCGGGAGCTCAACCCCCGGGCCTTTGAACTGGAGAGCGTCGCTGGCGCCTACTGGCGGGGCGACGAGGCCAACCCCCAGCTGCAGCGCATCTACGGCACGGCCTGGGAAACCCCGGAGCAGCTGGAGGAGGATCGGCGCCGCAAGGCGGAGGCCCTGCGGCGCGACCATCGCCGCCTCGGCAAGGATCTCGATCTGTTTTCCATTGAAGACGAGGCCGGCGCCGGGCTGGTGTTCTGGCACCCGCGGGGGGCGCGCATGCGGTTGCTGATCGAGGATTTCTGGCGCCAGGCCCATTTCGACGCCGGCTACGAGCTGCTCTACACCCCCCATGTGGCGGATCGGAGCCTGTGGCAAACCTCGGGCCACCTGGATTTCTATGCCGAGTCGATGTTCGGCCCGATGGAGGTGGATGAGCGGCAATACCAGATCAAGCCGATGAATTGCCCGTTCCATGTGCTCACCTATGCCAGCCGTCTGCGCAGCTACCGGGAGCTGCCGATCCGCTGGGCGGAGCTGGGCACGGTGTATCGCTACGAGCGCCCGGGGGTGATGCATGGCCTGATGCGCGTGCGGGGCTTCACCCAAGACGATGCCCACGTGTTCTGTTTGCCGGAGCAGATCGGCGAGGAGATCCTGGAGGTGCTGCAGCTGACGGAGCGCATCCTCTCCGCCTTCGATTTCCGCCGTTACGAGATCCACCTCTCCACCCGTCCGGAGAAATCGATCGGAGACGACCAGGTGTGGGAGCTGGCCACCCGGGGGCTGGAGGAGGCCCTGCGCCGCAAGGGTTGGGACCACAAGGTGGATGAGGGCGGCGGCGCCTTCTATGGCCCGAAGATCGATCTCAAGATTGAAGATGCCATTGGTCGGCTGTGGCAATGCTCCACGATCCAGCTCGACTTCAACCTGCCGGAGCGTTTTGATCTGCACTACGTGGCCGCCGATGGCAGCCGTCAGCGGCCGATCATGATTCACCGGGCGATCTTTGGATCCCTGGAGCGGTTTTTCGGCATCATGACGGAAAACTATGCCGGCGATTTTCCCTTCTGGCTGGCGCCGGAGCAGGTGCGGCTCCTGCCCGTCAGCGACGGGGTGGTGCCCTGGTCGGAAACGATTCTCGAGCGCCTGCGGCAAGCGGGCATCCGCGCCACCCTCGACCGCAGCGGTGATCGCCTCGGCAAACTGATCCGCAACGGCGAGCAGATGAAGATCCCGGTGCTCGCGGTGATCGGAACCAAGGAAGCGGAGAGCGAAACCCTGAGCCTGCGCACCCGGCGCCAGGGGGATCTGGGCGCCGTGGCCGTTGACGCCCTGCTGGCCGCGGCGGGCCAGGCCAATGCCAGCCGGGATGGCGCCCTGCACCTCTCGGAAGCGGGGGCGCTGTGACGCTCCTTTTGGCCGGTGACATCGGCGGCACCAAAACCCTCCTCAGCCTCTACAGCCACTCCGCCGAAGGCTTGGCCTGTCTGCGGCAAACCCGATATGCCTCGGGCGAATGGAGCCAGCTGGCGCCGATGGTGCGCGATTTTCTGCAGGCCGGGGCGGCCGAGGGCCTGGCGGCTCCCCAGGCGGCCTGCTTCGCCGTGGCCGGCCCCGTGCAACACGGCCGCTCAAGCCTCACCAACCTGGGCTGGCAGCTCGACGCCCAAGGCCTGGCCGGGGAGTGCGGCCTGCCCCGGGTGGAGCTGGTGAACGACTTTGCCGTGTTGGTGTACGGCCTGCCCCATCTGCAGCCGAGCCAGGTGGCGCCGGTGCGACCCGGCCAGGCCGTGGAGGAGGCGCCCCGGCTGGTGCTCGGGGCGGGCACGGGCCTGGGGGTGGCCATTGGGGTGCCCACCGCGGCCGGGCTGGTGGCCCTGGCCAGTGAAGGAGGCCATGGCACCTTCGCCCCCCGCGACGCGGCGGAGTGGCGCCTCAGCCAATGGCTCCAGGCCGAGCTGGGGGTGGAGCGCCTCTCCGTCGAGCGGGTGGTGAGTGGCACGGGGCTGGGAGCGGTGGCCCGCTGGCTGCTGGTGGAGCGCCACCCCGCGGGCGACCATCCCCTCTGGGCCGTCGCCCGCGGGGGGGTGGACGACCTGCCGCAAGCCGTGGCCCTGGCAGCCGAGGCCGGCGACCCCCTGGCCCGTGAAGCCAATGATCGCTGGCTGGGGGCCTATGGCTCCGCCACGGGGGATCTGGCCCTGGGCTGCCTGGGCAAGGGGGGGATCTGGCTGGCGGGGGGCACGGCGGCGAAACAACTGGCCGGGCTGCGCTCGGAGGCCTTTCTTGGCCCCTTTCTGGCGAAGGGCCGCCTGAGGCCCGTGCTCGAACCGATCCCCATCCAGGCGATCACCGATCCCGCCGTGGGGGTGTTCAGCGCGGCCTGCCGTGCCCGCATGCTCCTGGATTGAGCCCCCCGCAACGGGATGGGACACTGGACGAAGTGAGATGAGGCCTATGGCGCAACCCCCGATCGGCGAGGGGGTGGTGGTGGATGTTCCCGCGACCACGGCCAACCTGGGCCCAGGCTTCGATTGCCTCGGTGCCGCGCTGGATTTGAACAATCGTTTTGAGTTGCGGGTGGTGGAAGGCGGAGTCGACCGTTTTGACCTGCTGATCGAAGGCACCGAGGGGTCCCACCTCCGAGGAGGGCCCGACAATTTGATCTATCGCTCCGCCCAGCGGGTGTGGCGCGAGGCGGGCACGGAGCCGGTGGGGTTGGAGGCGAGGGTGCGGCTGGCGGTGCCACCGGCCCGGGGCTTGGGGAGCAGCGCGGCGGCCATCGTGGCTGGCCTGATTGGCGCCAACGCCCTGATCGGTGAACCCCTCGGCCCGGAGAAACTGTTGGAGCTGGCCATCGCCATTGAGGGCCATCCCGACAATGTGGTGCCCTCCTTGTTGGGAGGGCTCTGCCTCACGGCCAAGACCGCCGTGCCCAACTGGCGGGTGATGCGCTGCGACTGGCATCCCTCTGTGCAGGCGGTGGTGGCCATCCCTGGCATTCGGTTGAGCACCTCGGAGGCCCGCCGGGCCATGCCCCGCAGCATTCCCATCCCCGACGCGGTGATCAATCTCGGCAGCCTGACCCTGTTGCTGCAGGGTCTGCGCAGCGGTGATGGCGCCCTGATCCACGACGGCATGAACGATCGCATCCACGAGCCCTACCGCTGGGGCCTGATCCAGGGGGGACGGGACGTGCGTCAGGCGGCCATGGACACGGGCGCCTGGGGATGCGTGATCAGCGGTGCGGGCCCCACATTGCTGGCCCTGGCGCCAGCGGAGCGGGCCCAGGAGGTGGGGCAGGCCATGGTGACCGCCTGGGAGGCCAACGGCGTCACCAGCCGCCACGCGGTGTTGGGGCTGCAGCTGACCGGCAGTGCCTGGACCTCCCTCCCCTCCGCCGACGACCAGGCCGCTGCGCCCCCCAAGCGACAGGTGGGCACCACGGCGGCGGGCCCACGGGCCAAACCCCGCGGCCGCCAGGCCTGAAGGCCGGCCCAAGGTCGCGAGTGAGTAGATATGCTCATCGGCGACAGCGACAGACCTGAGTTGTTTCGGGTCGCCCCCCCCCGGGGGTTCTCCTTTTTCTCCCCTCCCCCCCGAATCGTCATGGACGGCACCCTCCCCCTGCTGGCGACGTCCGCGGCGAAGGCGGTGGCCGCTCCCTTCCCGTGGCTCAGCCTGATCGTGCTGTTGCCCGCCGCCGCCGCCCTGTTGATCCCCCTGCTCCCGGGCGACCCCTCCGACCCCCGCCCCCCCCGGCTGGTGGCCCTGGGGGTGCTCCTGGTGGACATGGCCCTGATGCTGTGGACCTTCAGCCGCCACTTTGACGGCGCCCTCGGCGGCCTCCAACTGGTGGAACGGGTGAGTTGGGTGCCCGTGATCCACCTGGAGTGGTCTTTAGCGGCGGATGGGCTCTCCGCCCCCCTGGTGGTGCTCAGCGGCCTGGTGACCCTGCTCTCCGTGGCGGCGAGCTGGGGGGTGGACCGCAAGCCCCGCCTGTATTTCGCCCTGTTGCTCGTGCAGGCCTCCGCCCAGGCCCTGGTGTTTCTCTCCCAGGATTTCCTGCTCTTCTTCCTGGCCTGGGAACTGGAACTGGTGCCCGTTTATTTGTTGATTGCCATCTGGGGCGGCAACCAGCGGCAGTACGCCGCCACCAAGTTCATCCTTTACACCGCCACCGCCTCCCTGTTGATTCTGGTGAGCGGCCTGGCCCTGGCCCTCTCGGGCGACAGCTTCACCCTGAATCTGAGCGAGTTGGCCAGCCGCTCTCCGGGCGGCACCTTCGGGCTGCTCTGTTATCTCGGCTTCCTGGTGGGCTTTGGCGTGAAGTTGCCCATGTTTCCGCTGCACACCTGGCTGCCCGATGCCCACGGAGAGGCCAATGCGCCGGTGTCGATGTTGCTGGCGGGGGTGTTGTTGAAGATGGGGGGCTATGCCTTATTGCGCTTCAACGTGCAGATGTTGCCGGAGGTGCACATGCGGCTGGCACCGGCCCTGATGGTGTTGGGCATCGTCAACATCATCTGGGGCGCCCTCAATGCCTTTGCCCAAGACAACGTCAAGCGCCGCATTGCCTGCAGTTCCGTGAGCCACATGGGCTTTGTGTTGTTGGGCATCGGCGCCGTGGATGCTCTGGGCCTCAGTGGCGCCATGTTGCAGATGATCAGCCACGGGCTGATCGCGGCGGCGATGTTCTTCGTCACCGGGGTGTTCTACGAGCGCACCAAAACCCTCTCCATTCCCAACATGGGTGGCCTGGCCAAGGTGTTGCCGATCACCTTCGCCTTCTTCCTCGCCAGCTCCCTGGCGTCCCTGGCCCTGCCCGGCATGAGCGGTTTCGTGAGTGAAATCACGGTGTTTCTCGGCATCACCGCCAACCCCTACCTCACCCCCAGCTTCCGGGTGGTGACCATCGTATTGGCGGCCATCGGCCTGGTGCTCACCCCGATCTACCTGCTGTCCCTGTGCCGGCGGGTGTTTTTCGGGCCCAGGATTCCCGCCCTTGCGATGGTGGGCGACATGACGCCCCGGGAGCTGGTGATTGGCCTGTGTCTCCTGGTGCCCACCCTGGTGATCGGTTTCTGGCCCCGGGTGGCCATCGACTTCTATCAAGCGAGCACCACCGCCCTCTCCAATCAACTGGCCAGCCAGACCATTGCCCTGGTGGGCGGGGGTTTCCCCCTCGGCTAGCGCGCGGATGACGCCCAGGTGGGTTGGAATAGCGCCAGTTATCGAAGCACCGGCTCCCCCAGGCATGACCGTAACCCTTGAGCCTCCCGCCCTCCTGGTGGGAGAAGGCCTCCCCCAGTTCGAAGCGATCACGCCCGATCAGATCGAGCGCCACATTCCAGAGCTGCTTGCCCAGCTGGAAGCGGAACGGCTCAGCCTGGAGGCAGCCTTCACGGCGGCTCTGGAAGCGGGCCAACCGCTCCAATGGCATGCGGTGATGGACCCCCTCCACCGCCTGGGGGAACGGCTGCGGTGGAGCTGGGGCGTGGTGGGCCACCTCAATGGGGTGTGCAACAGCCCGGAGTTGCGCCAGGCCCATGCCAGCCAACAGGCGGCGGTGGTGGCTTTCGGCCAGCGCTGCGGCCAAAGCCGGGTGATCCACGCCGTGTTGCGGGCCCTGCAGGAGCAGGGCGGCTGGGATCAAACCCAGCAACGCATCCTCGACGCGGAGCTGCGCGACATGGAGTTGCGGGGCGTGGGTTTGGAGGGGGAGGCCCAGGAGGCGTTCAACGCCGCCAGCCAGGAGCTGGCGGAGCTCGCCACCCGCTTTGGCAACCAGGTGTTGGATGCCACCAGCGCCTGGACCCTGCCCCTGACCCGGGCAGAGGAGGTGGAGGGCCTGCCGCCGAGCCTGTTGGAGCAGCTGGCCCAGGCCGCCCGGCAGGGGGACGTGCGGGCCGACGACGGCAGTGAGGCCACGGCCGAGCGGGGACCCTGGTTGCTCGGGCTCGACATGCCCCGGTTCGGCCCCTTCCTGCAATACAGCCGGCGGCGTGACCTGCGGGAACGGCTCTATCGGGCCCACGTGAGCCGGGCCTCGGGGGAGGAGGGAGGCAACTGGCCCCTGATCACCCGCATCCTGGAATTACGCCGGGAGCAGGCCCAGCGCCTGGGCTATGCCAACTGGGCGGAGGTGAGCCTGGCGAGCAAGATGGCTGGTTCGGAGGCCGAAGTGGAGCGGTTGCTGGAAGACCTCCGGGCGGCGGCCTTCCCCGCGGCGGAACGGGAGCTGGAGGAGTTGAGGGCCTGCGCGGCCCGGGCAGGCGCGCCAGAAGCGGCCGACTTCCAGCCCTGGGATGTGAGTTTCTGGGCTGAGGTGCGCCGCAAGGAATTGTTTGACCTCGACAGCGAGGCCCTGCGCCCCTGGTTCCCCCTGCCACAGGTGTTGGATGGTCTGTTTGGCCTCTGCGACCGCCTGTTTGCGATCCAGATCGAAGCGGCCGACGGCCAGGCGCCGGTGTGGCATCCCGACGTGCGGTTTTTCCGCGTCAACGATCGCGACACCGGCCGGCCCATCGCCGCCTTCTACCTGGATCCCTACTCCCGCCCCGGCAGCAAACGTGGCGGCGCCTGGATGGACGAGTGCCTGGTGCGGCAGGTGAAGGCCGATGGCACCCCGGTGTTGCCGGTGGCTTATCTGGTGTGCAACCAGAGTGCGCCGGTGGGCGACACCCCCAGCCTGATGACCTTCCAGGAGGTGGAAACCCTGTTCCACGAATTCGGCCACGGCTTGCACCACATGCTCACCACGGTGGAGCGTCCCCAGGCGGCAGGCATCAACAATGTGGAGTGGGATGCGGTGGAGCTGCCCAGCCAGTTCATGGAGAACTGGTGTTACGACCGGGCCACCCTGCTCGGCATGGCCCGCCACTGGCAAACCGGCGAGCCCCTGCCCCAGGAGGAGTTCAGCAAATTGCAGGCGGCCCGCACCTTCTTGGGCGGCGCGGCCACCCTGCGCCAGGTGCACTTCGCCCTCACCGACCTGCGGCTGCACAGCCAGTGGCACCCGGAGAGCGGCCAAACCCCCGAGCAACTCCGCCGCGAGGTGGCCCGCACCACCACGGTCCTGCCCCCGATCGAGGAAGACGCCTTCCTCTGCAGCTTCGGCCACATCTTCGCCGGCGGCTATTCCGCCGGTTACTACTCCTACAAGTGGGCGGAAGTGCTCAGCGCCGATGCCTTCAGCGCCTTTGAAGAGGCCGGGCTCGACAACGAGGCGCTGATCCGCGCCACGGGGCGCCGCTTCCGCGACACCGTGCTCAGCCTGGGGGGCAGCCGCCATCCGGCGGAGGTGTTTGAGTCGTTCCGCGGCCGGCCCCCCTCGGCGGAGGCCCTGATCCGCCACACCGGCCTGGCGTCGGTGTAAGGCCATGCGCCAGTGGGGGGAGGCGATCGAGGGGCTGGAGCTGGGCAATGCCTGGGCCCTTCGCTCCCCCGATGCGCCGCACACCAACTGGGTGGTGGGCGACCACGGGGGGATCCCGCTGGAGTCGCTGCGGCTGGTGCGCCATGGGGGCCCCGCTGGGGTGGAGGGGCTGGCGCTGAAGTGGTTTGCCCACGCTCCCGAGGATCCGCCGGAGTGGGGGCAGGGCAAACCGATCAGTTCAGGCCGCACCCTGTCGTTGCTGGCCGGGGCGGGGGCGTTTGAGCTGTGGTTTCGCCGGGGCGGGCAGGAGGCTGGGGTGGTGTTGGAGGAGCCCGGGGATTTTGCCCTCTGGGGGGCGGGGCTGGAGCACGGCTGGCGGGTGCTCAGGGCGTCGCTGGTGGTGACGTTGCGGTGGAGTGTGGAGGCCAGATGAGGCATGGCCGTGGCCATGGGCTGTCAGGGGCGGGTCCATGCGGAGACTCGATCCAGGAACGGATTGTTTTCCATTGCTCCGCCCCGAACACCTTGATCCAGAAGGGTCTTGCGCAGGTGGGAGATGACATTGACGACAGCTGCTTGAAAGCAACACCGTGAAGCACAATCCAGAGAAACGAGCGGCCCAAGGGAAAGACTATGCAGAAGAAGATGAACGGGTTAGCGAAAAGTTTTAATCACATCCAAAGATGCAAAGATTAGGTATTTATAACTAGCCAGAGTTCTTGATTTCGTTTTGTTGCCTCGATGGGGTGAGTGCGGAGCAAGGATTAGCCTGAAGAAGCTCGATTCTGATATCCGAGGCCAGCTCTGGATTGGGGTTTCATGGCCCTCAGTGATCGGGTGTTCTGATGGATGCCTCACCATGACTTATGACGCCTTCACAAAGGTTCTCTCCCAAGCTGACGCAAGAGGAGAGTTTCTGAGTGGCGATCAGATCTCAGCCCTCTCCGCACTGGTTGCCGAGGGAAACAAGCGCTTGGATGCCGTCAATCGAATCACGGCGAAATCCTCTGTGATCATCAGCGATGCGGCCCGTGAACTGTTTAAAGCGCAACCCAATCTCATCAATCCCGGGGGAAATGCCTACACATCGAGGCGGAATGCATCCTGCCTGCGCGATTTAGATATTATTCTGCGTTATATCACCTACGCTATTTATCTTGGCGATGCATCGATCCTTGAAGACCGGTGTCTCAATGGCCTCAGGGAAACCTACCTGGCCTTGGGTGTTCCTGGTTCTGCCGTGGCCGAAGCCGTGCGTCTCATGAAAGACAGGGCCCTGGCGCTTGTGAGCGATCCGAACGGAATCACCCCTGGAGATTGCTCCTCTCTGCTGTCAGAGATTGGGCAGTATTTTGATCGCGCATCAGCGGCTGTGAATTAGGCATTGCCAAAGAATCCAGGCTGAGCAAGCCCTTCATTTTTTCCTCTGCACGACACCTTCCCATGTCCTCCACTCCTCTAACCGAAGCCGTGGCAGCCGCCGATTGTCGCGGCGCCTATCTCAGCAACACGGAGCTGAACATTGCCTTTGGTCGCTATGAGCGGGCAAAGAATGCCATGATTGCCGCCCAATCACTGACCGAACAGAAGGATCGACTCATTGAGAATGCGGCCAAGGCTGTCTATGCGAAATTCCCCTACACCACCGAGCTCAAAGGACCGAACTATGCCTCTGATGATCGGGGTAAAGAAAAGTGCTCAAGGGATATTGGCTACTATCTCCGCCTGATCACCTATGCATTGGTTGCCGGTGGAACTGGCCCACTGGATGAATACTTGATCAATGGTTTGTCCGATATCAATCGCCTCTGGGAACTCTCCCCATCGTGGTACATCGAGGCATTGGCGTATATCAAAGCAAATCATGGATTGACTGGTGATCCAGCGGTGATCGCCAACAACTACATCGATTACGTGATTAATGCCTTGATCTGATCCCAACCCCCATTGACCTAGACAACCAATGAATTGTCGTCACATGATCCAAGCTTCACGGCTGCTACTTTCCCTAGCTGCCAGTTTTGTTCTTGCTCTTGGCTTCCTTCACCCAGCGTTCACCACGCCTGCGTTTGCGGCAGGTGGTGCGACGGAGTCGAATGCCCTGATGGCCATGCCTGCGATCCAGCCCATCATCGAGAAAGTGGACATCGAAAGTGGCTCCTTTAGTGTCACAACCAACACCGTCATCCCCTCCCCCCCCGCACCAATCAGGATTGGGCAAGCCCTTGTTTCCCTATCTCCTGATTCCTTGAAGGAAGGAACGATCAAGGAGATCAAAATTACGGGCCCCAAAGGGGTTGAGTTCGGCTGCCTAAATGTCAAGGTAAAGAATAACACAGACTTGATCAAAGCCTGTGGAGGTCCATCGATTCTTGAGGCTGGGGCAACAACGTATCAGGCGAGTGGGATAGACTTTGGTCCCGAAGAGTTCGGGACATTTTCCATTATCCTCATCCCCTGAGCACGGGTCTCCCCACTTCAGGGAATGAGATCGGATCGATTCACAGTCCCATGAAGATCGTCCCCAGGCAACGGATCGGCATACTGGTGTTTCAGGGTTTTGAGCCGCTCGATGTCTGGGGATTTGTTGAGGCTTTCGCCATAGCCCGCGCCATTGGCACGGGCTATGGCGATTTAGAGGGTGAATTGTTTGAAACGATACTCATCAGCAACACGACCCGAGCCGATGGTGCTGGCTCAACCCCAGCTCCGATCAAGAGCTGGAATGGGCCGAGGGTTGCGCCGGATCTGTTCCGTGATGAGGCCTTGGAGCAGGCGTTCACCGTGCTCATGATCCCCGGCGGCTGGGGCACGCGGGTGTTGCTGAACCCAGCCACTGCCGAGGGCAAAGCGGCGAGGGGGGAGCTTCTTGATTGGGTGAGGTGGATGGAGTCGCGGGTGGAGATCATGAGTTCGGTGTGCACGGGGGCGGCGATCCTGGCGGCGGCGGGGGTGCTCGATGGCCAACCGGCGACAACCAACCGTCAAGCGTTCGCTTGGGTGGCCTCCTTCGGCCCGCGGGTCCTGTGGGACACCACCTCCCGCTGGTTGGATGCGGGGCGCCATGTGACGTCTGCCGGAGTCTCCGCCGGAACGGATATGGGTTTTTACCTCGTGCAACGGCTGGCGGGGCGGGAGGTGGCGGAGAGGGCGGCGCTGGCTGCGGAGTATGAATGGAAAAGCACCCCTTAGTTGAAGAGGGTGATCGCCACATCATGCATTTCCCTGCTCTCCCATCGACACCTGAATGGATGAGCGCGCCAGATACTTCTTCCAATGCGAAAGTATCTAGGGCCAAAGGGACAATGGCATCATCTGCGAACTTACACAACCAGGACTCATTCAAACCAATGAACATTGAGGCATCTATCCTTGAGCGTAGCGTTCAGGAGCCGGGACACGCCCACGGACGAATGCGTCCCGACTATTCCACTGGGCGCTCAGAGCTGAGAGGCAACTGTTCTTTCTGTCCTCAGCGATCGGGCAGAAGTGATGGCATCACCACGCGGCGGTGATGGGCAACCCACGCCTGCTCCAGGAATGGAATACTGCGGCTGAAGAAGCGATCACCCGCGCATCATTTGGAGAGCATGTGACGTGAGAGCATATGAATCATGCGTCACTTGTCAAGATCCTACAGGTCTCCAAGGCTGTCCCGGGTTCGCTACGTCTCAGCGGCAGAGCAATCGTAGAAGACATAAATTTTAGTCACATCTTGATCGGCCGAATCTCAGTAACAGGGCTTGCCGATGTGATGAATCGACATGGCGATGGGCGGAGGCCTGCAGGAAGAAGCAATCCATGCTTCTTTACCGCATCTAAAGAAGGCTAGTTAGGGGAGGTTATGTCCAAGTCTTGAACTCCTGAAAAGTTCCGCTACCCAGTTGCGATCCATTCACTGTACATTGTCCCGTGAGAGATCAAGGAATACGAAATTGCCAAGGATGCCGATCCTTTGCTCGCTCTGCCAGACCCCAAGGTCCGAGAGCTGCTGACTCGGCTACACCAAAGGGCGGACAGGGAGTCGTTGAGCCTGTTCTGGAGCTTTCTGGACCAGGTCCCGCGGTTTCTACTGCGGCGAGACATCCCCTTGGACCGTTTCGGCGATCGGCTGAACGACAAATTTATTTGCCTAGACCCTGGTCAAGGTGTTTTCTGCTACCTCCTGGCCCGATCTCTGGGCGCCAAGCGGATTGTCGAATTCGGCACGTCCTTCGGAGTCTCAACGATCTATCTCGCCCTCGCGGTGCGCGAAAACGGAGGCGGAAAGGTCATCGGCACGGAGATTGTTCCGGAGAAGGCTGCCCGCGCACGCGAACACCTGCGTGAAGCCGGTCTCCTCGACTTCGTGGAGATTCGTGAGGGCGACGCTAGGGAGACCCTTGCGGAACTGGATGGGCCTGTGGACATGATGCTCTGTGACGGCTTTCCCCCTACGATGCTCCCAGTATTGAAGCTGGTGGCTCCCTACATCCGACAGGGTGGCATCGTTGTGTCGGACAATATCGGCGCCATCTGGGCAGACCACAGCGAGTTTCTAGCTTGGATTCGTGATCCCAAAAACGGCTTCGAGTCAGCGCTTCTTGCAACCAAGGAAGGAACGGAACTCTCAGTGCGGGTTGCATGAAGTCAGAGTCGCCCGTGCTTCGATGGGTGATTTAACGAACCCTCAGACGAAAAAACCTCAAGATAATCACATGGTTACCAAATGTTGTGCTTGACAACAATGCCCTGCCTCGTGATTTTCATTGTGGCCGCATTTAAGACGTAAGAAGAGTTGACACGTGGATCTAAGTCGCAAGTTAATTATTGCGAGATTTGGAACTTGATATCGTCAACCCATGCCCAAAATAACAAGACTCGGCACAGTATTAACGTCCCGGGGAATTTTGCATCCCAGAAAACTCGGGTCATTCTGTCATACCTCCATAGAAAGCGGGACAGGCTGAGTGCTGCGTCACAGCTGTTGCGAAAGGCACGTAGAGATCCCGGTCTGCCGGCGTGCCACAAAGTTGGAGGAAGTGAACTGGCAGCCTTGATCAGAGTGCTCTACCTCAACCTGGCTGTGAACAAGCAAGGAAGGAAAGCATATGGTTGGATCACCCGGAACTGAAATTCAAGGTTTCTGGTAGACAACCCATAACCCTATGCAGCGCATGAGGTTTCGTATACGGTCACGGTTGACTGGGATTTCGCCTTTGGCCAGATCATCCACCCTTTGGCGACCTCCACTGCAGGGATCTTCCGAACAGAGGGCATCGATTCTGGCCATCATCCTGAACGTAGATTACCGTACCGGTGTTGGCCGGTAGTTGAACGTGGATTGAGGCAGCCGCAGCAGCTCACACTGGCGACGGACACTGAGCTCAAGGTGGCCGTGGTCGACCAGCTTGCAAAGTTCATGAGGATCAAAGAAGCCGGGTTTTTTGAGCCACTTCAGCTCTATCTAAAGCTGCCCAATCTGCTGAAATAGCACAGCTTCCTTGGCTTTCCCGTCCTTCATTTCTCCATGCTTTTTTCACCTCTCGTAAACAGATCGCTGGCACTCTCCAAGAACTGCTCCTTCCACTGGCTCAATTGAATCGGGTCGCACCATAAGGTGCGCAGCATTGCAACAGTGAGTTGGCGTGGTCGGCGGCGATCTCCTGAATGGTGTTGCGGCCACAGATCGCCTCCATGGCGACCTTGGTTTTGAACTCGGGACTGTGGGTGCGGCGCTCGTTCATCGGTGGGAGCACTCTTCAGGGGCGGTGCCCCGCCTCAGAGGTTAACGATGGGGGCTGTCCAGAAAAGCCAGAACACCTCACTCCTCCACCAACAGCCTTGCAATTGACGACCCATTCCTTTGGCAAGGTCTCTTTAACGCTC
>JBKDSY010000208.1:0-3577 GCA_046340755.1 Cyanobacteriota bacterium
GGCTCTTCGTTTTTATGGGAAAATATCAATAAACCTCTCTCTCTGTGGCTCCCGCCTTCTTTTACAACACAAAAACACGACTCTAAGGACAGGGTGTTTTCCCATGCCACACGCCGCCTTCACTCCTCACTGTACCATGAATGATGCGGCAAGGCCAGACCTATTGAAGTTCTCGGGGATCTCCGGTCATCCCAACGCCCAAGATCAGCGGCGGGCAGAAGTTCTATGCTGCCTATAAGCATCATTGCTCGCGACCGCTGGATCTTGATGTTAGGTTCCAATTATTCTAACCGATAGGCTTGGCGCATCCAGGAATAATCTGCCATATCATCTATGGTGCAAATCTATCATCGGTTGTTCAGTTCAGACGGATTGGCCAACAAGGGCCTGACCCTTCGTCGCTCTGCACAACTCATATACACGATTCATGCATATGGTGCCCGTTGATAAGTGCAACACTATATATGGTGTACTTCATGGGGGACTAAGCTGCTGAACAATCAGAGCCAAGTCATGCTGCTCTCTGTAGTTGAACTCACTTCAGGCAGGTACTTCCTTCTTTCTCTGACTCTTTCTCCAATTGGGCGGTCAACCAACTAATGTGGTGGTAGATAGGTGCTATGCGATGCCAAACGGAACAATTGGCAATGACCTGAGAGACCACTCAGCTTCTCCTGTGGCAAGTTCGGCCATCTTGTCAAGGGATGAACCGCAAAACGCAACACCTGCTTCGTCGCAAAGCGAGAGCAAAGCTTTTGCTTCGCTTTTAGAACTGTATTTGGCGCGCGAGTTTGGCGCTTCCATGATGAGTGCGAAATACCAAGACCCGACTATCAGCTTGTTGCGAGAGCAAGGTGGAATCTTTGATCGAGCAGCGCTTAACAGCTTTATCCACACAGCCCAAAGACTCTATGCGGAAAACACTATATCCTCAGAACAGTATTCTAAGGCCATCGCTGCTGTTGCAAGCATGTATGTTGAACAGTATGCTTCGTTTAAGCTCGACAGCTACCTAGAAAAAGTGTCAAGTTACATTTTTAAGGCATTTCGAAGAGTGCCGAACTGAGCTAATCTTCAGGTCAACGATTCAAAGCACTCAGGCTCATCTCAATGGCAGAAAATCAGACAAGTCAGGCTGGGCAGCCGCAATCAGGAGATAAATCTCAAGAAGATTCGAAAGCCGAATCATCCTCTTCAGGGACCAGTGATATTCAGGGCTCTCCGTTAGATAAAGATCAGATTGACGAAATACCAACTGAGATTTTAGATGCACTGCCGGCGGAGACGAGGCAAGCTGTATCTAGCTTTATGGCAATGGTTCACAGTCAACCATCTAAGCAGTCTCCATTAGCCAAGAATATCACACCTGAGCACATATCGAAAATTCTTGTCAACAGCGATAATGACAGCAGAAGGGATTTTGACTTAAAGAGGTTGGCAATGGGGGCGGTGCTTGTGTTGGTTGCGATGATACTTGTGTATGCGGCAAAAACCAAAGACAAGGATATATCTGAAAAAATCTTTGTCGCCAGCATTGCAGCAGTTGGTGGCGCTGGAGTGGGCTATGGAGTCGGAAGGGGTTCAAGAGACTGAGCTTTCTGTAGCTCAACCAAGCAGGCTCGAGCTGAGCACCTAACGCTGCCCTTGAGTGGCAGGCAAGGAGCTTAGGGTGGCGAAGCTGAATGCTGATGGCGGCCTGTCCACTCGAAGGGCTTGTTCTGCGGCTAAGTAGGATGTTGGAGCACGTTATCTATGTCTTTTAAGCCAGCATAGATTATCTGACAATGCGTTATCGTTACAGATGGCGCATCAATGGTCATCGTAGCCTTAAGATAGGTATGAGAGTGGCTGTTACGGTTTGGCTTGATGGCGTTTAGCGTCGCGCACATAGGATCAAAAAAGGCTCTATTCACATTAGCCTCCAGATCTTGAACTCCCTTAAGCCCAATAACGCCCATTAGCATTTTCCTAAAATGAGCTTCATACTCAAACCCATAGGTTTTCTTGACGATCTCTTTTTCTATGAAAACTCTATGTGCTTGCGTCGTTAAATTTCGTTGAGAAACGCCCAAAACGATAGCGTCCATTGTCTCTTCAATCCAACCACACAACTCTATAATTCCTATTTTAGAATAAAACAAAGTTTCAAATCGAGAGCTTGTCGAGAGATAAAGCCTATTTATCCTAACTAAGTTCTTAAGGATAGCCAAGTTGCTGATCATCAGTCATCATTTGAGAATGAAGAAACGGCTGCCATAATTCTCCCCTTAACTCGCTCTCTCCCAGATAACCCTTCATTCAGCTTCTCCTGAGAAAACTCTGCATCCTCAAGCATCCTAGAATACCTGTTCTTTATTTGGTCTGCATCCTCGTTCCTAAGTGATGAAAGATTCTTGGCCACTCCCACTAAAGTTGCCTCCATTACAGACAAAGGCAGCTTGGCAGGAGCCTTTGAATCAAAGATCTTAGTGAAGACAATATTCAATGAGTCTTTGAAAATGACTCTCTTAGAGCTTAGGTCAGCTTCATCCAACCGGCGGTTATCCGCCATGTATTCATTCAAAAAAGTAGCAAGGCGGCCACCATAGTTATTTACATTATCATAAAGCGCAAAGAATCTAAGGATTAGTTCTTGGCCACGAAACCTATACCCAGCATCTTTCCGCATTCTGTTTAATCTGAGCCAATCCGGTTCTTTATTTAGGTTGTTGATGAGATCGTTAAGGGTTCCAGAATAGATGCAGTTTCTTATTTCTTGGTTATTCAGCTTCATCGCTCCAGTGTTGAGGCGATGGAAAATAGTAAACAGGTAGTTAGTGTGCGGCTTCTTGCTGTAGTCGCACCTAAGCACAGTTATTGGTAGTGTGAGGTTCTCTACGCGTTGCCTGTATATATATAGCGAGGACTCTCTATCAAGAAAACGATTGGCCGCTGTTCCTGATAGTGAAGGTTCTACGTCGTCAAGACGGGATAACGTCCAATTAGGATCACCGGACAAGAAGCGAATAATACTGGACATACGCAGCAGTCCGTCAATAACTTGCCAGCGCTGAGTCTTATAATCTAAACTGAAACATAGGCTTGGAATCGGAAGCTGCTTGATTAGGGAATCGATAAATCGCGTTTGGGACGGGCTATTCCATACAATCTCTCGTTGAAATTCAGGTTTGATATCAAGAATACCTTCTTTATACATCCTATATAGATCAGCGCAAGATCGAGATTCGTTGTAGGCAACTATGTCAGACGGTGGAGACTCGGAGGCATCATCTTCTGAGAATAGATGATCTTCCTGTTCTTGAATTTCTTTCGAGAGCGTCAGTTCCATGTGGGTAATCTGATAATCTTGTGATTATACCATAATTAGTTTACAACCAGGAACGGCGGCGATTGATCTGTACTGTAAGCATTTTCATTTGCTGCCGCTCTGTCCGTAGAACGAGTATGGATAGATCGTGCGCAGCCACGATCTTATCCACAGTTGGACAAGCCCGCCAGGTAGCGTCGAGGACTACTGCAGAAAGATCGGTCCAGATTTAAGGTTTTCTTTTGAATTGCCCCGGTTGAGAAGGCCCTG
>JBKDSY010000209.1:0-2811 GCA_046340755.1 Cyanobacteriota bacterium
ACAAGGGCAAGCATGGCGCCAACGATGGAAGCAAGGCGCAGGTCGGTGTCCATGGCAGTGGAGGTGAACCACCAGAGGGTTCCGGGGGAAGGGTTGCAAGGGCAGTGAACGGTTTCCTTCACCTTCCCTCGACTCCCTCCCCTCAACCCTCAAGCCTCCCCTCACCCCCCAAGCAACCCCACACCAACCAAGCAACCCCCCCACCCCAGGCGACTGCGCCACCGCCCGCAGGGTCTGCAGCGCCTCGGCTTCCAGGCGCTTCTGCTCCTCAAGCGTCAGCCCCATCACCCGGCAGACCTGTCGGGCCGTGAGGGGATGCTCCCGCAGGTGGCGGTGCCAGATCAGCCGACGCGACACCGGGTCCAGGTGCTCCAGGAGCAGGGGGAGCAGGGAGCGTTGGGGGTCGTGGCTGTCGGCGGCGCAGGTGGCGTAGGTGGCGGGTCCATCGGGGAAGTCGGCCTGCCGCACCAGGGGGTCGTGCACGGCGGGGTTGATGGCGTGCGGGTCCATCACCTGCTCCATCAGGGTCAGGGCGCCACGGCCCTCTTCTGGTGGGCCGCAGGGACGATCCAGCTCCAGGGGCAGGGTCTGCCGCCACACCAGGAGCACCTGCTCCACGGCAGCGGGTGCCATGGCCTGGCCGCCCGTGCCGCAGCGCTCCGCCAACCAAGCCGTTGTGGGGGCCTGGCCGGTGGCCATCAGGTGCTGCTCGCTTAGACGCCAGAGGCGGGCCAACAGGTCGAGCTTGTGGTGCGGCAGGCGGATCAGGCGGCGGTGTTGGCGCTCGTGGTAGCCAAAGCCCTGCTTGATCCAGAAGGTGGCGTAGGTGCCCAGGGTGTATCCGCGCGTGGGGTCGAACTTCTCCACTGCCCGCACCAGCGCCAGGGCTGCCTCCTGGAGGGCATCGGCGGTGGCTTCCGTGGGGCCGGGGATGCCGCAGCGGTGGCGTCCCCAGAGATGGCCGATCAGGCGGAGATTGTGTTGCACCAGCCGGTTCCTCGCCCGCACGCCCCGGCGCCGCACCTCCTCCGGGGCGCCCTCGGGACCATCGGGATGGGTCCGCCAGGCCTGCACCACCCGGGCCAACTCCATCACCGTGGCTGGGGGGAGGGGGTTGGCGTCGCAGGACGCCTGGATCCAGCCGTTCACGGTGCTGGAGTGGGGGATGGGAAGGGGCTTGGCGGCTTTTTTGGTGGCGGGGAGTGAGGCTGAGTGTTGGTGGGCGGCGAGGGATGGGGTGGTGGCGTTAGTTGTCGCGGCTTTGGAGGGTGTGGCTTTTGGGGGCGCTGGGTGGCTCCCGCGTGGCTCCGTGCGGTGGCGGTGGGGGGACCTGGATTGGGCTCCTCGATGGGGCTTGGCTTGGGCTGCTTGCAGGGGGTTGGATTGGGCACCTTGGAGGTGGTTGGCACCCTGCAAGGGCTCTGCCCCCTGGAAGGTGTGTATGGAGCCCCTTAGGCTGGTGCCCTGCCCCTGCAGGCCCCTCGCCCGGCGGGGACGCTGGTGGCGATGCACAACCTGAGAACGGCAGCCAGGAACCTCCTCCAGAGCAGGGGACCCAACAGCGATCGTGTAAGCCATGACACAAAAACCGCGTCAGCGGTGGCGTGACATCCCTCGATCCTGCTGATCACAAGCCTGATAGGCAACAGCTCACGGCCTGTTTGTCAGGGGGCGGACATGCAGGTAGGGAAAGGGTTTCATTGGTTACCGGTTTGTTTTGAAGGGCGCAGGAGAAGAAGGTTCCAGAGCCTCTGCTACGGGGCCAGACGTCAGCTCTACTGAGGCCAGATCTCCAGCCCTCAACCCAGCCCCGTTGTGCGTCGTCTCCTGGCAGGTCTTGGCGTAGGGCTCGCCTTCCCTTTGCCTGGCGCTGTGGCTGGGCTGGACCCTTTGGATGGTGGTTTGGCCTTGATGGATGTCTTGGTGGTTGCCTTGGTTGTGGCCTTGGCGACAGCAGAAGTCTTGGCGGTGGTTGGGGATGGTGACGGGCTGGATCTCTTGGCGGCGGTCGCTCGACTGGCGCTGGTTGAACCCTTGGTTGTGGAAGTCCTTTTGGTCGCGCTTGTGGTTCTGGTGGTTGCTCGGGGTTTGGTCTCGGCCGCTGGCGTTGGCAAGGGAGCCTTGGCGATGCCCCCCACTCGCCTGTTGGGCGAGGCCTTGCCCCCGGCGCTCACAGCCGCCCCAGCCTTTCCCACGGCGGCACTTTTCCCTGTTGACGTGGCGCTGTTCCCCGTTGGCGCCGCCTTCCCCTTGACCGCCGCCCCGGTTGTCGCAACCGCAACAGCACCCTTCCCGCTCCCGCCTCCGCTCTTGGCAGAAGCCACCCCACCACCACCTTTCCCCAGAGCTACGCCCTCAGCCCCCTGCACCTCCCCCAACAACCGCTCCGCCAACCCCCACGCATCCCCTTCCACCCCCAGGGCCGCCACCAGCGCCGTGCCGATGACCTCCCACAACTCACTGAGGTGCTTCGGTCCGTACTCCTCCAACCCCGCCAACACCCGCACCAGCCGTTTGCATTCCCCCTCCTCCCCACTCCAGGCCTCCCGCAACCGACGGCTCACCTCCCGAAACCCCAGACCCTGCCGGGCTTGCTCCTGCTCCAGCCAGTCCAGGAGCAAGGGCTCCAGCCGCTGCGCGTTGGCGAGGCTCAACTCCTTGGGCACCTCGATCGGCAACCGCAGATAGCCCAGATACACCGCCATCCACTCCGCCGCCCCCAACGGCTGGCCGCTTTCGGGATGCACCACGGGCTGGTAAGCCTTCACCAGCCGCTGGATCCGGGGCGTCATCGGCCCGCAGCCGGCCTGG
>JBKDSY010000210.1:0-3036 GCA_046340755.1 Cyanobacteriota bacterium
AATTAGTGACAATGAAGTTAACCGGAGCTGGATTATTAAACGGACTCGGGCATGGGAGATCGGTTGGTAAAGCGAAAGCATTCTCCGCTGACATCAAAACACCACCTGCCGCCAGCGTCACCGCCAAGGCAGAGCGGGTCCAGGCATGGACAAAGCGGTCCTTGGGGCGGTTCAGCCCCACCAAGGATTGAGACATGATGAAAAATGAAGAGAACATGGGGGCTTGCGAAGAAGCCTTCCACTGGCACCGTATTCATGCCGCCCAAAAACGCCCACGGTGTTGCGAAGCATTACGACGCCCGGGCCCGAACCCAAAAACGTTTTCAATCCGCCTGATGTCAAACGGCAAGAACGCGCAGGTCCAGACCAAAGCGGCACAGGGAGCCGACCGTCCGCACCGGGATCGAGACAGATCAAGGCGCCCACAGATCTGATCATAATCTTTGGCTTCTTTGGCCCTGGCGTGGCGTTGCCGCCCTCTCCTGATCTGCCGGAGTTCATCTTCGGGGCCCTCTCGACGGAGGAGGGGCGGCTGCGACAGGCCCGGCTGGATCGGGCCGGGCTGGTGCATCCGGTGCAGCGGCTGGTGCTGGCACCGGAGGGCGGGGAGGAGGTGTGGATCCGGGCGCGGGTGGGAACCGAGCTGGCGGTGGCCGCCATGGAAGTGCGTTACCGCACCGCCGCCGCCAGCGACCCCGTGGCCTCGCTCGACAGCGATCCCGACGGCCTGGCCCCGGAACGGGAGGGGGTGACGGTGGTGCCGATGACGCGCAGCCGCCTGGAGTGGGACACCGTGGCCTGGGGCTACCTGGAGGAGTGGAGCGCCCCCCTCCCCGGCCAGCCCGCGGGCACGGTGGTGCTCTACGCGATCCAGGCCACCAGCGTCACGGGCGCCAGCCTGGACTGCCCCCATCTGGATGGGCGACGGCTGCCGGCCCTGGAGGGGGTCAAAACGCCTCACCCGCTCACCTATGCCTTTGTGGTGGGGCGCCGGCCCATTCCGGCCTGGATCCGGGAGGCCGTGATCTATCAGGTGTTTGTGGATCGCTTCGCGCCGGATCCCGGCACGGCCTTTCACACGCCCGACGACCTGGCGGACTGTTGCGGCGGCACGCTGCGGGGCCTGATCCACCGGCTCGACCACCTTCAGGCCCTGGGCATCACCTGCCTCTGGCTGACGCCCATCTTCCCCAGCCCCTCCCACCACGGCTACGACCCGATCGATCCCGGCGCGGTGGAGCCTCGCCGGGGCAGCCTGGAGGATTGGGACGCGTTGGTGGCCGGCGCCCGGGCCCGGGGCCTGCGCCTGCTGCTGGATTACGTGGTCAATCACGTCTCCAGCGCCCATCCCCGCTTCCTGGCGGCCCAAGCCGATCGGGAGGATCCGGCGGTGGCCTGGTTTCGCTTCCGCGAGCATCCCCACGACTACGACTGCTTCTTTGATGTGTCCGGCCAGCCCGAGCTGCAAACCGACCATCCCCCCTGCGGGCCTCCTTCCTGGAGCCTGCCTGCTTCTGGCTGGAGCGGGGTTGCGATGGCTTCCGCCTCGACTACGCCGCCAACGTGAGCCATGCCTTCTGGTCGTTCTTTCGGGAAGAGACCCGCCGTCATCACCCAACACCTGGCCTAGTTCGGCGCCGAGCTGGTGTTGCCCAGTTTCCTCGACAACCGCGACATGAACCGCTTTCTCTGGCTCCTGGGAGGGGACAAGCAACGGCTGAAGCTGGCCGCCTTCCGCCAATTCACCCTGCCCCTGCCCCCGATCCTCTACTACGGCACGGAGGTGGGTCTGTCCCAACGGGCCGGGGTGGGGCGGCTGGAGGAAGCCCGCCTGCCGATGCCATGGGGCGACGAGCAAGACCAGGATCTGCTGGCCTTTTTCCGGGGCCTGATCGCCTTCCGCCAGGCCAACCCGAGCCTGCGGCAGGAGCCAAGGCACACCTGGTGGCTGCACGACGAGCAGGGAGGCCTGGGGGTGCGGTGCGGGAATCTGTTGCTCCTGTTCAACAACGGACCCCACGTCAGCACCGTGACCCTGCCCCGGGGCTGGGCAGCCGCGGAACCCTGCCTGCTCACGGCACCCCTGGAACGCCTTCAGGCCACCAGCCATCACCTGGAGCTGGCGCCCTCGGCCGGCGCCGGCCTTGCCCTCAGGCCAGGATGACCATCCCCGCCGGGGGTAGATCCACCCGCACCGTCGCCCGCCCATCCGGTTGGCGGTTGATGGTCAGCCACTCCCCCTCGCCATCGCTGGCCCGCAAGCGCTCATCGCTCCACTCGGCGCGAGTGAGCGCCTGCAACCGATCCCTCTCGTTGATGGTGGGATCCACCGTCACCTCGGCTCCCCGGGCCCCCAGGCCATGGGTGTTCATCGTGCGGGCAATGGGATCCTCCTGGCGACGCAAGCAAGCCATGGCGGCGATGCGCAGGTAGGTGGGATGGTTGGTGTCAAAGAAATGGCAACCGCTGGTGCCAAAGGCCCCGAAGGGTCCGCCGAACATCCCCTCGCGCACGTAGCGGTCTTCCCCGAATCGCCTCGGCTCAATGGCGTAATCGTGGTAGCCCCTGTTGCCGGCAAAGGCTTGCTCCGTGCCGGAATAGTGGCAGGGGATGCCGGGGGTGAGCAGCTGCATCGCCACCGCATGGGCCACCTGCCAATCCCGATGGGGGGAGGTGTTGCCTGCGGAAAAGCGCTCCTTGTGGCTCTTGCACGACATGTCGTCATCATCCATCACCAACACGTGAAGACGACCGGTTTGGATGTAGCGCGTGAGGTCGGAATTCAGACGAAAGCATCTGAAAAACCAGCAGGGATCCATGGGGTCCTTGGCTGCTCCCGCCAGGAGCAGGGGAGAGCCGTTGATGTCGAGCACCGCGGTGAGGGCCCGATCCAAGAGGCTGTCAAACAAGGAGAGGTAGTTGAGGGCCACCATGTCATCGGTGATCTCGCCGACGATGAGAAAGTTTTCCTTGCCGATGCAGAAGGCATAGAAGTTGATGGCCTGGCTGAACTGACGGCACACATCCTTGGGGATG
>JBKDSY010000211.1:0-3199 GCA_046340755.1 Cyanobacteriota bacterium
TGGCCGCCATGGCCGAGGCCCTGGAGCGCGCCAGCGACCTGATCCTCCAGGCCAACCAGGCCGACCTGGAGGCCGCCACCGCCGAGGGCTTGGCCCCGGCCCTGGTGGCCCGCCTGAAACTCGACCGGGCCAAGCTGGCCCTGGCCATCGAGGGCGTGCGCCAGGTGGGGGCCCTGAGCGATCCCCTCGGCCGCCGGCAACTCCACACCGCGCTCGACGACAACCTGGTGTTGGAGCGCCTCACCGTGCCCCTGGGGGTGCTCGGGGTGATCTTCGAGGCCCGGCCCGACGCGGTGATGCAGATCGCCTCCCTGGCCATCCGCTCCGGCAACGGCGCCCTGCTCAAGGGCGGCCGGGAGGCGGCCCGCAGCTGCCAGGCCATCCTCGAGGCCCTCAAGGAGGGGCTGGCGGGCACCAGCGTGGATCCCGGCTGCCTGGAGCTGCTCACCAGCCGCCAGGAGAGCCTGGGGTTGCTGCGGCTGGATGGCCTGGTGGATCTGATCATCCCCCGGGGCTCCAATGCCCTGGTGCGCTACATCCAGGACCACACCCGCATCCCGGTGCTCGGCCACGCCGATGGCCTCTGCCACCTCTACATCGATGCGGCCGCCGATCTGGAGCAGGCGGTGCGGCTCACCGTGGATAGCAAGGCCCAATATCCCGCCGCCTGCAACGCCATCGAAACCCTGCTGGTGCATCAGGCCATCGCCCCCCGCTTCCTGGCGGCGGCGATCCCCGCCCTGGAGCAGGCGGGGGTGGAACTGCGGGGGGATCCGGGGGCCTGCGCCCTGGGGGTGCCCACCCCCGCCCGCGAGGACGACTGGGACACGGAGTATTCCGACCTGATCCTCAGCGTGAAGGTGGTGGCCACCCTGGAGGAGGCCCTGGCCCACATCGCCCGCCACGGCTCGCGCCACACCGAGGCGATCTGCACCAGCGATGCCGCCACCGCCGAGCGGTTCCTGGCCAGCGTTGACAGCGCGGGCGTGTACTGGAACTGCTCCACCCGCTTTGCCGATGGCCACCGCTACGGCTTCGGCGCCGAGGTGGGCATCAGCACCCAGACCCTTCCCCCCCGCGGGCCGGTGGGGCTGGAGGGCCTGGTCACCTATCGCTACCTGTTGCGGGGCAAGGGCCACATCGCCGCCGACTACGCCAGCGGCGAGCGCCGCTTCCAACACCGCCCCCTGCCGCTGTGAACCCACCGCCCCTGGTGTTGGTGCACGGGCTGTGGGACACCCCCGCCCTGTTCAACAGCCTGCGGCGCGCCATCGGCGAGCGCCGCCAGCTCTTTGTGCCCCACCTCCCCCACGGCCTGGGCGTGGTGCCCCTGGAAGATCTGGCCGCCGAGCTGGGCCGGGGCATCGAGGCTGAATTCGGCCCCGACCAGCCGGTCGACGTGATGGGCTTCTCGATGGGTGGTGTGATCAGCCGCACCTGGATCCAGCTGCAGGAGGGGGCGCGGCGGGTGCGGCGCTTCACCAGCGTGGCCAGCCCCCAGCAGGGCACCTGGACCGCCCTTCCCTGGCCGGGCCGCTGGCTGGCGAGCGTGGGTGACATGAAGGTGGGCAGCCCCCTGCTCAAGCGCCTCAACGACCATCCGGAGGCCCTGGCGGGCATCGACTGCACCTCGCTTTACTGCCTGGCGGATCTGATGGTGGTGCCCGGCTGGAGCGCCGTGCTTCCCGTGGGTCGCCGGGAGGTGCTGCGGCCCCTCTCCCTGCAACACCACGAGCTGATGGCCCATCCGGCCTCCGTTGACCAGGTGGCCCGGGAGCTGCTGCGGCCCTGAGGGTCGGGGCGTGTCCGGCCGGTGCGATGGGGGCAACAGCTCCGGTGGGAGATCCCTGAAGCCGGGCCGGGCGATCCATCACTAGGGTTGTGGGCCCCTAGGGCGACAGCGTGGCGCGATCCGAAACGGATGAGAACCGAACCCACCGCCCCGCCGGCAAGGGCGACACCCCAGCCGCCGGCGGCTGGAGCGAGCTCACCGCCATCAATGCCGCCAAGGTGTTGACGATTGGGTTGTTGCTGGCCTTCGCGGCCCTCTACGGCGTGCGCGACATGCGCCAGGTGGTGTATCTGAGCCTGCACATCAGCTATTGCCTCTGGTGGCTCCTGGAGCAGTGGTGTTTTCCCGAGCGTCGGCGGCAACTCTTCACTGACCGGGTGGGCCCCTTTCGCTTCACGGCGGCCCTGCTCTTCATCGGCGTGCTCTACAGCCTGCCGGGCTGGCTGGCCTTCCTCAATCCCCAGCCCATCTCCTTTGTGACGGTTGCCGTGGCCCTGGGGCTCTACAGCTTCGGCGGCTGGATCAACACCAGCGCCGATGTGCAGAAAATGACCGCCAAGGCCATGGGGGCTGGCCTGGTGAGTGACGGGATCTGGCGCGGAGTGCGGCATGTGAATTATCTGGGGGATCTGCTGCGTTACCTCAGCTTTGCCGTGGTGGCGGGCCAGGCCTGGGCCTACCTGGTGCCCGCCCTGGTGTTGTTGATTTACGTTCAGCGCATCGCTGACAAAGAGCGGCGGATGGCTGCCAAATATCCAGAGTTCGCCGCCTATGAGGGGCGTAGTTCCCGTCTTCTCCCGGGCCTCTGGTGAGAACTCCCGTCCACCGGCGCCCCCGGACGGAGGGGGCGAGGAGACCCGCCGTTCTGGCGGCGTTCTGGGGGTTGGCCCTGGCGGTGACGGGACCCGTCCTCGGGCAGCCCGCTCCCGACGCGGTTCCCCCCAGCGAGGTCGCGCCCGCCCTGGGCGCTCCACCGGCGGTGCCCCCGGCCGTCGCCGCTCCAGCCGGAACGCCCCGCCCACTGGCGCCGGCCCAGCCCCTGCGGGGGGTGTGGTTCACCCTCAACGACATGGGCACCCTTCGCGACCAGCCGAAGCTGGAGCAGGCGGTGCGACTGCTGGGGCAACTCGGCTTCACCACCCGCTATCCCGTGGGCTGGAACGGCGGTTACGCCTCTTACTCCGGCACCGTCACCCAGCAGCGCCAACTCCAAACCTTCACCCTGCGGGGTCTGCAGGGCCAAGACCCCCTGGCGGAGCTGATCACCCTGGCCCGGGCCAAGGGGATGCAGGTGATGCCCTGGTTTGAGTTCGGCTTCATGGCGCCCCCCACCTCCGAGCTGGCCCTGCGCCATCCCCAGTGGCTCACCCAGAAGCGGGATGGGAGCACCACCTCCATGAGCGCCGC
>JBKDSY010000212.1:0-5418 GCA_046340755.1 Cyanobacteriota bacterium
AGTCAATCGTCCGGATTCACCATGACTACAAGAGATGCATCAGCATCTCCGGAATGACAAATCCATCATTCCACCCTGTTCACTCTCTGAATCAGGGCATTCGGACCTCGGGTTTTACACCACGCAAAGGGACGCGGCCCCATTCGAACCACCGATCTCGTTGGTGCTCTGGGGCACGGAGATCAACAGCAGGGCATTGGGCACCTGCTTGGCTGCTTCAGTGAGCGCCTGCGCGAAGGAGATCTGGGAGTCGTAGGTGCCAGCAGGCAGGTCGTCTTTGCCGACGAGGTTGCGGGCGTAGGCCACCCACTCGTCGATCAGCACCAGACAGGGAGCGCACTGACGGAAGAGTTCAGCGATATCCCGGGCACCCGGAGAGATGCGTTCGCGGTCGCTGTTGGCCACGATGGCGTAACCCGCAGGGCCACCCAGCTGGTAGGCCAGCTCGCCCCAGAGGGTGTTCACCACAGTGCCGTCAGCCTTGGTGGTGGGTTCCGCTGCACTGAAGGCCGTTCCCACCAGGACGGCGGTGTTGGCTTTGGGGACGCTCTTGATGCCGACTTCGGCGCACACCTCTTCGAGGCCAGTGAGGAGGTTGAGCGGGGTGCCTGAGCAGAGGTGATAGAGGGCCAGCATCGAGTGGGTCTTGCCGCCGCCGAAGTTGGTCTGCAGCTCGATCACTGGATCAGCGGGCTGGCCGTTGAGCCGAAGCAAGGCGATGCGCAGCAGATCCTTGAGGCCACCGGTGATGTAGGTGCGGCGGAAAAACTCGGCAGGGTCGGTGTATTCCGAGCTGCCCTTGCCCTGACGCACCTGGTCAAGGTCGGCGGCGAATTCAGCCTGTTGATACCGCCCGTGGATCACATCCTGGTGTGGTGTGATCACATCCCGCCAGGGAACCAGACCCGCCTTGACCTGGTTTTCGGTGGTGGTCTTGTAGCGGACCTTGTTGCGTGCCCTTTCGGTGTAGACCTGCTGCTGCAGCTCGGAGCGCAGGTCGCGGATGGCTTCTGCCTGGGCTACGGCATTGATGCTGCGGCAGAGCCGAACGGCGGTATCCAGATAACGGTCGGCGTCATCGGAGGTGATGGGCTCGGAATGGGCCCACTTGTTGCGGGCCACCTTGAGCTCACTCACGTAGGCCCGATCTTCCTGGCTGAGCAGCTGCTTGAACACAGCGCCCCAATGCTCCATGAACAGGCCAAGCAGGACGCTGACGTCTTTCAGGTTGACGCTGGGATCGAGCCGTTCCTGCCATCCCGGCCCGAGCTTCTCGTAGAGCTCACGGTTGATGTAAGGGAGCAGCCCATCGCGGACTTCGTTCAGCGCCTTGCCGACGCGCTCACTGTTGGAGAGGGCCATGGGAGTGGGTGGAAGTTACAGCAGGGAGGGCTGAACGGGACTGGCAGCCAGCGCTGACAGCTTTTCAAGCTCGGGCCAGGCGATGACGAGGCCGTTGTAGGCACGGGCTTCTTCTGCCTGCTTGGTCTTCTCACAGTGGTTGTAGAGGCGATAGGCCAGGGCTCGGCAATTAGTAGGCAGATCTCCGTGACCGGATATGTCTTTAAGCTGTGCCAACAGAGCAGCTGCAGCCTCTTCGCCTGTTTCCAGCCGTTTAATGAGCTGTTGGGTGGCCTCCCAGACGCAGAGGCGCTTGTCTCTTGCAGGATCCCAATCCTCTGGAAGTTCTGAGCGCTGAAGCAGCTTCACCTTGCCGGCCACGGAACGCAGGATACCGGCTCTGGCCACACCATCCACCGACAGATTGCGTGCCTTTGCAAGCCCTTCAGCATCGCCAAAGTCCCGTTCGGCATACCCGAAGCTCTCGAAGAAAGTAAGAGCAAAACGACTATCAGCATCAAGATCGCCCTCATCCTGGGAGAGATACTCATCGAGAGCAGCGTTGATCTCGATCAGAGCTTCTCGTACAGACATGGGCGAGTCGTCGGGATTCAGGACCGCTTTGGCACCACTAAATATCGCCATACCGGGGCCGATTGCAGCCTGGGCCATGTCAACTGGGGCTATGTTTGCCCGCTCGAGTTCTTTCATCGTTCCGGGCATTTCCTGGCGCAGTTGGCGACGGAAGTCGTTTCGGGTCAGCGTTAAAGCCGACACAGAGCGCTGCTGGCATACAAGTACGACGCTGGTTGCGAGAGCATTGGATTCCATCCCGCGCATACGGTTGGCGAGCTCGGTTCGCATCGGCCAGGTGCCATCAATGGCAAAGCCTGCTTTCATTAGGGCAGCAAGAAATGTTTCCCAGCCGGTACTGGCCGTTCCTGTCTCAGACTTGGTTTCTGACTGCTTGAAGGCATAATAAATAGTGACAGGAAGCGCAGGGTGAGACTGCTCGGCGATTCGCTGCATCGCAAGAGTCATGCCTTTTAGGAAGAACTTCTCAGCTTCATCCTTGCCACCATGCCGTGAGGGAGTGGCCACCAGCTCCTCAGCCTTGGGGACGGCCAGAGTTGCAAATAATCTTGGGAAAACTGTCTTGAGCGAGTTTCGCAGCCAGACGTAAAAGAAGTCAGACAAGTCAGCATAGCCAATATTATCGTAATAAGGAGGATCCGAAGAAACAACCTTTGAGGCCGAAGAGTGCTGCGTAGCGGCATCTTCTTGCCTGCTTGACCCTGTGACAGGAGGCATTAGCCATTTCAAAGGGTCATGTGAGTAAAAAACAGCCGAATCAATGCTCCCGGTCGCGGAGCCCATGAAGTTTGGTTCGGCGAAGTCCCATAGCATTGAAAGGGTCTGACGCCCAAAGCAATGCTGGGCTTTTTCGCCTACCGCATTCCAGCGCACGAGGTTATTTCCTGTCATAGCTAGTCGATCAACGGCGAATGCCAGGTAGGTAGCAACTGCATCCGAATAGGTGAGATTATCCTTGTCTGGACTATCTGGCGCCGCTTCATTATCGACCCCGACGAGAAGACCGTCAACTTTTGCTTGCTCTCCCACCTCCTCCACAAGGCCTGAGAGCGTCGCCAAAGCAACTAGCTGACGAGCAGTAAACAGATCGCTCCACTTGGTCATGCCGTAGTTGCCTATTCGAAAACCCAAAGCATGCTGAAAGAACTCAATATCTGGCTTCCACGTCGGCGCAACACTCTTGGCGATAACCTCGTGCTCATGAAACGGGTCCAAGTAAACACGTTCTCTAGCACCCTCGGCTACAATCGCCATTAGTCGAGCGCCCATTCGACCAGCTTGCGCCTCCGATCTGATGTAGTTTGGCTCAATGGGGCTCCCAGTCATCAGACAGCGAAAATTCCCACGGCTAAACTTTGTTCCCTCTTTGGCTGCAACTGGATCATATGGCTTGCCCCTTTTCACGGTAAAGCTGTATCCCGTTGTATCTATAACTGGATCTACATATGCCTCTTTTCCGGCTTTGCTTGAGAGCATGAACGTAGAGGCCAATGGGACATCTACATGGGCAAAGGCTGGGTTCGGGCTCTTCACGGTGCGGGCCCAGATCCATGCAATCACAGTGAGCTTCTTGCCCACATAGGGATTTAGATCGGGTCGCTCCTTAGCCATTTCGGCCGTTACCTCTACCTTCGGGTAGAGATGGCCGATCCGCTTCTCAGCCTCATCGCGCATCCACTGGCCGTAATAGCGCACGTCTTCTGCAAGCCCCTGAGCGCCTTTCCACTGCCGTACATCAAGGTTGCGCCGGCTCTCCGGATTTACCGGCGGCATCCCCGCAAACTTCGGGGGAATCTCGATCATCGCCTTGTTGATCAGCACCGCCACCGGGTTCAGATCAGTGGCGTAGCTCTCCAACCCCAGGCGCTGAGCTTCCAGCGGCAAAGCCCCGCCCCCAGCGAAGGGATCATGGAAACCAGGTAGCTTCTGGGGATCGAACAGTTCGGCTGCTTCCGGGTGATCGGCGTTGTCGACGCAGCAGCGTCGCCAACTGCGGCGAATCTCCTCCCGTGCACTTTCAAGGACCTCTTCGTTGGTGGTGTTCTCCCACTGCACCAACTCACTGATCAACTTGAAGAGCCGCAGCCGCTCGTTCTCCTGATCCTCCTCCGTGGGGAACTCCTCCGGCACAGCCGAGGGGTCGTCCACCATCTGGCAGAAGATCACCGCCCGTGCCGCCGCCAGCGGACGCCTGGCCCACCAGAGGTGCAGGGTGCTCGGATGCCCATGGCGGATGCTCTTCTCCCGCGATGAGGCCGCATTGATCGCCTCCAGCGGGATGGCGACCTCGATCAGCTTTTTGCGGCGTTTGACGGGGTGGTCGCTGGTCATGGGGTGTTCCAGGGGTTGATCAGCTCCAGGCCGACATCGGCGAAGTCGGCGTGATCGCGGGTGGCCAGCTGGGCGCCCCGGGCCAGCGCGGTGGCGGCCACCACGGCATCGGCCGTGGCCATGGGCCGGCCCAGGCGCTCACGGCGGCTCAGCAGCTCGGCGTACCAGTGGGCGGCTTCGCTGGTGAAGCCCCACACCCGCCCGACAAACAGCTCGGCGATCAGCCCCTCCCAGCTCTGCCGCAGGGCCCGTTTGCGCCGTCCATCGCTCAGGCGGGCGATGCCGTGCAGGATCTCGGCCTCGTTCATGGTCGTGATCGCCACCGCGTCTGGATCCAGGCCATCGGCCCAGGCCAGCACCCGGGGCTCCGGTTGTGGCCGCATCAGCTCGGAGATCACGTTGGTGTCGAGCACGATCACTTCGCTGCCTCCCCGCCCTCGAAGCCGGCGGGTTGGGCGATGGAGGTGCGCTCCGGCAACTCCAGCTCCACACCCCCCAGGTGAGCGAAATGGGCCTGGATGCGGCTGCCGAGACCCCTGGCCGCTGGGGTGCTGGTGCCGCCGGAGACGGCCTCGCGCAGGATCGTGCGCGCCTCCTCCTCCATGGAGCGGCCATGGCGGGCCGCCTGGAGCCGCAGCTGGGCCTTGGTGGCGTCGTCGAGATTGCGGATGGTGAGGCTGGCCACAGCGGTTCCTCCGCTAGCAGTGCATGCAATGCTTGCAACCCTAGGGCCCAGGGTGCTCGTCCTGCTCCATGGGGTCCCTCGGTAACGGAGAGCAGTTGAGCCAGGGAAAAGTTGGAGCCGGTGGAGCCAAAGCCAGGGCGGCCCCAGTCGATCCCACTCACATACCGCGGCGGCGAGGCCCGATCGCCACTCACCGTGCTGATCGCCAGCCGGAATTTCTCGGGCTGGTTGTTGCCGCACTTCAGCTTGCTGTAGGTGAGGGTCAATGCCTCGACTCCCTCCACCCGGCCCTTCACCTCGATGAAGACCAGCGAGCCATCAGCAGCAGCTGATTCGATGTCAAAACCAATGCCGCGCTCAGCGCTCTTGTCCACAGGTGTGCGGCCCAGGGCACGCTCAGCCGCAAACACCGCCTCCATGGCCAGCAGCTCCACTCGCCTGCGGGCTTCGGCATCCACGCTGGCATC
>JBKDSY010000213.1:0-27238 GCA_046340755.1 Cyanobacteriota bacterium
CGATGCCCACGTGGACCCGGCCTTCGGCACCGGCTGCGTGAAGGTCACCCCCGCCCACGACCCCAACGACTTCGCCATCGGCCAGCGCCATGGCCTGCCCCTGATCACCGTGATGGCCAAGGACGGCACGATGAACGCGGCAGCGGGGCCGTTTGCGGGTTTGGACCGATTCGCCGCCCGCCAGGCGGTGGTGGCCGCCATGGAAGCCGAGGGGCTGCTGGTGAAAACCGAGCCCCATCGCCACAGCGTGCCCTTTTCCGACCGGGGCAAGGTGCCCGTCGAACCCCTGCTCTCCACCCCGTGGTTCGTGCGCGTCGAACCCCTGGCGGCCCGCTGCCGCCAAGCCCTGGAACAGGGTGAACCGCGGTTTGTGCCGGAGCGCTGGAGCAAGGTCTACCGGGATTGGCTCACCGACATCCGCGCCTGGTGCGTCAGCCGCCAGCTCTGGTGGGGGCACCGCATCCCCGCCTGGTTTGTGGTGAGCGAAACGGGGGGTGTGATCAACGACGCCACGCCCTACGTGGTGGCCCGCGACGAAGCGGAGGCGCGCCAGAAGGCGGAGGCGGCCCACGGCGCGGCCCACGGCGCGGCCCACGCGGCGGCGGGTCGGGAGCTGCGGCTGGAACAAGACCCCGACGTGCTCGACACCTGGTTTTCCAGTGGCCTCTGGCCCTTCTCCACCCTCGGCTGGCCGGGGGAGCCGGGCACCCCTCCCGCCGATCTGGCCACCTGGTATCCCACCAGCGTGTTGGTGACTGGCTTCGACATCATCTTCTTCTGGGTGGCCCGCATGACCATGTTGGCTAGCGCGTTCCTGCCAGAGGCCGGGCCGCCCTTCCGCGACGTTTACATCCATGGCCTGGTGCGCGATGAGCTCAACCGCAAAATGAGCAAATCGGCTGGCAATGGCATTGATCCACTGCTGCTGATCGAGCGCTATGGCGCCGATGCCCTCCGCTTTGCCCTGGTGCGGGAGGTGGCTGGCGCGGGCCAGGACATCCGCCTCGACTACGACCGCGACCGCGACACCTCCGCCACCGTGGAGGGGGCGCGCAACTTCGCCAACAAGCTCTTCAACGCCACCCGCTTTGCCTTGATGAATCTGGGCGGCGACACCCCCGCCAGCCTGGGCGACCCCGATCCAGCGGTGCTTCTTCGGGAGGGCCGCCCCCTGCAACTCGCCGACCGCTGGATTCTCTCGCGTTTGGCTCGAGTCAACGGAGAAACCGCCGAGCGCTACGGCTCCTATGGCCTTGGGGAAGCGGCCAAGGGGCTCTATGAATTCGCCTGGAACGAGGTCTGCGATTGGTATGTGGAGCTCAGCAAGCGGCGCCTGCAGGTGCCGGCGGAGCTGGACGGAGCGGCCCGCGACGCCGCCCTTGCCGATCAGCGCACGGCCCGCCAGGTGCTGGCCAAGGTGCTCAGTGAGCTGCTGGTGATGCTCCACCCGCTCCTGCCCCATGTCACCGAGGAGCTGTGGCATGGCCTGACAGGTGCTCCCGCCGAAACGTTCCTGGCCCTGGCGCCCTGGCCGGCGATCGATGACGCCGCCTTGGATGACGCTCTGGAGGCCGACTTCGCGGAGCTGATCGAGGCGATTCGCGTGGTGCGCAACTTGCGGGCCGTGGCAGGGCTGAAGCCCGCCCAGGCGGCCCCCGTGCGCTTCATCACCGGCCGGCCCGAGCTGGCGG
Source organism: Cyanobacteriota bacterium (assembly GCA_046340755.1). Lineage (GTDB taxonomy): Bacteria > Cyanobacteriota > Cyanobacteriia > PCC-6307 > Cyanobiaceae > Cyanobium. The sequence goes on from JBKDSY010000213.1 coordinate 1,692, forward strand.
CCCTGCTGACCCACGCCACCGCCGACATCACGGCCCTGACCCGTGCGGCCAGTGTCACCGTTTGCAGCCCGGAGCAAGCGGCCTTGACAGCGGGGGATGGCGTCACCGAGCGGGCGCTGGCGGGCGTCTGTGGGGCGTTGCAGGTGGTCTTGCCGATCGAGGGTCTGGTCGACCTGGAGGCCTTGCGGGGCCGGCTTGCGAGGGATTTGGCCAAGGCGGAAAAGGAGATCGGCGGCCTGGCGGGACGCCTGGCCAATCCCAACTTCGCCAGCAAGGCCCCTCCGGAGGTGGTGGCCGAGTGCCAGGCCAACCTGGCGGAAGCCCAAGCCCAGGCCCAACTGGCCCGCCAGCGCCTGGAGGAGCTGGGCTGACGCTGCCGGGCAGAAGGGCGGTCGGGCCTCGGCTTGCTGTAGGGTAAATCCGATTCACCGAACCTCCTTCAGCGGGTTTCGCCCCTACCGGCGACCTCGAAAAGATTTCACCCAAGGCCAGCGACTTTCTCCAGGACTTTCGACGAATCTTGTCCATACCGTTCTGTTTCATGACCATTTACGTCGGCAATCTTTCCTTCGACGCCGAAGTGGAAGATCTCCAACACCTGTTCTCGGGCTACGGCTCCGTGAGCAAATGCAGCCTGCCCCTGGACCGTGACACCGGTCGCAAGCGTGGTTTTGCCTTTGTCGACATGTCGTCGGCCCAGGAAGAATCCAAGGCCATCGATGACCTCCAAGGCGTGGAGTGGATGGGTCGCAACATCCGCGTCAACAAGGCCGAGCCCCGCCCAGGTGGCGGCGGCGGCGGTGGTGTTGGCGGTGGTAAGCGCTGGTAGTTCCAGCTTTCGAGGCCCCTCTTCAAAAGGCACCAAGTGCCCCACAAGCCGTCCCCCCGGGGACGGCTTTTTGTTGTCACGGCACGATTCGGCCGCTGGGCCCGATCCCCAGCGCACCCCACTGCCACACTGGCCTTCGGGTCCCATCCTCGGGCCCTGCTCAATGGAGCGTGACGGCGATGACGATCCCTCCCCTGGTTCTGGTGCATGGATTGCTGGACACCTCGGCGGTGTTCCACCGCCTCCAGCGGGAGCTTGCGGGCCGCCGCGAGCCGATCCTGATCCCCGACCTGCCCCTGCGGCTGGGGCGCACATCGATCGCGGCGGCGGCAGCCTTACTGGGTCGCTCGATCGAGGCAGCCTTCGGCAGGGAACAAGCCGTTGATCTGCTGGGATTTTCCATGGGCGGCGTGATCGCTCGCTATTGGATCCAGCTCCTGGGCGGCCATTACCGCACCCGGCGCTTCCTCAGCGTTGGCAGCCCCCAGCAGGGCACCCTGACCGCCCAGCCCTGGCCGAGCTGGCTCTTCAGCGGCATCGCCGAGTTGAAGCAAGGCAGCGCCCTCCTGGAGCAACTCAACAGCGACCTGGATCGCCTGAGTCGAATCGAATGCCACAGCTATTACTCACCCCTGGATCTGGTGGTGCTCCCGGGCTGGCGCGCCGTGCTCCCAGTGGGGGCCATCAGCATGCTGCCCGTGGCCACCCACCCCCAACTGCTCAGGGATCCGGCGGCGATCCAACCCTTGGTGAAGGAGTTGCTGCGACCCTGACCCCTAAACCCAGGCGTTTTCTCCCCTTCCCTCCCCTAGCGTGAGGTTGTAGGAAGAGAGAGGAAGGGTTATGGGTTGGCTGGAGGTCTCCATCCTGGTGCGTTGGTGCCTCGGCTGGGCCCTGGCCCTGCGCCTGCCCCAACTGCCGCCCGGCCCCCCCCGCCAACGCCGCACGCTCTCGGTGCTCATCCCGGCCCGCAACGAGGCGGCCACGTTGCCCCATCTGCTCACGGCCCTAGCTCGCCAACGCCATCGACCCGACGAGGTGATCGTGATTGACGACCAGTCCAGCGACGACACAGCCACCATCGCCCGCAACGCCGCGACCATCCTTCCCATCCGAGTGATCCAGCCCCCGCCCCTTCCCGTCGGGTGGTGCGGCAAAACCTGGGCCCTGCACCACGGCGTGCGGGCCAGTGGCGGCGAGCTGCTGCTCTTTCTCGATGCCGACACCGAGCCCGGAGTGGAGTTTGTGGAACGATTGTTGGCCCGACACGAATCCCTGGGCGGCCTGGTGTCGGTGCAGCCCTATCACCGCACGGAGAAGCCCTACGAGCAGCTCTCCGTGTTGTTCAATCTGGTGGGCCTGATGGCGGTGCCCCTGGGGCCCGGCTGCGGCGTGGCCTTCGGTCCGGCCCTGCTCACCAGTCGGGAGGATTACGACCGCAGCGGCGGCCACGCCGCCGTCGCGGGCAAGGTGGTGGAGGACTGGTTTCTCGGCCACTGCTACGAGCAGGCCGGCTTGCCCGTCAGCGCCTACATCGGCTACGGGCACATCACCTATCGGATGTATCCCGGCGGGCTGGGCGACATGGTGATCGGTTTCGACAAAAACTTTGCCACCGCCGCGGGGGAGGTGCGCTGGCCCTGGATGCTGGCGGTGCTGCTGTGGCTGTCCGGCCTGTTCTGGGCGGCCTGGTGCCTGCCGGCCGCCGTGATGGGCTGGGGGCTGGTGGGAACGTCCGCGATCGGCCCGAATGCCCTGATCTACGCCGCCTTTGCCCTGCAGTTGCTGGTGCTCACCCGACGGGTGGGGCGGTTCAGCTGGATCAACCTGGTCTTTCCCCTGCCGGTGGTGTTCTTTCTCGGGGTGTTCCTGCTGGCGATCCTCAACCTGGAACGGGGGCGGGTGCGCTGGAAGGGCCGCACCTTTCGCACCCGCTGATGGCCGCCCGGACCCTGCTTCCGCTGATCAGCAGCGCGGCCTTTTGGCTTCTCGCCTCCCTGGTGGTGGGCCTGCTGGCCAATCGGCTGCCGCCACGGTGGCTGGCGTCGGACCATCCGTGGGGGCGGTTCGCCTCCACCCGGGGGCGAACCGGCTCCGCGGCGACCCCACCCGGAATTCGGATCTGGATGCACTGGATTCCCGATGCGGGAGGCGCCCTGCCGGGTGGGGTGTCCAAGGCCAGCTTGGTGCGGCGGGATCCCACGGCGTTGCGACTGCTGCTGGCGGAAACCCGTCGCGCCGAGCTGGTGCACTGGGTGCTGTGGCCAGCGGGACTGCTCACGGCGCTCTGGCTGCCCCCCGCGGGGGTGCTGGTGAACATGGTGTTTGCCACCCTCTTCAACCTGCCCTGCGTGCTCCTGCAGCGCTTCAACCGCGGGCGTCTCCGGCGTTGCTTGGCCCCCAGGGGTGACTGAACCCCTCAGGGGCCCAGCACACAAGCCTCCAGCGGAAGGGCCACGGCCAGGCCCGGCGCCTCCGCGTGGGGAGCCACCACCAGGCGATGGAGGCCAGCCTCGATGACAAAGCAATCACGGCGGGCATCGAAACAGGCCAAGCGCCGCAGGGGGATGGCCAGGCGCAACCACCGCGATGCGCCGGGCTCCAGGGCCACCCGCTGGAACGCCACCAGGCTGCGCCAGGGCCGTTCCATCAGCTGGCCCGGCGGCTCCAGATACACCTGCACCACGTCCGCGGCGGCCATCGCGCCACTGTTGCGCACGCGGACCGTCAGCTCCACCTCTCCCCCCTCAACGGTGCCGTTGCGCAACACGGCCACCGCCCCATCACGCTCAAAGGTGCTGTAGGAGAGGCCGAAGCCAAACGGATGGGCCGCTGCCTGGCCCAAGCGACGCAGGCGTCGGTAGCCGTGCCAGAGGTCGTAGACCACCCGCGGCGCCCGGGGCTCAAAGGGTGGCAAGGGGTCTTCACTGATGGGAATGGAAAAGGGCAGCCGACCAGAGGGCGACACCGCGCCAAACACCACATCGGCCAGGGCATGGCCCCCCTGCTCTCCGGGGTACCAGAGGAGCAACAGCCCGGGCACCAGCTCCTCCCACTCGCTGCAGAGGATCGCACCACCCCCCATCAGCACCACCACGGTGCGCGGGTTGGCGGCGGCGACCGCCCGAATCAGAGCCACCTGGGAAGGGGGCAGGTGAAGGGAGGTGCGATCACCGGCAGCGAAATCCCCCCCCCGGCTGGCGGAGGCGTGGCTGGTGATCCAGGCGATCAGCGCCGTGAACCGGCCCCAGGACCGCTCCAGGACAGGCCACCCCGAGCTGCGTCGCAGCCAATCGGGAGGGGGCATCTGCTCAAGGATCGGGGCAATATCGCCGGGGTGGATGTGCTCCCCTTCCAGCCGCCAGTCGAGGCCCGCCACCACCACCGCCGCCTCGCAACGGGCCGCCAGAGCCGCCGCCTGGCCCAGGTGGTGGCCGGAATCGTGGTGAATCGGCAGATCGGGCCGGGCCGCCCGAAGTCCCGCCAGGGGAGTCACCACCGCGCCCGGCGGCGGCCGGGTATCGGAGGAGCCCCGATCGCCCAGGTTGGGCGCGGACGCCAGGTCGCCAATCACCGCCAGGGATCCCAGATCCCGCAGGGGCAGCACAGCCCCTTGGTTGCGGAGCAGCACGATCCCCTGCCGCGCCGACTCCCGGGCCAGGGCCAGATGGGCCGGGCAGCGGCGCAACTCCGGCGGATGGTCGCCAGCGGGAACCCGCAGTTGCACCCGCAGCAGGCGAAGCACGGCGTCGTCGATGCGGGCCATGGGCAGCCGGCCCTCCGCCAGGGCCTTGGCGAGGCTGCCCTGGAAAATCATGCGAAAGGGCATCTCCAGGTCTTGGCCCGCCAGCAGGCCGGCGACCCCATCCCGCAGCCCGAAAATGAAGTCGGTGACGACAAACCCCCGGAAGCCCCAGCGTCCCTTGAGGATCGTCTCCAGCAGCTCGGGATGTTCGCCGCACCACTGGCCATTCACCTGGTTGTAAGCGCTCATCACCGAGCCAGCTCCAGCCTCCACGCAGTCGCGGAAGTGGGGCAGGTAGAGCTCATGGAGCACCCGGGGGCTGGCCCGCACATCCACCAGGAAGCGAGAACTGTCGATCGAATTGAGGGCGAAGTGTTTGACACAGGCGATGGCATGGCGCTCCAGGCCGCGGGTCATGGCGGCCCCAAGGGCGCCCACGTGCGTCGGGTCTTCGCCGTAGGTTTCCTGGGCCCGGCCCCAGCCGGGGTGCCGCAGCAGGTTGACGCACACCGCAGCCACCCAGTTGGCGCCGAAGGAGCGGGCTTCCCGGGCCATCGCCTCTCCGATTCGCTCCTCCAGCTCTGGATTCCAGCCGGCGCCGCGGGCCATCGGCACGGGAAAGGTGGTGGCACCGCCTTCCAGCACCACGCCCCTGGGCCCATCCACGAACCACAGGCCGGAGAGCCCCAGGCGGGGCACCTGGCCCGCGGGCCAGGGATGGCGATGGGAGGCATCCCGCAGGGCGATGTCGGCCATGCCCGACCAGAACGGCGTGTCGCCATCCAGCAGAGCCAACTTCTCCGCCGGGGTGAGCTGGGCCAGCAGGGCCCGCGCCCGGGCCTCAAGATCAGGGCCGACCGGGGTGGAGGGCATGGCAAGGGCCTGGAGCTTCCAAAAGGGGGGTTGTTGATGGGCATCGCTTGCCAGGCTTGCCCAATCGGCCACCAAGGGAGCTGTTCAGCGTTGACGTTGCTGCTTGAACGTCAAGCCTGTCTGGCAAGAATGGTTCCGTCAGCATTGATGCTCCCACGGGAAACTGGAGAGCCTGTTGGGTCAGGCTCCGGTGCGGCTGGCAAGCTCAGTGGTCCTTGCCGGTGAGCCCCTCAATGGCTTCACCCACGGAGGCGGCGGCCTGTTGCACCTTGTCCTTGAGGGAGCCAGCGGCATCCATCAGCTGGGCCTGCACCTGCTTGGCTTGCCCCTCCGCCTTCAACTGATCGTCTCCGGTGAGGTCACCTGCAGCGGCCTGCAGGCGGCCTTCGGCATCCTTGGCGGTGGCCTTGATCTTGTCCTCGAGGCTCATGGTCGTCGGGCGATGGAAGAAACAGAGATGGTTGGTCGTCATCCCTGGTTGAAACGTAGCAATCCCCTGGCCTTCAGGCTCGCTTGATGACGCGAAGGATCACAAGCAGAATCACGGCGCCCAGGGTGGCCACCAAAATGCTGCCCAACATCCCTCCCCCCGCCGCACCCGCGAGGCCGCCAAACAACAGCCCGCCAATCAGGGCGCCGATGATTCCCACCACCAGGTCGCCGATCAAGCCAAAGCCCCCACCCTTGACCAACAACCCGGCCAGCCAGCCGGCGATGACCCCAACAAGCAGAAACCAAACAACACTCATGGAATCAACCTCAACGCATGGGAGTGCGGATCAACCTCAAGCTTGGGGCTCGGTGTCGGTCGATCTCGCTGTGCCGTCACAACTCGCCATGGCTCCTCCCCCAGTCATCGTTTGACTTCGTTCCCTCCGTCTGACTCGCGTCTGTCAGTCGGTGGGGATGGACTGAGCCGTGGCGCGCAAGGGGAGCAGGTTGGCTCACACCAGGGTAGCCCCGACGGAGACCGCCAACAACGGGCATGACCTAGGGCCTTCCCCACTCAAGTTGGCTGATCAGATGGCGGCCGTGTTGCTCAACCACGGTGACGGTCACGGCTTCGGAAAACCCGTCTCCATTGAGGGCCACGTAGACAATGGCCACATCACCCGGCTGCTTGCCGGGCCAATCCTCCACGGTGCCTTCCTCAACCACCCGCACCGTCCGAATCGGACCGGTTGTGCCGCCGAGCATGGCCGCCACTGCTGCCTTGATGGCTTCCGGTGTATGGACGGACCGCCCTGGGTCGGTCAGCAACTCGATGGCGCTGGCAAGGTCGCCTTGGGCGATCAGGGTTGCGAAGTGCTGGGCAACGTCCCTGGCGGCCATCACGTTGGCGCCGACACGGCTGAGCGTGGCGCGGGGTTGGCCGCCAAAGGCTAGACAAACTCGGCCCTGCCGACCGGTCAGCAGTCTCACCAAGCCCTCGCTCAGCAGGCCGCGGGGCAGCAGGGCCAGGGGAACGAACCAGGCCACATTGAAGAAAAACAGGGGCAGATAAAGGGTGAAGGCCACCAGGGTCAACAGGCCGGCGGCGAGCAGATCGCTGAGCAGCAGGGCCTGCCACTGGCGATGGTTCACCTGCCAGCAGGCCAGGGCGAGCGACGGCAGCCAGCCAGCCCCCAGGAGCATCTGGGCCACCTGAGGCCCTGTGGCCCCAAGGCCCGATGGGCCGGGGGCACGGCTGGCCAGCAGGGCAATCCAGGCCAGGCCCAGCCCCAAATGGAGGATCAGCCACAGACGTTGCCGTTGCATGGCAGGGAAGGGGAAGAACGGGCCCATGCTGGGTGGAGCCTGAGGAGCCACCAGCCTCTGGAATGTCACCCAAACGCAAGTTGACCGCAGACGCTGACAGCAGATCGTTACAGCGGACGCCAGCGAAGTGGGGCCTGGGTAAGTTCGAGCCATATCGGTGCGACCACGCCAGGAGCCTTTCCCTTGACCCGCCTCCTTCCCTCCCTCGTCACCTCCACCCTTCTCCTGACCGCCGCCTTTGGAGACCCCTCTCGGGCCGCAGGTGGTTTTCACAAAACCTTGAGCCTCCAGGGCGTCACGTTTCATGTGCACAGCACGGGAGAGGGTTCTCAGCAGCAACTATCGATCACCACGACAGGGGCCAAGCCACCGATTCAGCCCATCCGCAAGAGCGTGGATGGCCACGTGGTGGGTGCTGAAGTGGCGGATCTGAACGGCAACGGCCGACCAGAAGTTTTTGTTTTTGTTCAGGGCGCCGGCAGCGGCAGCTACGGGCAGGTGGTGGCCTACTCGGTGGTAAGCGGTTCCGATCAACTGGTGCCAATTGGTTTGCGGGATCTTGGCGGCACCATGGCCCAGGGGTATCAGGGCCATGACCAGTTCTCGGTTGTGGAAGGCTGCCTGGTGCGCCGATTCCCCATCTACAAACCCGGCGACACCAACGCCAAAGCCACAGGTGGGGAGCGGCAGATTTGCTACAAGCTCAATACAGGTGAAGCGGGTTGGGTTTTAGCTCCCACAAGCGCTCTCAAGTTTTAAGTCATCGAAAATAAGCGATCATTCACAGCCATCTTGATGAATGCAAGCCAAACAGGATCAGCTCGTTAGAGTTCATGAAGCCAGGACATGCAGTTTAGATTTAGCCGCCTCACCGCGCTAAACTCAATAGGCACTTGACGACATCAATGTCACCCAAACGCAACTTCGCACTGTGTTGCGCGGGCCTGCTGGCCAGCAGCGTTCTTGCCTCCCCTTCCTTGGCCGACACCGTGGCTCGAGCCAATGGTCGCTGCACCCTGAGGGAGAACAGCTTCGAGGCCTACAACGGCTACTGCACCATCAGGCAGAAACAGAATGGCGGCACAACCATTTTCGTGGTGGATCTGGAGAACGGCAGCCGCTTCCGCTTCTCTGGTCCAAGTCGGCAACAGTTGCATGTCGAAACCCACAACGGCATCGAACAAAATGTGTTGTTTGAAGACCAGGGCAGCAAAGGTGTTTTCACCTGGAATGACGGCAGCAGCACCCATCGCCTGGCGGTCAAGACGGATGTGGTAACGAATCCCGATGCCCAGTTTGACGATCACCCCAGCACGGCCACGGGATCCACGATTGCCGGCGCGGCGGTTGGCGCCCTGATCGGAGCTTTGCTGGGCGGCGGAAAGCCTGCCAGTTCCCCATCCGGAAGCGTGGGCGCACCGGTGGCTGAGCTGCAAACCCTGATCGGCAGTGATCCGGGCTATGCGGAAGGCCGTCTGACCGCTGCCGGCTACACCTACATCCGCTCTGCCCCGAGGGAAAACGGGGTGGATACCTTCTGGAAACGCGGTAGCACCTGCGTGAATGTCCGCAGCATCCTGAACCGCTACCAATCCTTCACCTACGCCAATCCGTCGAACTGCAACTGACGATCCCCAAAAGACAGAGCCCCTGGGTGCACCCAGGGGCTCTATTGCATCATCATTGGCACCACTATGCTGAGTATGTCAGCAACAGCGGCGATCTGATTCAGGATACCGCTGGGGATGATGTGGTGAGCGGTGGATGTTGAACCGTGTCAGCGCCTATTGGGTGAGAGATCAGATGGGCGGCTGAGAACAAAACCCACCATTCCCGTGAAAAGAACGATCAGGCCGACGAGGCTGGCGATCGCAGGGGTGTAATCGGTGCTCATGGCGATCAACCCAGACCGATTTGGGACAGGATGCTTTGGCCGGTGAGGAGCTCGGTGGCCAAACCAATCACAAAGCCAAGCATGGCCAGACGGCCATTCCAGGTTTCGGCAAAGGCAACGAAACCGAAGCGGGGGGAGGAGTCAGCCATGGACGTTTCGAAGTGTTGCGGGAACTGTAACCGATTGTGACGCTGGCGGACGGTTCGGTTTCCCACTTTCGGCGGCGGGCCCCTGCGGTCTCCAACGCCAAGTGCCGCAAGCCCACCCCTGGGGACCCAGCAGACAGCGCAGGCACAGGGTGGTTGGGGGGGCATCCCCCCATTGGCTCCCTAGGGCGTGATCTCCACGAACTCAAAGATGATGATGTCGCCATCCTGAAGGGACCCTGCGATCGCCTGGCGGGCCGCCACCCGTTGAATGCGTTGGCCGAACACCGAGATGGCCTGCTTGGCGCCCATGCCGTTGCCCACGGTGGCCAACACATCACCAATGGTGAGCTTGTCGATGGCGATCACCTGTTGATTGCCGATCTGGCCAGGAACGAGAAAGTTCACCAAGTTGAAAATGCCCTTGGGGGAGGCATTGCCGGTGGCCAGGGCCAGGTTGGTCAGCCGGGTGGCAATGGTGGAACAGCGCCGATCCACCGCATAGTTTCCGATGGACGACGCAATGCGCGCCACGGGCACGAGATCTGACCCCTGGAGCGACGGCACCGTGCTGGGATTCATGGCGACATTGCCCATGGGGGCAGGCATGTTGCCGAGGCCAATGTAGTAATTGCCAGCCGCCTGCACACAGCCGAAGCCAAAGATGGACCCCGAACTGGCTGCAAGAGGATTGGCCTTGACCTCCATCCCCACAGTGCCACTGAACAGGTTGAGGGAGCCCAAGGCAACGAGTGCTCCTTGCAGAATCCGATTGGTTGTCATGGTGAGATCTGACCTGGCCAGAGGTGGAGATGGTGAGGGCAATTCCAAGGTAAACAGAGGGCGCAGCACCTCTACCGGGCGCACGGCCCTTTGTTGCACTCTGGCACCGTGGCCCGCCGACCCTCAGCCCGCCAGGGCGGCTTCGATCGCTGCCTTGAGGGCATCAGCATCAGGTTCCACATTGCTCTTGAAACGGGCGAGCACTCTGCCGTCGCGACCGATCAAAAACTTCTCGAAGTTCCAAGCCACATCACCAGCGGGTTCGGCCTGCGTGAGGGTGGTGTAAGGCTCCGTTTTGGCGCCCGTGGCATGCACCTTGTCAAACAGCTGGAAGCTGGCCCCATAGGTGCTGGAGCAGAACTGTTGAATCTCCGGCAGGGTGCCAGGCTCCTGACCGCCAAAGTCGTTGCAGGGGAAACCGAGCACCGCCAACCCCTGGGGACCGTAGGTGTCCTGCAGGGCCTGCAGGCCGGCGTATTGGCGGGTGAAGCCGCAGCGGCTGGCCACATTCACGATCAGGAGCACCTGACCAAGCCAATCTCCCAGGCGCCGCTCCGCACCTCGAGCGTCACGCACCACCACCTCCGCAACGTTGATCGGGCTCTGGGGGGTGGCGGGAGCGGTGGGGCCCATCGGGGAAGGGGAAACGGCGGAGATCGACCCTAACCCCCTCACCCAATGGGTTGGGAATCCCCAGGGCCCGACCCCAGCACCGGCAGGAGGCTCGGGCATCGAGGAGCCGTTTCAGCTCTGGCCCCAGCCCGGGCTGTTCAGCCGCTCCTGCTGCCGACCCCCAGGAGGCGCGCTTCAGGGGCTGCGACCCCGAGATTGTTTTCCGGAAAGGGCTCTGGCACCGGGCTTCAACCAGGCACGCCTCCAGGCCTGGAATGGGAAGCGGCACGCTTGGTCAGGGTGCCCGGGCCGACGGGCGGAGGTTTCCTCCATGACGCTGGACCGTTCCCTTGAACGGCTGTTAGCCACAACTTAACGTCGTTCGTGGCCAAGCCAGAAAGGATGGGCGGGTTGTGCGCGCCCTCGGCAATGGCTACACCCTCCAACCCCTGGTTGGTGGTCCTCTACCAAGCGGCGGCTCGGCGGTCTGCTGCGGGAGAGCCCACCAGCCTGCTGGCCCGCCAAACCGGGCTGAACCTCTCCCTCAGCCAGCGGGCGCCAGGGGTGTTTGTGGAGGAGCTGCAGACGGAAATTTCCACCGTGGTGGTGGTGGGCGGCCAGCGATTCACCCTCTCCTCCGGAGGCGGGTCCACATTGCAGGTGGTGCGCTCCACCAATCCCGCCGCCACAACGCCCAGCCTGGACCAGCGGCTCAGCCATGGATCCTCGCCCAACGCGGTGCCCGCCGACAGCCAACCGTGGGTGTCGCAAGCGGTGGCAAGCTTTGGCAGCCTGGTGGCCGTGGCCTTGGCGCCCAAGGACTACAACACCAATGGCGGCCGTGGCGTCGTGCGCTTCATGCGAATGGGCGCCGATGGCACCCTCGCCCTCTTGCGCGACGTGGCGGTGGGCTACCTGCCCGATGGCATCGCCTTCAACAGCACGGGCACCATGCTTGTGGTGGCCAACGAGGGAGAACCAACCAACGATTATCAAATCAACGGCGTGGCGGTCGATCGGCCCGGCAGCATCGGCCTGATCGCCATCGGCGGCTCCGTGGGCAAGGAGACCTTCACCTACAGCGAGCTGGGCTTTGACGGGTTGGCCCTACCTACTGGGGTGCGCATCAGCGGCAAGAGTGGCCTCTCCACCCAGGCCACCGACATCGAACCAGAGTCGGTGGCCGTGCTTGGACGCCATGCCTATGTGACGCTGCAGGAGAACAACGCCGTTGCCAAGGTGAACCTCGGCACCCGCGGCATCGAACGGGTCTTTGCCTTGGGGGCGGTGGACTTTTCCACCCAGTTGGTCGACATCAGTGATCAAGACGGCGCCAACAACAGCCGCTTGATCAAGCCCGTGTTCGGGAACAACGTGTCGGGTCTGCGCATGCCGGATGGCATTGCCGCCTTCACCCTGCTGCCCGAGGGGGGCTTCGCCCGGGGCAAGGATTATTTCCTCACCGCCAATGAGGGGGATGGGCGGGAGTGGGGGAGTTTCAGCGATGAGGTGCGACGGCCGACAGGCCTCTCCTCCCGCCTCAAAACCCTCGCCGACGACACCACAGATCCCTACACGGCCTTTGGAGGACGCAGCATCAGTCTCTTCGATGCCGACAGTGGGGCCCTGATGTGGGACAGCGGCACCACTTTGCAGAGCGTGGCTATTGCCGCTGGCGTGTATGACGACAGCCGCAGCGACGACAAGGGCGTGGAACCGGAAGGGATCGCCGTGGCCCTGATCGATGGGCGCACCTATGCCATTGCGGGGCTGGAGCGCACGACACGATCGATGTTGGTGGTATTCGATGTCACCACGCCAACAGCTCCCACCCTGCTGACGACCGTGGTGTTGCCCGACAGCCTGAGCCCGGAGGGCTTGACGGTGGTGGAGGCCAACCGCACCGCCACGGGCAAGGCCCAGCTGGTGGTGTCCAACGAGGTGTCCAACACCCTCGACTACCTGGATCTGCCCAGCTTGATCAACTCCGTCGGCAGCGGCATGGCGGGCTCGTTCACCATGGCCATGCTCAAGGATGGGGCAAGCAGCTCCAACCTACGCATCACCCCGTTGATCACCAACGGAGAGGTCACCAATGGGCTCGCACCAGGCAGCAGCGCCTATGTGGCCCCAGGCATCTTTGATGGCATGGGAGCCTATGACAACGGAGATGGCACGATCACCCTGCTGGTCAACCATGAGCTGGGGGCCAATGATGGCTACCAGATGAATGTGCAAGGGCTGAATGCCAATGTGACCGGTGCGCGCATCAGCAAATTCGTGATCGCGAAGGACGTGGATGGCAATGCCTCCAATGGCTTTCAGGCACGGGTGTTGAGTGGCGGCCTGGCCTACGACGAGGTGAGGAGTTCGGATCCAGGCTTTGCCAGGGGAGGCTTCAGCCGCTTCTGCAGCGCCAATCTGAGCGAACCCTTCCAATTCGGAGCCGGACTGGGCTTTGTGGATCGGTTGTATTTTCTTGGCGAAGAAAGCAGCTCGGGGCGATTCTTCGCCCTCGACACGGCCAATGGCGACTTGCACCATCTACCAGCCCTCGGGCGAGGGGGCTGGGAAGCGGCCGTGGCCTTGAACACCGGCAGTGCCAACACGGTGGCGTTGATGCTGTTTGACGACACCTCGGGCACCGCCAACCATCTCTATCTCTGGGTGGGCAGCAAGGATCCAACCAGTGCCGACCTGCTGCGGCGCAACGGCCTTGCCACGAGCAGTGGCGGCCTCTATGCCTGGAAAGCCGAGACGATCAACAACCAAACCGGGCTCAGTGCCATCCCCCTTAACACCAGCGTCAGCGGCCATTGGGAGTGGTTGGGCAGCGGCGACGAAATTGCCGCCCTGCCCACGGCTTCAGCCCTGCGCTCCCTGGCCCAGGCCAAGGGGGCCATGGAATTCATCCGGATTGAGGATGGGGATGTCGAACCGATCACAGGCCAACAGGTGGCGTTCAACACCACGGGGGGCAGTGGAGCGGATCTCTACGGCAATACGAATCTCATCGACCTCAGTAACGCCTTTGCCGCGGACGGCAGCCTGCGCACCACGGCTGACACCAGCTCGTTGCGGGTGATTGTGGATGGCGACCGTCTCACAGGCCTGGCGCGACAGGAGGGGGTGCGCAACCCCGACAACATCGCCTGGAGCCGCCATGGAAAGCTCTACATCCAGGAGGACCGCTCCCTGCTGGGCGGCACGGCCGATGGACGCTTCGGTAGCCAGGAGGCCTCCATCTGGGAGGTGGACCCCCTCACGGGCCAGGCCGACCGCTGGGCCCAGATCGATCGCGGCGCCGTGCCCGTGGCCTACGGCCAGAGCGACAGCCTGCCCACGGACATCGGCAATTGGGAATCCTCCGGCGTGATCGAGGTGTCCCACCTGTTTGGAGCCGCACCCGGCACGGTATTTTTCACCAACGTGCAGGCCCACAGCCTCAGCAATGGCACCCTGAATGGCTCCTCCTACCTGGTGGAAGGCGGCCAGATCCAGCTGATTCAGGTGATGCCTTGAGCAGCGGCAGGATCCGCGTTCTCCCCCCACCGTCCTGTTTCCATTCCACCCCCTCCCTCATCACCATGGCTCTGATCAGCGGGCAAGGCCCCCGGTTTCAACAGGTGTGCATCGCCTCCGTCCTGACCGTGGCCGCGACCACCGCACTCCCAGCCAGAGTCCTGGCGGGGCCGATTGAAACCTTCCTGGTGCCCACCACAATTGACGTGGTGGGCGGAAATCCGAGTTTTCGAGGCACCATTGGCTACGACCTCACCCTGACCCAAAGCCGTGCCGTGGAACAGCTCGGTTTTTGGGATCACCTGGGGGATGGCCTGCTCAGCGCCCACACGGTGAGTGTGTTTGACGGCAGTGGCGGGCTGTTGGCCAGCGGGGTGGTGCCCGCCGGCAGCGGCACGCCCCTGCAGGAAGGCTTTCGATGGGTATCCATTCCCACCCTTGTGCTCTCCCCTGGGCGCTATGTCATCGGTGCGACGATGGAAGGCGATCCGGCCACGTTTGACGAAGTGGTGACGGAGGCCAGTTCCATCGCCACGGTGTTGGGTGTCAGCTTCGGCCCGGATGGGGCGATGCGGAGTCTCCCGGTGGCGGCTGGCGCTCCCATCCCCGTGGGCCTGGTGCCCTCGCAGGTGGATGGTGGCTGGGGGTATTGGGGGCCTGCCATGGCTGCTCCAGCACCCCTACCCCTGCTCGGGGCTGGCGCGGGCTGGAGCTGGAGCCGCCGCCTGCGGGCCCGTTGCCGGCAGGCGCGCAGACGATAAAGCACGGGCGGCCGGGGCAGGGAGGACTTCGATGAGTGTTCAGAACACCCCGATCATCGTGTTGGCGAGGGCAGGGAATGGCCCTCCGCTGGCGCCACTCCAGAGCTGGGCGAATTGGCCGCCAGCGGAGATGGAAGAGGCAAAACCGGCGTCGCTGCCATTGGGGTTATAAAATAGCCGACCATTGAGGCTGTTATAGACAATCAAGGCAGCACTACTGGCTGCCGCGTCATCAAGGCTCACCACTTCAAAGGCCGCTGCCGCCAGGGTGGATCCTGCTGGCAAAGCCGAGAAGGTGGTGCGGGAGAGACGCAGGCGATCTTGCAAGGGATTGAAGTCGACAATGGTGTCGACCCCAAGATCAGCGGTGTGGAAGGTGACGGAGGTGCTGAATTGGAAGCGATCAACGTCAGCCCCGCCAAAGAGCACATCATCTCCCTTGCCACCATTGAGCTGGTCAATCCCCACACCGCCGATCAACCAGTCGTTGCCATCCTCGCCATTGAGCCTGTCATTTCCCCCCAACCCATTGAGAGTCTCCGCAGCCGAGGTGGCCGTGAGGCTGTCGTTGCCCTCGCTCAGCCGGGTGGCCAGGGCGAGGGTGGTGGTGCCCAGTTCCACGCTGGCACTGGCGCGGGAGGTGTTGTCACCAAGGAAGAGGAAGTTGGGCGTGGTGTAGGGGTTGTAGGGAAGAAGGGGATTCTTGTGCCACTGGCTGTAATCCTGCACGGCACCGGAGAGCACCAGGCGATTGTTTGCCAGGAGGAAGTAGGTCTGATCGATGAGGCGCAAGCTGTAGTCAGTGGCCGTGGTGGTGTTCAGGCCATCGACCCGCTCCAGGGGCGTTTGAAAGGGGGTGGAGCCACCATTTTGGCTGAAGATGCTGTTGGTCCAGAAGCCAAGTTCAATGCCCAGGGGAGTGGCACTCTGATCCAGAAGGGTCACTGAGAAACCGGCCCGAGTGCTGTCTTGATGGTTTTCGTTGATCAGCCGCACACGGAAATCAAGGGACACTCCCGTCTGCCGATCAAGCGCGGGGAAAGCGCTGTTGACGGGCTGGGCGGCGGCAACGGTGTGGTTGCTGTAGCCAGCCATATCGGCCATCAAGGCCGTGGACGTCAAGGTGGTGCCACCGCTCGACAGGGTTTGGGTGCCCGTCAAGCCACTGCCGAAGGACAGCCATCCCTGCTGATGGGGGAGCGTGGCGGTGGTCGCGGTGTACAGCGGCAGGCGGTAGTCATCGTTGCTGATGCTGCCGCTGACCGCCGTTGTAGTACCGATGGTGTAGCCCGTGCCACTCGCGAGGGTGAGGGTGACGGTTTCATCCTCTTCAGTGGTGCTGTCAGCCGTGGGATTGACGGTCACGGTGGCGGTGGAGGCACCGGCGGCAAAGCTGATCGTCTTGGTGGCCCGTTTGGTCGGGATGCCGGTGTAGTCCGTTCCAAGGGTGGCCGTGCCGCCCACGGTGTAATTGACGTTCAGCGTCGAGGTGGTCACTCCCGTGCGGGTGAAAGTATAGACCAGATTCGTCTTGCCATCCTCTGTCACTATTGCCCGTGACATTGCGAGTGTGATTGTAGGCAAGAGAGGCTCAAACACCAAGCGGTCATCATCAAAGGGATTGGCGAAGGCCACCACCGTCAAGTCATTAGCAGGTCCATTAAAGTCGATGGAATCGCTGTTGCCGCCATATATGGAATCACCCCAGGTGATGACAGATCCGTCGCTACGCAAGGCCGCAAAAGCATGTTGATTAGAAAAGATCTGATCCACCTTCAACTGATTTGCAGGACCATCAAAATCAACGCCTTGACTATTGCCTCCGAAATTAGCGTCTCCCCAAGTGATGACAGAACCATCGCTGCGCAGGGCAGCGAAAGCCCTTTGACTAGAGAAAACTTCAACTACTTTAAGATCATTCGCGGGCCCATCAAAGTCAACATCTCCATTGTAACCTCCAGCAGATGACTCGCCCCATGTCACAACAGAACCGTCACTGCGCAAGGCTGCAAAAGCTAGTTGCGTAGAGAAAATCTGAACCACTGTCAGATTATTTGCAGGTCCATCAAAATCGATTGATTCGCTGTAGCCTCCACTGGAAGACTCTCCCCATGTCACGACAGAGCCGTCGCTGCGCAAGGCCGCAAAAGCATGGTCAGTAGAGAAAATTTGACTGGTCCAAAGGCCATTCGCAGCACCATCAAAGTCGACACTGCTGCTATCTCCTCCGGAATAGGACGCACCCCAGGTAACGACTGAACCATCATTACACAATGCGGCGAAGGATTCATGCGTGGAGAAGATCTGTTGCACCCTCCGATTATTATTTGGTCCATTGAAGTCTACGCCATCGCTGTTGCCTCCATAGGGCTGGCTGCCCCAGGTAACAACAGAGCCGTTGCTACGCAATGCAGCGAATGACTGCAAGGATGAAAAAATTTGAGTCACTTTAAGATTATTTTTCTGACCATTAAAGTCCACATCGCTGGCGTCACCCCCATCAACGGAGGATCCCCACGTGACGACAGAGCCATCGCTGCGCAAGGCGGCAAAGGCAGCAAAGGTGGAGAAAATCTGAATTGTTTTGAGATTATTGTCAGGGCCATCAAAGTCCACGCTGCTGCTATCACCACCGAAAAAGGAATTTCCCCAGGTCACGACAGATCCGTCACTGCGCAGTGCTGCAAAAGCCCCTTGAGAGGAAAAGATCTGGGTCGCAACAAGGTTATTGGCAGGCCCGTCAAAATCCACACCACTGCTATCACCGCCCAAATAAGATACCCCCCAAGAGACAACGGAACCGTCACTGCGAAGTGCCGCAAATGCATCAGAAGAAGAGTAGATTTGGGTTACCGTGAGATTGTCCGACGGACGATCAAGGTCGACACCGCCGCCATCCCCGCCCCGAGCAGGGGATCCCCATGTCACAACAGTGCCGTCACTGCGAAGTGCGGCGAAGGCAGTCTCATTCCCATATTCAAATCGGGTCCGCCCCGGTGTGGCCGCTGAGATCGGCGTGCTCACCACCTGGGCCGCTTGCTCCACCACCATCTCCCTACCAGCCACCCACACACGCCCCACATCATTCTCCAGCAGCAGGGCCTGCCGTCGCTCCTCGCCAAGGGTGTCTCCCCCGATCAACATCGCCGCGAACAGTTCCCCCTCATCCCCTGGCGTGTCGGCGCTGTTGAGCAACCCATCGAGGTGATGGCCCAGCTCCTCGGTGAGCACCGCCATCACCTGCCCTGGGCTGGCGCCCCGCAGCCAGTCGGCGTGGAGATAAATCGTGGCGGTGCCCGGGGCGTAGGCCCCGATGGCGGCAGGCATGGCATTGGCGGACAGCAGCTCCACCGGCGGCAGATCCTGGACGTTGCCAGCGCTCCAGCGGTCCACCAGCCGCCCCAGCGGTTCCGGCTCGCCCGTCAGCATGAAGGCCTCTCGGGCAGCCTGGCCGAGGGCTCCCGTGCGCGACCACTGGCTCAACAGCTGCCGCCAATCATGCAGCAAGAATTCGAGGTGAATTTGGGTCATGACGTTGTGTCAATCCATGAATACTAAGGCCGACGGACAAGAAAGTCGGGGATAGTCAATTTGCTGAAGACGTTCCACATCAGACAACCACACCAGGTGCCAGATCGCGCCTCGTTGCCGCGATGGTGCACAGGTACTCACCCTTCCATGGCCACCCGGTCATCTCGGCCCATCCCCTAGACCGTCGCCTAGGTTGAATAGCCCCCCTTGCGACTGCCCCAGTTGGATCCCACCACCTGGTTGGAGGCGGCCCTGCCGCTGCTGCGCAGTCCCCAGGGCGCCGTGCTCTTCGTTCCCCTTTACGCCCTCTGGGTGACCTTGCTGCTGCCTGGGGTGTGGGCGTCGATGCTGGCCGGCGCTCTTTACGGCACCTGGTGGGGCAGCGTTGTGGTGTTTGTCGGCGCCTCCCTCGGTGCCCTGCTGGTGTTTCTGCTGGGGCGCACCTGGTTGCGGGATTGGGCCCGGCGCCGCCTGGAAGCCACCCCCAAACTGCGGGCCGTGGAGCAAGCGGTGAGCCGGGAGGGGTTGAGGCTGGTGCTGCTCACCCGCCTCTCGCCGGCTTTTCCCTTCAGCTTGCTCAACCTGGCCTATGGCCTCAGCGAGGTGACCTGGCGCGATTACACCATCGGCCTGATCGGCATCTTGCCGGGAACCATCCTCTTCTGCGGCCTGGGCGCCCTGGCGGGTGACGTGGCCCGCTTCCCCACCGTGCTCAGCGGCCAGGCCGATCCCTTCACCTGGGCCGTGCGGCTCGTGGGCGTGGCGGCCACCCTGGCGGTGGTGTGGCTAGTGAATCGGGTGGCCCGGGCCGCCCTGCGGGGCGACGGGGAGGCCTGAGGCCGGAGCCAGCGGGATCAGGGCAAGCGCCAGTCGCGCAGGGCGGCAATGGCCACAAACCACCAGCGCCGTAGCCGGGCCCAGGGTCCGCGCTGGTGGGCCAGCTCCAGGTATTTCGCCTGTCCGCACTCGGTCTTCACCCAGCGGGCAATGGTCGGTGGCACGGTGGGTGCCGAGTTCCCAGCCGGCGGGATCGGGTTTGGTGACGCCATGGTCAGATGCGGCGGAGGGCGTCGGCCTTGTTTTTGAAATCGCTCAGCAGCAGCTGCAGGTAGGTGACCTTGCGCAGCTTCACATTCGCCGTCAGCGACATCCCCACCTGCAACGGCAACTTGGTGCCATCCTTCAACCGCAGCGACTGGCTCTCGAGGGCGATGTCCACCGGAACCCGATAGAAGTTCTTCAGTTGATCGGGCGGCAAGGCATCGGAGCCGATCCGCCGCACCCGCCCCTTGATCACCCCGAAATCCGAGGAGGGGAAGGAATCAATGCTGATGTCCGCGGGCTTGTCGACACTGACAAAACCAATGTCCTTGCTGGGCACCTCCACCCGGGCCTCCAACTGGTCCCGAGGCACCACCTTCAACACCGGCTCGCTGGTTTGCGCCACAAAGCCGCTCGCCTTCGGCTTCAATTCAAACACCACCCCATCCACCGGCGCCGTCAACGCCTGATAGCGAATGTTGACGTTGAGCTCGATCAACTTGCTGTTCAGATCGGCCAACTCCGTCTGCAGCTGACGGATGCCCTGGCCCAGGATCGCCAACTGACGCAAGCGATCCACCTTCGCCTCCTCCAACTTGCTGGCCACCTCCTGCACCTTGTTGCGCTGGGTGAGGAATTGCAACTCCGCCGTGGCACCTTCCCGGTTGAGCACCTCAAGCCGATCCAGCACCTCCTGCTCCAGTCCCAGACTGCGCATCAACATGCGCTGCTCCGTGTCGTTGACATCCAAATAGCGCTTCAACTCCTCCACTTTCAACAACAATTGCTGTTGCTTAAAGGAAATGCTGCTCTGCAGGCTTTGTTGGCGATCCTTGGTCGCCTCCGTGTCGAGCTTCAACAACACCTGGCCCTTTTTCACGGGTTCCCCTTCCTTCACCAGGATCTGATCCACAACGCCGCCCACGGGCATGCGGATCTCCTTCACCACCCCAAGGGGTTCGAGCTTGCCCGGGGCGGTGACGATCTCCTCGGTTTTCGCCAACGCCAGCCACCCCAGGCCGAAGACTGTCACGCCCATCAAGGTCCAGGTGATGCTCCGCGCCCAGAAGCGCGACTGCCGGAGAGCCACCTCCTCACTGTCGCCAATGGAAAACAGCCGCTGGTCCCGGATCTCCTGGCCCGCGGAGGAGTCGGGCTGGTCGAGAGGGCCCCAATCGGAGGGGGAACGCATCAGGTGGCCTCCTGTTGACGGTAAAGGGCGTAGTAGCGACCCCGGAGGGCCATCAGCTCATCGTGGGTGCCCGATTCCACCAGGGCTCCCTGGTGCAGCATCACGATGCGGTCGGCCCGGCGAATGGTGCTCAGGCGATGGGTGATGAAAAACACCGTGCAGTGCTTCATCGCCTCCCGCAGGTTGTCGCACACCTGGCGCTCGGTGTCGTAGTCGAGGGCGCTGGTGGCCTCGTCGAGCACCATCAACCGGGGCCGGGCCAGCAGGGTGCGGGCGATGGCGATCCGCTGCCGTTGCCCCCCCGACAGCGAAGACCCCCGCTCCCCCACCGGCGTGCTGTAGCCGGCCGGCAAATCCATGATGAATGGGTGGGCAGCCGCAATCTTGGCCGCCGCCACAATCGCCTCACTGCTCGCCTCCGGATTGGTGAGGGCAATGTTTTCGCTGATCGTGCCAGAAAACAGCAGGGGATCCTGTGGCACGATGCCGATCTGACGGCGGAGAGAATAAAGCTCAACCTTGGCGATATCGTAGTGATCCACCAGGATGCGGCCGCTGGTGGGGGCATAAAGACGGGGCAGCAATTTCATCAGGGTGCTCTTGCCACTGCCGCTTTGCCCCACCACGCCAACAAAGGTGCCGGGCTCCACTGTCAATTGAATGTTGCTCAACACCTCCGTTCCGCCAGGAACGAAGGCAAAACTGACATTTTCAAACACCACCTCTCCTTCAATGGCAGGTAGGGGGATGTTGGCCTTGTCGGCCTCGTTGGATTCCTCGGGGGTATCCACCACATCGGCCAACCGCTCAAACGACACCCGCAACTCTTGGATGCTTTGCCAGATGGAGGAGAGGCGCAGCAGGGGCTGGGTGACATAGCCGCTGATGATGCGGAAGGCGATCAATTGGCCCAAGGTGAGTTCGCTATTGAGCACCATCCCGGCACCAACCCAAAGCACCAGAAGCTGAGAGAGCTTCTGCAACACCTGGCTGGTTTCATTGAGCAGGGTGCCGGTTTTGGTCTTGTCGAAGGTGCGGGAGATGTATTTCGCGTAGAAGTCTTGCCATTTCCAGCGGCTCACCATCTCCACGTTTTGGGCTTTCACCGTTTGGATGCCGCTGATCACCTCCACCAGGTGGCTCTGGGTGCGCGCGTTTTCTTCCGCCGCCTGGCGGTATTGACGGCGAAACAGCGGTGCACCACCAAGGGTGATGGCAATTTGAATTGGCAGCACCGCCAGGGCGATCAGGGTGAGCAGCCAGCTGTAGATCAGCATCACGATGATGTAGATCACCGAGAAGGCGGCATCCAAAATCGTCACCAGGGCCTGGCCGGTGAGGAAATTGCGGATCTTCTCCAGCTCGGCAATGCGCGTGCCCAGTTCCCCCACGGGCCGACGATCGAAATAATTCAGCGGCAGCCGCAACAAATGGTCGATCACCTCAGCGCCGAGCCGTAAATCGATGCGATTGGTGGTGTCCGTGAACAGGTAGGTGCGCAAGGTGCCGATCACCCCCTCCATCAGGGTCACCACCACCAGGGCCATGCCCAGGATCTGCAGTGTATCGAGACTGCGCTGGGCAATCACTTTGTCGATGATCACCTGGATCAGCAGGGGATTGGCGAGGCTGAAGAGCTGCACCACAAACGAGGCCAGCAGCACCTGCAGCAACATCCCCCGATAGCGCTTCAGGGCCGGCCAGAACCAGCCCGGCCCGAATCGCTGTTCCGGCGTGGCGGTGCTCCGCTCGAGCAGCAGCAGCTCCACCCCCTCCGGATAGGTGGCCTGAATCTCCGCCGGCGACAACCGCACCCAGCCATCCCGAGGCGACGCCAGGGTCCAGCCGCCGGCATGGCTGGCGACCAGGATGGCAAAGCTGTCTTTCCAGGGCACCAGGGAGGGGGTGATCAGCCGGGTGACCGCCTCCCCCCGCACCCGGGCGCCACTCACCAGCAGCCCCATCACCGAGGCGATCTGGGCACAAAGCTGCAGGTTGGGACGCTGCCCCTGCCGCACCTTCTCCCGCAACATCTTCTCCACCGCGTCGCGGCGGTAGGGGAGTTTCAGCATCTTGGCCAACATCTGCAAGCAGGCGCTGGCCTCCTCCACCTCTCCGGTGCCCCGCACCAGGCTGAGGCCCCGCTGAGGCCCGGCCTGGCCCAGATCCAGGCTGGTGGGTTGGGGCAGGGTGCCCGTCTCTCCCGGGTCCTGTCCAGGGAGGGTCGTGGGCGCCTCGACTGGGGTCTGCCCGGTCCCCCCGGCATCCTCTGGCAGGGCGATCAGGCGCAGGGGAAGGGGCGGGAGGGGCGTGGGCAGGGGCTCTCCGGGCCGCAGCAACGTACCGATAGCCAATCCGGGCACATTTCCACTGGCCACCACCATGGCTTCACCAGGGGCCAGGGCCCCCACCTGCTCCGGAAGGATGGGGCGGGCCTGGCCCGCCAGCCGTTCCAGCCGCTGCCGCCAGCGGCTGGGCTCGAAGGGCTCGGCCGTCGGGTTGCGATCCTCCAGGCACACCAGCAAGCCATGGAGCTCCGCCAACCAGAGGTGGGTGGCGCACCACTGCCGAAAGGGCCCATCCCGCCGCACCAGCTCCAGAGCCAGGGCATCGGGGATGGCCATGGCCTCCAGGGCCGTGGCGGCGGTCACCTGTTCACACGGGGCGGCCCGCAGCAGGGAGACCAGGCCAATGATTTCTCCAGCGCCCAACTTTTGCAGGGTGAAGGGCCGCGTTCCTCGCCGCCCCAGCAGCCGGGCCTCCCCCTGAAGCACCACCAGCACCTGGTCGCCAATGGCGCCATCGCTGCTGATGGCCTGGCCCTCGGCAAACCGCAGCCGGCGGCTTCCCGCGTCCAGCCGTCGGAGGTCTTCCGGAGGGAGAAGGGAGAAGGGGGCCTGGGTTAACCAGCTGTGGTGCTGGTCAGTGGGGGTGGTGGAAACCATGGTGTTCAGGAGGCAGACCCTCGGGGGTGATCGTTGATCCGCCGCTGCACCTCTTCCTCCACCCACTCCTCGAAGAGTTCATGGGTCATGCGGCTTTGCATGGCGTCATCAAAGCTGGCCGGTTGGAGGGATTCCAGCCGCACCACCAGCCACCATTGCTCAATGGCCAGGGGAGGGCGCAATTCACCGGGCTGGCTGGTGCGCAGCACATTGGCAAGGGTCGGGTGGGCCTGCAGAAGGGGAACGGGGCCCACCACCCCCCGGGTGGCCTGCTCCGGCCCCTCCGCGTAGGTGGCCGCCAGCTCAGCGAAATCAGCCTCCCCCTCGGCGATGCGCAGGTATAGCTCGTGGGCCAAGGATTCGCCACGCACCCGCAGCAGGCTGTAGATCACCGTGTCGAGCTGTTGTTTGCGGCTGAGAAAACGCTGCTCGGCGCGGTGGAAAAATTGTTGGTGGCTGTGGTGGCGGATGCGCAGGGGCAGTTCGGCCTGCCAGAGGGCATCGGCCTCGGTCATGCCGTGGTTGGCCAGGTGGCTCTGCAGCTGGTCGGGGGATTGAATCCCCTTCTGCTGCACCCAGAGCTTCTTGGCCTGCTGCGTCTCCGCCTCCGAAAGGGAGACGCCGGCCACCGCGTCGGCGATCACGGTCTGGCGGAGCAGGGGCACGAGCAGTTGATGGCGGGCCAGCAGACGCCAGAGGGGGTCCGGCAGCTCAAGGGCCTCGCCTGCGGCGGCAGGATCAGGGGCTTCGGCAGGCGGTGGGCGGTCGCCGGCGGCCACGGGAGCAGGGGTGGAGAGCGGGGGGAAGGAATAGGAGCCCGTGAGGGGCAGGGAACTGCTCAGGGAAATGTCCAGGGCCGCAGGTTGTCGCGCCACAACGGATTCGCTGGTGGCGGACTCCCGAACTTCCGGGTTGGTGGGGGCGGACTCAGCGGCCACGGGGGAAAAGGGGATGGCGGAACAAGGTCCAGCGTGTGGAACGTAGCGGACGCCAGCCCCTTCAGCCCGTGGCGTGTTGGGGTTCCCCGTGCGGCTCCTGACCCGGTTGGGCGCTCCCGGGGGCACTCCCGCTCCCCGCGCCGGTCAGCAACTCCCGCAATCCGGGCTCATCCAGCACGGCCACCCCGAGGCTTTGGGCCTTGGCCAACTTGCTTCCCGCCTCGTCACCGGCCACCACGAAACTGGTTTTACGGCTCACCGCGCTGCTGACCTTGCCGCCGGCCGCCGCGATCAGGTCCTGGGCCTGGCGGCGGCTCAGAGTTGGCAGGGTGCCGGTGAGCACAAAGGTGTGGCCGGCCAGCGGCAGGGCACGGGCCCCCTCCGGGGAAGCGCTTGGGGCGCCGCCCTCCCCCCGGCCCAGGGTGAAGCCCAGGGCGGCCAGCTGCCGCAACAGATCCGCGTTGGCCGGGTTGGCGAACCAAAGCTGCAGCGACTGGGCAATCTCCTGGCCCACGCCAAAGACAGCCGTGATGCGCTCGGGCGCCTCCAGGGCAGCCTGGCGCAGCAGATCCGCATCGGGGAAAGCCCGCGCCAGGGCTTTGGCGTTCACCTCCCCCACATGGTGGATCCCCAAGCCAAAGAGCTGGCGCGACCAGGGCTGGGCTTTCGATGCGGTCAGGGCCTCCACCAGGTTGGTGGCGGATTTCTCCCCCATCCGCTCGAGGCTGGCCAACAGGGCCCCATCCAGGCGATGGAGGTCGGCGATGGAGCGCACCAAGCCGCGGTCCACCAGCTGGCTGATCAGCTTGCTGCCGATGCCTTCCACATCCAAAGCCCCTTTGCTCACCCAGTGGCGCAAGGAGGCCCGCAGAATCGCCGGGCAACCATTGTTGACGCAGCGGGTGTCCGCCTCCCCCTCCTCCCGCGCCAGGAGGGAACCGCATTCCGGGCAGCGGTCGGGCAGGGCGAGGGGCCGG
>JBKDSY010000214.1:0-77205 GCA_046340755.1 Cyanobacteriota bacterium
GGAGCAGGCCTGGATGGCTCATCGCCATGGAGGGGAGATGCCTTCCATGATTCCCAACGACTGATCAGTCGTCGTCGTTATGACATCGACAACACTTTTAGTCTGACGTCACCCAGCTGGTGATTCAGTGGCTTAGTGCGATTTTTTCCTGTCCCGCACCCTGAAGGCCTACACTTCTCAAGCATCTATGTTCACATCAAAGGCACTTACCAACTGGGCACGGCAGAACCTATCGAGTCGCTGCTCTGTGCTCTCGGATGGGCTCGCCTGCTTCCGCTCGGTCGTTGCAGCCGGCTGCAGAGACACTCCAGTGGTCACTGGTGGGCGCCATCCCAATGAGCTGCCTCAGTTTCGCTGGATTAACATGCTGGTGGGCAACCTAAAAACGAGTTTCAGCGGCACTTTTCATGCCTTCGTTTTCGAGAAATATGCCAATCGCAATCTAGGAGGCTTCTGTTTCCTTTTCAACAGGCATTTTAAGATGACAGCAATGACGGAGCAGATCGCTAACGCTGTCTACGTGTGTACGCCTTGCCCAGATCAGGCTTTGAGGGTCGTGGAGCCTTGTGCACAATCAAGTCATTCCATGCCGCCCCACTAAAACCTAACTCCACAGGGGTTATTACCCTTGTGACTATCCACCCACATCCACTCCAATCCCAGTCCGCCGTGGTCACCAGCGACAAGCTCTTTTTCTGGTTGTTCCAGGAGCGCACCGATCGTCTTCAGCCCCTGGTGGCCTCCGTGCTCCATCACATGGAGGGCTACACCTTCTCCGCACCCGCCATCAAGGAGCGGGAAGCACGACTCGATGGCCTGTTCCTCCCCCCTCCCGACCAGCTTCCAGACAAACCAGCGTTGATCATGGAGGCACAAATGTCAGCAGATCCTGAATTCTTCCTCCGCCTTTTCAACGAAGCTGGCTTGCTCCTGCGCCATCAATACCGCCAGGGCCTGCCGCTTCGTCACTGGCAGGTGGTGGTGATCTGCCCTTCCAGGGAGTTCAACTTCGGCGATCCGCTGCCCGTTCAGGAGTTCCTGCGGGAGCGGCTGATCTGGATTGAGCTGGCCCCCGACCGCATGCCAATCGATGCCCCCCCTATCCAGCGAGCCCTTGGCCTGCTCCTCCTCCCAGAGGATCAACTCAACCCAACAGCCAAGGCCCTTCAAGCGCAGGCCGAGGGCACACCCTTGGCTGGCGAGCTCCCCGACGTCATTGCCGCTATTCTGCTTTCAAGGTTCAACGGCCGCTCCATTACCGAGATCTGTGCCATGGGTGGAATCACCGTCGACGACTTCACCAGCAGCGTCGCCTACAAGGAAATCTTTGGCTTGGGCCGACAAGAAGGCAGGCAAGCAGAAGCCGCCACCATGACCATGCGCCTGCTCAATCGCCGCATCGGCCCCCTGTCTCCCGAGCAGCAAACCCGCATCCAGTCCCTACCGCTCGCAAGCCTGGAAGCCTTGGCCGATGCCCTCCTTGAGTTCCAAGGGGTCGCCGACCTCAACGCCTGGCTCCTTGAACTCGACGGGTAACACGCTCCACCCACCCAGCGGATCAGGTTCGCCCCGGAGTTCCCGGCGCCCGCGATCGTCCCAAGCGCTGGCGCATCTCCTGAATGGCGGCTTCACACCTGCCATACTCCGCGCTGACCTTGAGCGCCGTTCGTGCCTCATCGCTCAGGAGCGACAACGTGCCACCACCGGAGGCATCCAGGAGGTAGGTGTAGTCGCCGATATGGTTGGTCATCAACAAGGAGTGCCAGTCACAGTTCTCCCGCGTGAATAGTTGCAAGGTCAGATAATAGTCCTCCATATACTTCATTCCTGGAATGAAGCGCAACCCAGCCAGATTCAACTGGCTGGCATCCAGCAGGAAGCTATGCAGGGGGGCATGATTCAGACGGAGAAACTGCTCATAGGAAAAGCCCTCCTCAAACTCCCGGCGTTTCTCCACAACCAGTTGGCGCTCCAAGTCCGTGCAAGCCACATAAACCCGCCCAAAAGAAACCGCCTTGGAGGTGCTCTGAAGCCGTTGCAAAAGCGAGCTGTAGGCGAATGGATAGAGATAGTCGTCATGGTCGAGATAGGCCACATAGCGGGTCGCCAACCGGCGCAGTGGCTCCACAAGCATGCGCGCTCGATAATCGGGTTCCTCCATGGACGACCGATACTCCAGCACCACAGGCTCACACCCCGTCGCCCAGGGCAGGCTGTGCACCACCTGGCGCAGCTCGGCCGCCAGGTGCGGTTCATGGAAATCCTGCGCCGCAATCACCGGTCGCACCTCCACTCCACCCTCCATCACCAACAAAGACAACAGAGCCCGTTGCAGAAAGCGCAGGTTGCCCCGGGGGTGAATGCGCAGGATGGTGGTCACCTGCATCGCCGAATCCCAGGCGGGCCCGGGGTTGAGAAAGCCATAGGAAGAGGGGATGGCCCAGGCCGTGGGGCACAACTTCGCCTGCAACTGGGCCGTGAATTGCGGTGCCGTTGTCGCCAACACCCCGAGCTTCCCGTGGCAATCGCCGCGATCAATGGCGTAGGCCTGCCAACAGGCAATGGGATCCTCCGAAAATTGCACGCTGTTGGCGGCAATGATCTGCCCGGGAAAAGCAAGCGCCTGGCGAACCATCCCATCCAGCGACCCTGGCGACAGATACTCAATGCGCCGAAACACACAACGCACCAGCCCCGGTTCCAAGCAAGACGCCTCCTCCTCCTCCCGCACCAGGAACTCCCCCTTCAACGCCTCGGGAATCCCAGCCCACGTCTGCCGATCCACCCATGGCTGGCCCTCCTTGGCCCCGGCCAGGCAGCTCCAGAACGTGCGGCGCACCCCCTCATCCAGCTGCAGATGGCGGGCCACATGGGGTGGGATCTCCACCCAACACCGTCCAGCCCGTGGAGCGACCGTCAAGCAGCGTTCCAGCTCCCGCAGGGTCATGTCGTAGGGGAGCCCCAACTTGGCGCGGGCGACAGAATTCAAGTAGGCAAATCCATGCTTGCCATCCGGCTCCAGATAGGCACTCTCCGCCCATTCATTCCAGGCATTCACCACAACCATCCGTTCCTCCTCCTCCAACCTGCCCCGGGCATCCAGAATCAAGTTCCTCAGCCAGGCACTAAAGGTGCGTGGGGAAGATTGATGCACAAGATCTGCCTGGTTTCCATATCGCGGTGAGTTATCCCAGCTCGGCACCAGGCTTCTGATCAGCTTGAAGGGTTCAGACGGCTGACGCCGCATGTAATGCTCCGCAACGGCGTTGTAATCGAGCACCCGACCGCCAAAGGGTGCATGGAAGTCGAGCTGCCCATTGATCTCTTGAACAGCGCCGCCCGTCCAGTCATGGAGCACCCGTTCGAGGCCCGCGTCAAATCCATCCCCATCGGGATTCACCGTGCCCCGTGTGAGGGTGGCCACGCAATAGGGCGGAGCCAGGCCCGCAGCCAAACAGGCTTGCTTCCAGATCTGCACATACTCTTTCATCAAGGGGTTGTGGGATGGTCGGTAAACGATCAACAGGGGTCTGGTGCCAATCTTGAGATAGCGTTCATCTTTGAAGTAAGGGATCAGATACTCAATGAACGCCCGGGCATCAGATCGGGAATAGGTTTGCCGCATCAACACCTGCTCCTCATTACCATCCCAGGCGCGGGTCCAGTTTTCATTGGCCCAACAGAAGCACCACGGCAGGGCTAGCTCAGGATGGGCCAGCAGCAACTGGGCCGGTTGCGCCAGAATCGTGGTGCCATGAAACCAATAGTGATAAAAGATCAGGCCATCAACACCAGAGGCTTGCATCCATTTCGCCGTTCTCTCAAAGTAATCACTCTCAGCCACGTCGTAGTAGCCCAGATCGGGGTGGGGAAAGCGTTGCTGGTCGTGGTTGCTGAAGAGAGGCTGACTACGGCGCACATTGGTCCAATCGGTGAATCCTTCACCATGCCAGGTGTTGTTTTCATAGGTTTCATGGAATTGCGGCAGAAACAAGGCCAACACCCTCACCCGTTCCCTGGCCGTCAAGCCGGCCAGATCCTGGGAGTAATCCTGCTGATCTTCATAGCTGGGATCCGTCGAAGGGGGGCTTTCAATGAACACTTGCCCGATCTTTTTTCCCGCCGCGCAGGCCAATACCCCCACCAGCCGCTCCATGGCATGGGCCATGGCCCCATCCTGGGCAATCGGTTCCTCCTCAAAGGCCTCAACCCTCAGGTTCAAGGCCGCCAGCCGTTGCATCAGGCGGCCACTCATCCAAAACATGCACCCCTCGGGAAATCGCACAACGGCCGGATCCAGGGGGAAAGGAATCTGGGCCGCCCGCAGCACGGCGAGGGCCTGGCGCTGGTTATCACCCCAGCCCGTGGGATCGGTGAGGTAGTAGGTCTGAGGCGGCGGCATCACCAGATCCACACTGTCCTGCAGGAGGTGGATGATTCTGCGGATGGCATTCTTGCCGCGAAACAGGGAGCCCAGAATCTGGCCACGCCAGTGCTCCAGTTCCGGCGTATGTTCACTCTTTTTTGTATGCAAATGAGCAATGTATCGATACTTCAACAGTGGCTCCGCCAACACCGTGACCAAGGGGGCCAGATTGCGACCGCGATTCGACACTGGAATCAACTGATCGGTCGTTGGCACCCAGGGATGCGCGGAGAGAATCCGCAGCAACTCAGAGGGCTGGATGTGCGGCGCGCTATAGGTTAGGAAGAGATCGTAGGGGAAAGGAATAGCTTTTAGGTGGTGCAGAGTCTCACTGAGAAGATCCAGATAGAACACATGGATATGAACAGCCAGGGAGAAATCCGAAAAATCCAGATCATAAACAGCCTGGCCATGGTCCTCCTCTGTCAGAAACACAGGTCGGATCAACCCGCGGGCCGCCGGTGTTGATGTCGACCAGCCAGACAACACCTGCTCGCAGCGCTGCGCACAGCTGTCAAGCTTCTCTTGAATCCTCTTCAGGTCTTGGTGAAAGTCGACCCGGCGGGCGGGCGCAGACGCGGGCTCGATGGATGTGCCCACAACCTTGCTCGGCTCGGAACTCAAGCTGTTCACCAGCCCCTGCAGCGATCGGGCCTGGCTCGCCAACGACCCAAACGTTCCGCGAGTCCTCTGGAGAACGGCCGAAAACTGCTGGCGTTGATTCGGCGGCTGCTCCGCCAAGGCCAGGCAACCGTGGGCCAGGATGGAGAGGTCGGCGACGACCCACCGGTAGAAATCGTCGAAGGTATGGGGGCGGTCCTGATCCCTGCCCCATTGGCAGAAATGGTCATGCCCGTTGCGAAAGTGCCCGAGGGCCACGGCCTCCTTCACATCGGGATTCAATTCCAGATAAAGACTGTCCTGAAACGTTTGGCCGTTCAGGCCCGCCTGGTCGATGCCCCACAGAAACCCAACGTGGACGGAGCACAGCGACGCCAACAGATCGGCCAGACAGACCAGGATCGGCGGCTGACCGGCCGGGGTCGCCGCCGCCTGGTGCAGGATCCGCCGGGCCTCCTGCTCCCACTGGATCAACAGGTCACGCCATGGATCCGTGGGGGCCTCCCCAGCCAGGGCGGCCCGCAAGCGTTGGATGTTGGGCTGCACCACATGTTGGATTTCCGGATGCCGCCTCTGCCAAGCCCGATAGGCCGCCAAGGCCTCCGCCCCATTGCCGGTCTCCATGAACTTGGCCCTGATCTGCTGAAGAGAGGGTTCGTTGCTCTTCACCTGGCCAACACCCGGGAGATCTGCTCAAGGGAAGTCTGACCACCGGGGCGGGTCATCCGCCCCTCGTGAAGCGCTGATGCTGCATGGCCGTGAGCAACAGGTGGCACCGGGGGCCGCCGGAGCGGCCATCCAGGCGCCCCCGTGGGGCCCTGACGGGTCCGCCTGCCCCCCCGCGGTGCCGATCGAAAAACATTCTGGAGATCGCGAAAAAGCCCTTCCTTGCGCACGGCCATGCCCCTTAAGGTCTTTCGAACATTTGTTTGCCGGGTCATATTTTCCCCGTGCCCTCCATGCCCGATTCCTCCACCCACCTCAGAGCAACCTCAGCCGCCAAGCCCCATCTGATCACCGATCAGCTCAACAGCACGGCCCTGAAATGGGGGGATGACGGCGAACTCTCCGAGCTCGATCTCCAACGGATTCTCAAACTCCTGTCTCAGGTGGATCCCGTCGCCGAGGCCCTGATGGCCCCCCCATCCGAAGCCTCCAGCTGAAGCCGGCGGGCCACCGCCCGGGCCATGCCATCCCGACTGGCCAGGCCCAACAGGCTGGCCTCCGGCAATCCCTCCGCGGGCCGCCCCTGGGGCAACAGCGCTTCCCCCTCCGCGGCCACCGCAAACACCGGCACCTGGCGCAGGCCCCCCGGCAACAGTTGATCCTCCAGTTGGCAGAGGGTGGCTTTGCCGGGCAGCCACACCAGTTCCGAGCGCAGGCAGTCCGCCAGGGTCGAGATCCGGGGCTCCGCTCCATCGCTGCGCTCCCGTTCCCGTTGCAAGCCCCGCTGCAGATCCGCCAGGTTGATCAACCCAATGGTCTGGCCCTGG
The DNA here is from genome assembly GCA_046340755.1 of Cyanobacteriota bacterium. GTDB lineage: Bacteria > Cyanobacteriota > Cyanobacteriia > PCC-6307 > Cyanobiaceae > Cyanobium. The sequence continues at coordinate 6,541 of JBKDSY010000214.1, forward strand.
TCCGCCACCAGGAGGCAGTGGCCATGCACCTCGATCAAGAGGTCGAGGGCCCGGGCGGTGGGGGTGGACACCGGTAGCACCAGGGGCGCCTCCGGCTCCAGGGCCTCGAGCACCGAAACCGACCCCAGCAGGGCCCGCCGTCGCTCCTCCACCCCATCCTGTCCCAACAGGTCGGCCGCCTGGAAGCCCTGCCACCGCTCCACCAGCGCGGCGCTCAATCCCGCCGCCGCCATCAAGGGCAACACGATGCGGATGTCACGGGTGAGTTCAAACAACAACAGCAAAGACGTGATGGGCGCCCGGGCACTGCCCGCGAGCACGGCGGCCATGCCCACCATCGCGTAGGCCGGCGGCTCCGCCACCGGCAGGTGCAGCCCCCCCTCCCCCAACACCTGGCCATACACATTCCCCAACACCGCCCCCAGAAACAGGGCCGGCGCGAACCCCCCACCCACAAAGCCGCAGGCGTTGCTCAAGGTGGTGGCCAACAACTTCACCGCCATCACCCCCAACAGGGTCAACAGGGGGATGGCGTTGTCTTGCCCCAGCAGACTCTCGATCGTGTCGTAGCCCACCCCCAACACCTCTGGAAACAGGAGGGCCATGCCGCCGACGGCGGCCCCGCCCAGGGCGGTGGCCAACCCGGGGGGCAAGCGCTTCACCAGGGCGTCCACCCGGGGATCCCGCCCCAGGGCCATCAGCCGCACCAGGGCCAAGGACACCAGGCTCGCCACCAACCCCAGGCCCAGATACAGGGGCAGCTCCAAGGGGGAGCGCACCTCGTAGGCCGGCAGCCGCAGGATTGGCGTGTCACCCAACACGAGTTGGGTGACCAGGGCCGACGCCACCGCCGCCACCAACACCGCCCGCAGGCTGGAGCGGCTCTGGATGGCGTTGAAGCTGCCCTCGAAGGCAAAAAACACTCCCGCGATCGGGGCCTTGAACCCCGCCGCCAGCCCCGCCGCGATGCCCGCCGCCACCAGCGCCTTGCGCGACTGGGGCGTCAACCCCGCCCGGGTGGCCACCCACAGGCCCAGGTTGCCGCCACTCTCCACACTCGGACCCTCCGGCCCCAGGGAAGCCCCGCTCCCCAGGCTCAAGGAAGCGGCCACCAGCCGCACCAGGGGAAGGCGGGGGGCGGCGACGGCCGAGCCATCGGCCATCGCCAGCAGGCTCGGAATCCCCGGGCCGATCGATCCCCACAACCAGCGCAACACCCCCACCGCCAATCCCCCGAGGGTGGGCACCACCACCACGGGCCAGAGGGCCAGCCAATCGCCCAGGGAATCAAACGGTGTGGCCTGGGGTTCCGGTGGGGGGGGCTGGCTGGCCGGAGCCAACCAGCCGAGGCCATCGAGCCCGAGCTGCACCATCGATTTCATCGGTGTGCCCCCATCGGGCGCCAGGGGGGGAAGGTCCAACCCGCCCCCATCGGTCAAGCCCGCCGCCACGGGCGAACGGCCGATCACCAGCAACCCCTCCACGAAGGGGCCGTAGAGGAAGTTGTTGATGAAGCCCAGCAGCTCGTGGAACCCCACGATGGCCAGGCCCGTGAGGGTGCCCACCAGGGCGGCCCAACCCACCAGGCCCCACTGAAAGGGGTGGGAGGCGACCGCCGCGGGCTTGGGCCCGGCGGGTGCCGGCGGGGTGTCAGCTGCCGGGACGGACGCTTGCAAAGATCTCCTCCAGGATGGCCGTGGCCCCCTGCGCGCGCAGAACCTCCGCCAGGGCGAGGCCAATGGGTTCCGGATCCGTCGGATCCCCCCGCACCTCATCCCGGATCAGGCGCTGGCCATCCAGGCTGGCCACCATGCCAGTGAGCACCAGCTCGTGGTTGTCAAAGCGGCTGTTGACGCCGATGGGCACCTGGCAGCCCCCCTCCAGGGCCCGCAGGAAGGCCCGCTCCGCCAGGCAGCGCTGGGCGGTGGGCTGGTGCTGAAGCACCTGGATGGTCTCCAACACCGCCTGGTCCCCCTGGCGACACTCGATGCCCAGGGCCCCCTGCCCCACGGCGTGGAGCGAAATGGCAGGATCGATCAACTGGTGGATGCGCGCCCCCAACCCCAGCCGCCCCAGACCCGCCGCGGCCAGGATCAGACAGTCGTACTCGCCCGCATCCAGCTTCTCCAGCCGGGTGATCACGTTGCCCCGCACGTCCTTGAAGGTGAGGTGGGGGAAGTGATGGCGCAACTGGGCCAGGCGCCGCAGGGAGCTGGTGCCCACCACGCTTCCCTCCGGCAGGGACTCCAGGGTCTGGTCCCGGTGCTTCTCGTGCACCACCAGGGCGTCGGCGGGATCCTCCCGCTCCGTCACGCAGCCCAACATCAGGCCCTCGGGCAACTGGGTGGGCAGGTCTTTCAGGCTGTGCACGGCGATGTCGGCCCGATCCACCAGCATCTGGGCCTCCAGTTCCTTGGTGAACAGCCCCTTGTCACCGATCTTGGCCAGGGCCACGTCGAGGATCTTGTCGCCCTGGGTGGCCATGGCCTCGATCCGAATCTCCAGAGCGGGGTGGGCGCTCACCAGGGCGTCACGCACCCAGTGGGTCTGCACCATCGCCAGTTGGCTGCGGCGCGAGGCGATGCGCAGGGGGGATCCGTTCATCGGCGGGGTGGTTCGGCAGGGGCATCCTGCCCAGTCACGGCCCCTGAGCCTAGGGACCGGTGGCCCCCTCCTCCGACAAGGGGAGGGCGGGCGCAAACAAATCCAACGGCAGGGGGCCCCAGGTGTCGTCGTCGTCTGGGTTGGCGGCGCCGTGGCCGCTGATCAACACCCCCTCCCCCAGGCCATCCTCATCCCGGATCCGCACCGTGCCATTGCGCTGGTGCCCCTTGAGAAACACGGCACCTTCGGTCTCCTCCGCGTCGGCGGCCGCCAGGGCCGGCCAGCCCAGGGCCTGTTCAAACTGCCGCAGCACGGTCCAGGCCCGAGAGGCATCGGGAGCCATCACCCCGATGGTGCACCACTCGCAGGCCCCCACCCGGCGCCGCAACTCCTCCTGAAGCGCACCCCGCTGGGCAGGGCTGAGCTGGGGGGCGGACCGCAGGCCCCGCAGATCCGCCAGGGCCGTGATGTGGGGCTCCGTCATGGCCGCACCCCCGGGCGCCAGAAGGCCAGGCAGATGGTCAGCCAGGCCAGCCCCACCACCCCACCGGCCAACAGGTCGGAGGGCCAGTGGGCCCGGGCGATGAGGGTGCTGAGCCAGATCATGGCCACCCAAACGCTGGCCCCCACCAGAAGGGGGCGGCGCAGGTGGGGATAGTGGAGCGACAGGATGGCCACCATGGCGAAGTAAAAGGCGATGGAGCCGGCCGCGTGGCCGCTGGGGAAACTGCGGCCGTCCACCGCCAGCAATTTCGCATGGGGTCGGGCGCGGTCGAAAAAGGGTTTGAGCCAGAGGTCAACGATGGCCAGGATGCCGGCGGTGGAGAGCACCAGAAGTTTCAGGTCGTTCCACCAGCGCTTGAGCAGCAGGAACACCAGGGCCACCACCACCAGCACCGCCGTGAAGCCCACGCCACTGAGGCGATACACCTGGAGCAGCCCCGTGGCCACCGGGCCGGCCAACAGGCGACCCAGGCCATCGAGGGCCACCTGATCCAGGGCGGGCGCCTCCTCGCTGGAGGTCACCAGGATCCCCAGGGGGATCAACACCGCCAGGCAAAGCACCAGGATCAGCCCATCACGGGGAAGAAAGCGCGGGGTCACAGGGGCGCCTCGGCACTGGCCCGGGGTAGGCGCACTCGCCACACCTCCTGCTCCCCGATCCGCGCCAGCCGCCGCACCTGGCCCGAGGGCAACGCGAGCGATTCCAGCTGGCGCCGATCCCCGAACAGGCGTGCCGTTTGGCTGGCGCCGGAGAGGCCCAGGCTGGCGGGGTGCTCCGCGAGGCGATCCTCCAGGCTGCCGCGGCCGGAAACGAAGGCCGCGGTTTCCCCGCCATAAAACAGGGTGCTGTAGCGCTTGGTGCCCACCACCCAGAGGGGTTCATCGGCCCGGGCGAAGGTCTTGGCCTGCCGCGCCAGCTCCCGCACCGGCCAGAGCCGTTCCCGATCCAACAGGGGCGCCAGGGGGGCAACCACCAGGGCCAGGATCGCCAGGAAGCCCGCCTGGGTGGTCAGCCAGAGCCAGAGCCCGTTGCGCCCCCGGGCAAGCGCCAGGGCCAGGCCCAGGGCGGTGAGGGCGAGCAAGGCCGCCAAAACGTTGGGCAAGCCCGAAGTCCGCAGGGCGGCGCCAAAGGTGGGGTGGGCCGGATCGGTGGCCACCCAGCCGGGGGCCAGGGCCGCCGCCACGGCCATGGCACCGAGCATCACGGCCTCCAGGCCCCCCTCCCACCGCTGCCAGCGGCCCGGCGACAGGGGGGGGGTCGCCGGCAGGGGCCAGAAGGAGAGGGCCACCAGGAGGGCGCCGGCCGGAAGGATCGGCAGGATGTAGCCGGGCAGCTTGGTGGCGGCGATGGAGAAGAACGCCAGGGGAATGGCCAGCCACAACAGCAGAAACAGTCCCACCGTCGCCCCGGGGGAGGGGGGATCCGTGGCCGGGCGCCAGCGATCGAGGCGCCAGAAGCGCAGGGCGGCCAGGGCTCCTGGCAGAAAGAGCGACCAGGGGAACAGCAGGATCACCACCCAGGGCAGATAGAACCAGGGAGGGCCCGGATGGTCGTAGATCACCTGGGTGAAGCGCTGCACATTGCTGAAGGCCAGGAAGCCCCCGAGGAAGGCCGCGCCGTTGATCTGGGCGGCGGCGGCATACCAGGGGAGGCACACCCCCAGGAACAGGGCCCCCATGGCCGTCAGCCGCCCAGGCCGCAGCCAGGGGCGCCACTGGCCCGTGAGCGTCAGAAAGGCCCCCACCACCAGCAGGGGCAGGAGCAGGCCCACCGGCCCCTTGGCCAACACGGCGATGGCGCAGAACAGCGCCACCCCCACCCGTCCCAGGGCCGCCCCGGGGGAACGGGAGGGGGCGTGATGGGCCAGGAGGAAGGCGAGCAGGGCCAGGCTGATGGCGCTGGAGAGGAACATGTCGGTGGTGGAGGTGCGCCCCCAACCGATCCAGCCGGGGCTGGTGGCCAACACGCCCGCCGCCACGGCGGCCCGCCCGAGCCGGCGGGGGGCCGGCTCTTCCGTGGCCCCCCAATGGGCAATCAACAGAAACACGGCCCCCACCACGGCGCTGGCGGCCAGAGCCACCGGCAGGCGAGCGGCCCATTCCGAAACGCCAAACAGGCGGAACGACAGGGCCACCATCCAGTAGCCCCACACCGGGTAATCAAAGAACCGCTCCCCGTTCCACCAGGGCGTGACCCAGTCGTTGCGCAGGAGCATCTGATGGCCCACCTCCACAAACAGGGCCTCGGTTTTATCCATGAGCCCCAGGGAGCCCAGGCCGTTGAAGAACGACAACCAGCACAACAGTCCCAAACCGAGCAGGCAGAGGCAGGCCAGGATCGGAGAGCGGTTCGGAGACGGTGCCGCCGCGGGGTTGCCAGGGGCTTCGCTCAGGGGAGGACCAGCAAAACAGTATCGAATTTAGCCCAGACACCCGACCGCCAACGTGGGACCCCTATCCTCTGGCCCGCTGCTAGGGGGTGTTCCAGACAAATTTTGAGGAGGCTGCATATTTCCAAACAAAATCCACCGCAATTCCCGCAAACATGGCCAGCAACGGTTGTTCTGCAGCCCGATGATAAAGCGCGGAGGACACCCCCACATTGGCCACCATGCCCATGGAGGTGACAAGGAGAAACCGCAACAACCCCACCAAAAGGGCCAAACCTTTCAGTTGCTGCGTGCGAAAAGTGAGACTGTTGTTGATCAAGAAATTCGTGGTTGCCGCCGTGATCACCGCACAGGTCTGAGCCCACTCAAAAGTCACCCCCAACAATTCACGAGCCAGAACGTAAACCAGCAGATGGGTTGCAATCCCCGTGGCACCAACCAGGGCAAAGCTGATGGCTCGCCGGGGCACACTGCGCAGGAGCAGGGTATGGAGGATCGAAATGCCCAAATCCCAGACCACGGCCAGATTGAGCTTGGATTCCCCGCTGATGCGTGGCTGGAACCGCAGGGGCACTTCGCCCACGGTCAAGCGCCCCCGACTGATGGCCAACAGTTCATAAAGAAACTTGAAACCATTGACATCAATCTGCCGCACATAGGGAAGCACCGACTGCAGCTGGCAGACAAAAAAGCCGCTCATGTAATCGGTCAACTGGCGGTAGCGCGGCAGGCTGAATCGGGCCACGGCGTTGGCCACGGTGGAGTTGCGTTCACGCTTCGCGCTCAACCCCTTGATCTGGGCCTCGGGAAGGAAGCGGCTGCCGATCAACAGATCCGCCCCCGTTTCCCGCAACTTGGTCAGAGCGGCCAACACCATGGCCGGTTCATGTTGACCATCGCAATCCATCACCACGACCAGATCGCCCGTGGCATCCAGAATGCCTTCCTTGATGGCACTCGACAGCCCCGCCCTGCCCACGCGGCGGATCAGACGCACCTCCGGATGGTGATGGGCCAGCTCACGCACCACGTCAGCCGTTCCATCCTGGGAATCATCATCAACAAAAATAATCTCTAAATCATAGACTTTCTCCAGAGCGAGCAATTGCTTGGCAATAGGGATAACATTGTCACGTTCGTTATAAGTGGGCAGCACCACCGACAACTTAGTGCCGCCCAGGGAACGCGCTTGCGAGAAGCCCAATAGACCAGATTAAGGATTACTTAATATACTCCTTCAACACACTGTTCCGATTGGGGTGACGCAACTTGCGCAGGGCCTTGGCCTCGATCTGGCGAATGCGCTCCCGGGTCACATCGAAGATCTGGCCAATCTCTTCGAGGGTTTTCATGCGCCCATCATCCAGGCCATAGCGCAAACGAAGCACATCCCTTTCCCGGGGGCTGAGGGTGGCCAACACCCCTTCCAGATCTTCACGCAGCAGGTTTTTGGCCACATCCTGCTCGGGATTCTCAATGTCGGCTTCGATGAAATCACCGAGCCGTGAATCCTCCTCCTTGCCAATCGGTGTTTCCAGAGAGATGGGCAATTGGGCAGATTTGGCAATGAAACGCAGTTTTTCAATCGTCATCTCCATGCTCTCGGCAATCTCCTCTTCCGTGGGTTTGCGGCCAAACTCCTGGGAGAGGGTCTTGGTGGTCTTTTTGATCCGAGAAATGGTCTCGTAAAGGTGAACAGGCAGACGAATGGTGCGGCTTTGATCCGCAATGGCCCTGGTGATGGCCTGGCGGATCCACCAGGTGGCATAGGTGGAAAACTTGTAGCCCTTCTCGTGGTCGAATTTTTCCGCCGCGCGGATCAACCCCAAACTTCCTTCCTGAATCAGATCCTGAAACGACAAGCCACGGTTCATGTATTTCTTGGCAATCGACACCACCAACCGCAGGTTGGATTGCACCATCTTTTCCTTCGCCCGCCGGCCAAGCATCAGACGCCGACGGAACTTGATCGGAGGCATCTCCACCAAGGCGGCCCATTCCTTGTTGTCGGGCTGGCGGCCATGGTCGGATTCATATTGGGCGGCCAATTCCTCCAGTTGCAACAGATCGGCGATCTTCCGGGCCAGCTCAATCTCCTCGTCGGGCCGCAGCAGGCGGATGCGACCGATTTCCTGCAGATACACCCGGATCGAATCCTCGGTGTACACCCCTTTCGGGCCGATCTTGATGCTGGCCAGGGCCTTGGCCGAGCGGGCATCCTTGCCCTCTGCCTTCTCATCCAGGGGCAACAGCGCATCGGCATCGGAGGCCCCCTCCGCGCCATCGAGCAACCCATCGGCGGCGTCCGCAAGGGGGTCGTCGGCCAGGGCGTCCTCCTCGACCGGGGCAGCCTTGGGGGTTTTGGGCTTGGCCTTGGCCTTCGGCTTGGCCTTGGCCTTCGGCTTGGCGGCGTCACCCGTGCGAGGCGCGGCCTTGGCCGGCTTCTCCCCGGCCGCCACCCCCTTGGCGGAGGAGATCTCCAGAATCTCAAGCGGGGGCTTCTCGATCTCCAGGGTGGAGACGAGGTCAACCGGGGTGACGTCGGTGGAGGTTGGGCTCATCTGGGGTCGGGCAGGGGGGCGGGAAGGGAGGGACCAATGGGATCGACACAAAACCGTTCTCGGGATCAGCCGCCAGAGATCGTCCTGGGGCGGGGATCACGAGGAACTGCCGGATGCAACGGCGTCAAGGAAACGACAAGGGGCCGAAAGGTTGGGGGTGAGGGCTGTGGGACCGGAACGGTGAACAGCGAACAGCGCGACGGGGGTGCGGCCAGGCAGGGATCAAGGAATGGGGGGTCATCGGAGGGGATGAGGGGGGACGCGGAGTCCCTTCCTTGCAATGCACGCTGCCTGGTTGGTCGTCAACCTCTCGGACTGGCTCTCTTCATCTTAGGAATGGTGTGAGACGTTTGCAAGAATCCTTGCCCCCAGGCCAGGCCCCATCCGTTCCCCCCCGGGGGACGCCAGCTGGGGAGGCCGGCCCGGCCAGCGAGCCGCCCGCCTGGGTGGAGGTGTGGCTGGAGGCGGGCCGGGAGGGTCGGGTGTTCACCTATGCCAATCCCGAGGCCCTGCCCCTGGCCGCCGGGGATCTGGTGCAGGTGCGGCTCCAGGGCCGGCTCCATGCCGGCCTGGTGGTGGCTGGTCTGGAGGCCTGCCCCCCTGACCTGGCGGAGCGCACCCTGCTGCCGGTGGTGGCCACCCTGGAACGGGCCGCCATCCATCCCGACTGGCAACGGTTGATCACGGAGGTGGCCCACCACTGCCACACCAGCGTCTTCCGCACCCTGCGAAGCGTGCTTCCCCCGGGCTGGCTGGGCTCCCGCCGCCAGGCCCCCTCCCAGGGGCGACAGCTGACCCTGATCCAACGCACGGAGCTCCCGGTTCCCGAGGCTCCTCCCCTGCCGCCGCGGCAGCGGCAGCTGCTCCACCATCTGGAGTCCCTGGGCGGGGAGAGGCTGTTGCGGGAGCTGACGGACGCCGACGGCTTCGGCCCGGGGGTGGTGCGCGGCCTGGAAGAGCGGGGGCTGCTGCGGCGCCGGGCCGTCGCCCAACCCCCCGCGCCCCTCGCCCCCTGCCCGCCGCCCCGGCTCGACCACCCGGGCCAGACCCTCAGCCCGGCCCAGGCGGAGGCCGTCGAGAGGCTCCTGGCGCTGCCCGCCGGCGGGGAGGCCCTGCTCTGGGGCGTGACGGGCGCCGGCAAGACGGAGGTGTATCTGCGCACCGCCGCCCAGGCCCTGGGCCAGGGCCAAAGCGTGTTGCTGCTCACCCCGGAGATCGGCCTGGTGCCCCAGCTGCTCGACCGGGCCCGCCAGCGCTTCGGCCCGGGCCTCCTCGCCTACCACAGCGGGCTCACGGAACGGGAGCGGATCGCCTGTTGGCGGGCCTGCCTGGCCGCCGCCCGCCAGGGGCGGCCGATGCTGGTGGTGGGCACCCGCTCGGCCATCTTTCTGCCCCTCTCCCCCCTGGGATTGATCGTGTTGGATGAAGAGCACGACAGCTCCTGGAAGCAGGAGAGTCCCATGCCCTGTTACCACGCCCGCGACGTGGCCCGGCTGCGGGCCCACCTGGAGGGAACCCGGCTGGTTCTGGGCAGTGCCACCCCCTCGCTGGAGAGCTGGTTGAGGGCCCAGCCCCCCGCTCCGCCCACCACCCTGTTGACCCTGCCCGAGCGCATCGGCGCCCGCCCCCTGCCCGCCGTGCGGGTGGTGGACATGCGCCAAGAGCTGGCGGAGGGCCACCGGCGCCTGCTCAGTCGCCCCCTGCTGGATCGCCTGGCGGCCCTGCGGGAGCGGGAGGAGCAGGCGGTGGTGCTGGTGCCCCGGCGGGGTTACCGCAGTTTCCTCAGCTGTCGCAGTTGCGGCACCGTGGTGCAATGCCCCCACTGTGACGTGGCCCTCACGGTGCACCGCCGCGGCTCCGGCGAGGAGTGGCTGCGCTGCCACTGGTGCGACCATCGCCAGGCCCTGGCCAGCCTGTGCCCCGCCTGCGGCTCCACGGCGTTCAAACCCTTCGGCGCGGGCACCCAGCGGGTGATGGAGCGCCTGACGGAGGAATTGGAAGGGTTGCGGGTGCTCCGCTTCGACGCCGACACCACCCGGGGCAGGGATGGCCATCGGCGGGTTCTGGAGGCCTTCCGCGAGAAGCAGGCGGATGTGTTGGTGGGCACCCAGATGCTTGCCAAGGGGATGGATCTGCCCAGCGTCACCCTGGCGGCGGTGTTGGCGGCCGATGGCCTCCTGCACCGGCCCGACCTGCGCGCCGGCGAGCACTGCCTGCAACTGTTGTTCCAGCTGGCGGGCCGGGCCGGCCGCGGGGAGCAACCGGGCGAGGTGCTCGTGCAGACCTACAGCCCGGAGCATCCCGTGATCCGCCATCTGGTCGACGGCCGCTACGGGCGGTTTCTGCAGGAGGAGGCCCAGCTGCGCAGAGCCGCCGGGCTGGTGCCCTTCAGCCGGGCCTGCCTGCTGCGACTCTCGGGCGCCTCCACCAGCGCCACCGCCACCAGCGCCACCGCCCTGGCGGAACGGCTGCGGCCCGCCGCCGCGGCCCAACAGTGGCTCCTGATCGGTCCCGCCCCGGCGCCCGTGGCCCGGGTGGCGGGCCGCAGCCGCTGGCAGTTGCTGCTCCACGGTCCCCCGGAGGCGCCCCTCCCCCTGCCGCCGGAGGAGGAGCTGCGGCGGGGCCTCCATCGGGAGGTGAGCCTGACCATTGATCCCGATCCCCTCCAGCTCTGAGGCGCGCTGGCGGCCTAGGCGGGCAACTCGGGCAGGCCCAGGCCAAGCCGCACCCGCATCCGCTGCACCTGCACCACCAGGGCCAACACCGCCAGGATGGCCAGGGCGCCCAGGCCCAGGGGATTCCAGCGCCAACCCTCCACCTCCAGGGCATTGACCGCCCCCCCCTGCAAGGGCCAGATCCAATCCCGGGAGCCGGCGACGGGGGTGGCGTCCAGGGGCGCCGCGTGGCGCAGGGCCCCCGGCCCCAGGGGCGTAAGGCGCAGGCTGAGCCGCAGCCCCGGCAGGGGGGGCAGGGAGCGGAGGTCCAGCTGGATCCGCACCCGTTGGCGCACCCCCACCAGCCAGTTGGTTTCCCGCAGGACGACCGCGGGGGGCGGCAGGGGGAGGCCCGTCTGGGCGGCGGCCACCTCCAGGGTGCGGGCCAGGGAGGCTTCGGCCTCCGCCAGGGTCAACAGGGAGCTGGTGAGCTGGGTCACGGCCCCCGTGGCACCCCCACCGGAGCGCACCGTGTAGGGGGGCTGGGCGGCGGCGAGGGCGGCGGCAAATCGCTGTTGAAAGGGCAGGGCCGCGCCGGCGGTGGGCTCCAGCCGGTGGCTCAGGCGCACCCGGCCCGGGCCGGCGAAGGCCAGCTCCGTCTCCACCCGCATGCACCCCGACAACAGCGTGCCCAGCAACCAGGCCACCAACACCGCCACCACGATGGCCACAAACCCCCGTGGACTCCGGGTGGGGCCCACGGGCGGCGGTGGCGGCTCCTCCTCCCCCTTCTTCCGCGCCGCCGGGCGGGAGGCCCCCGAGGCGATCCCCTCCAGCGGCGGCACCTGATCCAGCCGGGGCAGGGTGAGCGACCACTCCCGGGGCCGCTTCAGGGCCGGGGCCTCCAACACTTGCAGCAGGTCTCTGGCCTGGGCGCGGCGCCGGGAGTCGGCGCAGCCGAGAAGGGCGCGGCAACAGGCGATCGCCCGCTCCCCTTCCCCCAGCCCCATCAGGGCCGTGGCCAGCAGCAGCCGCAGGCTGTCCCCCGGAGGCCGCACCGGGGGATGGTCGTCACAGAGGGGCTCCAGGAGCCGCACCGCCCGGCCGTACTCCCCCCGGGCGATGGCCATCCTGGCCTCCGCGAGGACGGACGACAGGGGATCGGACGGGCTGCCCATGGGACCTCAGGACTGCAGACCGCGGGGACTCCCCACCACCATGGTGCCGATCCCGGCGTTGGTGAACACCTCCAGCAACAGGGCGTGGGGCACCCGGCCATCGACGATGTGGGCGGCGGAGACCCCCTGGGCCAGGGCGCGGATGCAGCACTCGGTCTTTGGCGTCATGCCCCCCTGCACCACCCCCTCGGCGATCAGGGCCCGGGCTTCCCCCAGGGTCACCTGGCGGATCAGGCTGCCGGGGTCCTGGCGGTCCCGCAGGATCCCGGGGGTGTCGGTGAGGAGGATCAACTTCTCGGCCTGCAGGGCCGCGGCCAGCTCACCGGCCACCGTGTCGGCGTTGATGTTGTGCATGCGCCCCTGGGGATCGGGGGCCACGCTGGAGATCACGGGGATGTAGCCCGCCCCCAGGAGCGGAGCGAGCACGGCCGGTTGCACGCTGGCCACGTCCCCCACCAGCCCATGGAGCTCGCCCAGGGGTCGGGCCGCCACCAGGGAGCCGTCGCAGCCGCTCAGCCCCACGGCCCGGCCCCCCACCCGGTTGAGGCCGTTGACGATCTGCTTGTTGACCCGCCCCACCAACACCATCTCCACCACGTCCATGGTGTCGGCATCGGTGACCCGCAGGCCATCGCGAAAGCGCGGCTCGATCTGCATCCGCTTGAGCCAGACATTGATTTCCGGCCCGCCGCCATGCACCACCACAGGCCGCACGCCCACGCAGGCCAACAGGGCCAGATCCCGGAACACCGCCTCCCGCAGACCCTCCTCCACCATGGCGGCGCCGCCATACTTCACCACGATCTGGCGACCGGCGAAGCGCTGGATGTAGGGCAGGGCCTCGCTGAGAACGGAGACCCGGGAGGAATCTTCCGGGAGGATGGGGGGATCGGGAATCACGCGGCGGAGAGGGGTGGAGTGGCGTCGGGAGCGATCGGATCGGGGACGGCCGGCAGGGGCGCCAGGGTCAGGGAGAGGCGATCCTCGGCCAGGGGAGCGAGCTCGGCCCGCAAGCCAGGGCCGAAGAAACGGCCCAGCCGCTCCTCGATGGCCTGCCAGCGGGGGAGGGGCACGGCCCCACTGGCGAAGGTCAAGCGCAGGCCATAGCCCTCGGGCAGGGAGAGCTCCTCAACGGAGAGCAGCTCCGGGGGCTCGTCGTCGTCCCAGAGCTTGAGGGCCTGCAGGGAACTCTCCAGGTGGGCCTTCTGGCCGTAGCGCCAACGGCACACGTCCGCCAGGAGTTTGCGCAGGGGCTCGTTGGCGGGGTCGTTTCTCAGATCCCGCCATTGGGCGGGCGGGGTGAGGCGGGCGGGCGGGGGCAGCTCGGACGACTTCAGGGCCAGCCCACCGAGAAGGATGGGGATGCCATAGAAGATCGTCGGCAGGCTGAGGTTGGGGTGGTCGGTCACGTAGGCCAGGGAGCCGACCACGGTGAGCACCACGCCGGCGAGGGTGACCAGGGTGCCAGGGGAACGGAATTGTTGCATCGGGCCATTGTCCTGCAGGAGGCGCCAGGATGGGGCCATCCCGGACCGCCTCCATGGCCCCCGATCCCAGCCCCAGCTCCGCCGTCGACTCCCCGTCCACGCCCACCCCAGAGCAGGCCCGGGATCCGCGGGCTCTCCTGGAGGCTCTTCAGGAGGATCGCCTCTGGTTGCTGCGCCAGCTCGACAGCGGCCGCTGGCCCGAGTGGCGCCTGGATCTGGCGGCCCTGGAGCGGGAGTTGGGCCAGCTTCTGGATCAGGCCAGCGAGCGCATGGAGTGAGGGCCCCGGCCCGCCCTTGGGCTCAGAACGGGATCTCGTCGTCCCCTTCCCCGCTGTCATCGGGCACCAGGGGAGAGGTGTTCCACACCGGCGGGGGGGCACTTTTCGCCGGGGCCTGCCGCGACGGCTCGGCCGGGCCCGCAGCCTTGGCGGGGGCCCGGCGGGCGGCGGGAGGCGCGGACGCCTGGGGCGTGGCGGGAGGCGGCGGTGCGGCGGCCCCAGCGCCCCCTGCCGCCGCCACGAGGGGGTGAAGCCGGGCCAGGGTGAGCTCCGCCCGTTTCTCCTTCACGCCGTCCTGCCGGGTCACGGTGTTCATGCGCAGCCGACCCTCCAACACCAGCCGCTGACCCACCTGGACCCGGTTTTGCAGATCCGTCGCCAGGGTCCCCCAGCCGACCACCTTGATCTGCCCGGGGGGATCCTCCGCCCTGAGCCCCTCAAAGCGGGCCACCAGCTCCGCCACGGGCGTCTGGTTGTCTTGGGTGTAGCGCACCTGGGGCGCCTCCACCACCTCCACCTCGAGCAAACAGTGATTCACGCCCTCTCCCACTGGAACCGCACTCCATACTGATGCACGCGCCCCCTCTCCAGGCGCCCCCGGGCCCGCGGGCCGACCGGCTGTGGCTGATTGCCGGCACGGGGGAAGGCCCTCCCCTGGCCAGGCGCCTGCTGGAGCGGGGCTGGCGACCCCAGGTGAGCGTTGTGACAGCGGCGGCGCGCCGGGCCTATCCCGTGGATCCCCGCCTGGAGGTGGTGGTGGGCGCGTTGGAGGGGGCGGCGGCCTGGCGAGCGGCCCTGGAGGAGGCCGACCGGCAGGGCGACCCCTTCCAATGGCTGATCGATGCCAGCCATCCCTTCGCCACCCGGGTGACCGCCGCGGTCCTGGCCGCCTGCGAGGGGCGTCCGGAGCGGCTGTTGCGGCTCCACAGGCCCCCCCTGGCCGCCCCCCGGGCCACCCCCCTGGAGCGCCTCGACCAGCTGGGCACCCACCTGGCCCCGGGGGAGCGGCTGCTGCTCGCCATCGGCGCCCGTCAACTGGGGGAAGCCCTGGGCCACAGCCCTGCCGCCTGCCACCACGGCCGGGTGCTTCCCCACCCCCGGGCCATCCGGCAAGCCCTGCGGGCGGGCCTGGCCCCCGAGCGCCTGGCCTGCCTCCACCCCAGCGCCGATGGGGGCGTGGAGCGGGCCCTCTGCCGGCTTTGGGGGATCGAGACGATCCTTTGCCGCCAATCCGGAAGTTCCACGGAGGCGCTGTGGTTGCGCCTCAGCGGGGAGCTGGGGCTGCGCCTGCTGCTGTTGTCCCGGCCCCCCGAACCAGCGGGGGTGGCCCGGTTGCCCCTGGAGGAGCTGATAGAACATGTGGGTTGGCCGAAGCGGTTGGGGGATGGCTGAGGACGGGCCGGGCGCGGCGGGGGCGGAGGCCCAGGTGGAGGCAGGGGCCGAGGTCTCCCTGGTGCTGGTGCTCACCACGGAAGCCAGCCTGGAGCGGGCCGAACACCTGGCCAGCGCCCTCCTGGCCCGGGGGCTGGTGGCCTGTGTGTCGCTGGTGCCGATTGTCTCCCTTTACCGCTGGGAGGGCCAGGACACCCGGGCCGAGGAGGTGCAGCTCCTGCTCAAGACCCAGGCGCCGAGCCTGCCCGCCCTGCATGCGGCGGTGATGGCACTGCACAGCTACGCGACGCCGGAGTGGATCACCCTCCCGGCCCGCAGCCGCGGGGGCTACGGGCAATGGTGCGCCGAGCAGCTGGCCGCCCCCGCCCTCAGGGCAGGTGATGGGCCACCAGCTCCGCCAGCGAGCCCTGGGGACGGGGACCCAGCTGGGTGACCACCTGGCCGGCGCAGAGGGAGCCCAGACGTCCACAGCGCTCCAGGCTCGCGCCCCGGGTGTAGCCATGGAGAAAACCAGCGGCGTAGAGATCGCCGGCACCGGTGGTGTCGACCAGCTCGCCGAGCCGGTAGGGCGCGATGGGCACGCTCTGGTCGCCGCTGAGCACCAGCGACCCCTCGCCGCTGCGGGTGAGGGCGGCCACCTGGCAACACCCCCGCACCTGCTCCACCGCCTCCTCGAAGCTGTTGGCCTCGTAGAGCGAGGTGATCTCCATCTCGTTGGCAAAGAGGATGTCGACATGGCCATTCACCAGCTCCTGGAAGCTCTGGCGGTGGCGATCCACGCAGAAGGCGTCGGAGAGGGAGAGGGCCACCTGGCCGCCGCTCTGGCGCACCACCTCCGCCGCGGCGATGAAGGCCTGCTTGGCCTCGTCACTGTCCCAGAGGTAACCCTCCAGGTAGAGCACCTGGGCCTGTCGCACCAGGTCGAGGTCTAAATCCGCGGGGTGAAGGTTCACCGAGGCCCCCAGGTAGGTGCACATCGTGCGCTGGGCGTCGGGGGTTACCAGGATCAGACAGCGGGCCGTGGAGGGGCCGCTGGTGGCGGCGGCGGTTTCGAAGTGGGCGCCGACGGAGCGGATGTCGTGGGAAAAGATGGCCCCCAGCTGGTCATCGCGCACCCGGCCGATGAAGCCGGCCCGCGCCCCGAGTTGGGCCAGGCCGGCCAGGGTGTTGGCCGCCGAGCCGCCGGAGGTCTCCAGGCCGGGCCCCACGCTCGCGTACAGCCGCTCCGCCTGGGCCTCATCCACCAGGGCCATGGTGCCCTTGGTGAGCCCATGGTTGTCGAGAAAGGCGTCGTCAGACTGCACCAGAACGTCGACAATGGCGTTGCCGATGCCCACCACATCGAAGGTCTTGGCTGGGGTGGATGTCATGGAAGGGGGGGCAGGGGGGAGAGGGACGGTGGGAGGCGCGGGTCAAACGCTGAGCAGGGCCCGCTTCGGGCCGTGGATCGGATCTTCGACGACGATGGTTTGGTCCCGCTGGGCGCCGAGGGAGACGATGGCGATGGGCACCTCCATCAACTCCGCCAGGAAGCGCAGGTAGGCCATGGCCGCGTCGGGAAGGTCCTCCAGGCGACGACAGGCCGCCGTGGAGCACTGCCAGCCAGGCAGGGAGACGAAGAGGGGCTGGCAGCGGGCAAAATCCTCGGCGCTGCTCGGGAAATGCTCGATGCGCTCCCCATCCAGGCTGTAGGCCACGCAAACCTGGATCTCATCCAGTTCATCGAGCACGTCCAATTTGGTGATGGCCAGGCAGTCCAGCCCGTTGACCTGCACGGCGTACCGGCCGATCACGCCATCAAACCAGCCACAACGCCGTCGCCGGCCGGTGGTGGTGCCGAATTCACCGCCCCGGTCACAGAGGTGGTCGTTCAGGCTGCCCTCCAGCTCGGTGGGGAAGGGTCCCTCGCCGACCCGGGTGGTGTAGGCCTTGGCCACCCCGATCACCCGGTCGATCAGGGTGGGTCCCACCCCCGCGCCGATGCAGGCCCCCCCGGAAACGGGATTGGAGGAGGTGACGTAGGGATAGGTGCCGTGATCCAGGTCGAGCAAGGTGCCCTGGGCCCCCTCGAAGAGGATGTTTTTCCGCTCCCGCGCCGCCTGGTGAATCACCCGGGTGCAATCCACCACGTAGGGGGCCAGGCGCTGGCCGTAGGCGGCGTATTCCGTGATCACGGCCTCCGGATCCAAAGGATCCAGGCCATACACGCGCTGGAGCAGGTCGTTCTTCTCGGCCAGGGGGCCCAGCAACCGATCCCGCAGCCGATCAGCCTCCAGGAGGTCAATGACGCGGATGCCGTTGCGCTCCGCTTTGTCGGCGTAGGTGGGGCCGATGCCCCGGCCGGTGGTGCCGATGCGGCGGGCGCCACGGCGCTGCTCCATCGCCTGGTCGAGCAGGCGGTGGTAGGGCATGGTGACATGGGCCGTGGAGGCCAGCTTGAGACCGGAGGGGCTGATGCCACAGGCCATCAACATGTCGAGCTCCCCGAGCATCACGGAGGGATCCACAACCGTGCCGGCACCGATGAGACAGGTGGTGTTGGGATAGAGGATGCCCGAGGGGATCAGGTGAAGCTTCAACACCCGATCGTCCACAACAATGGTGTGCCCCGCGTTGACGCCACCCTGGTAACGAACGACGACGTCGGCGGAACGGCTCAGCAGATCGGTGATCTTTCCCTTTCCCTCATCGCCCCACTGTGCACCGATAACGACGACGTTTGCCAAGGACACTGCGGCCTGTAGCCGCTTTCGAGCACAATCAAAGATTTTCTCAGATCAACGGGGTTTCCGTCAAAAAACGGGGCCCTCCTTCCTCCGGAGGGCCCCACGCCCCTCACGCCCCCCGGTTGGCATTGGCGGTGGCCTGCTCCAGCTCCTTCCGCACCCGGCTCCGCAGGGCCTCCGGCAGGGGACGCTTGGTGGTGGTGGCGTAATGGCTGGCCAGGGAGTTCATGGCCGTCTGCATGGTGGTGAACGACGACAGCCCGTTCACCGACGGGCGGGGCCGATAGCGGGCCATGTAGTCGTTGATCAGGGCCCGGGCCTGGCCCACCGCCTCCGGCAGGCCCGGATCCTCGGGCCCCAGGGCAATGGTGGAGAGCAGGGCCTGCGACACCGCGGCCGTGTCGTCCACGTAGTTGCCTGTGAGCAGCCCACCACCCCCGCCACAGGCGGTCAAGGTCAGACAGCCCCCCAGGGCCAGGGCCACCAGGCCCTGGCGCCAGCGGGGCAGGGCCCTGGCCAAAACGTGGCCCACCTGGTGGGCAAGGTGGAGGAGGGGGCGCAAAAACGCTGCCATGGCAAGGGAGGCGACGTTCGGATCCTACGGGCCGCCGCCGCCGCCGCCTCATCCCAGGCCAGAGCGCTCCCCCAGCACCCGCTCCCGCAACCAGGCGCAGGCCTCTTCCGCCTCCAGCTCCCGGGCCGATCCCCCCTCGCGGCACACCACCTCCACCCGTCCGGAGGCGGCCCCCCGGCCCACCACCACCCGGTAGGGGATGCCCACCAGGTCAGCGTCCTTGAACTTCACCCCGGCCCGCTCCTGGCGGTCATCGAGCAGGGTGTCCAGGCCCGCCGCCACCAGGCTGGCGTAGAGCGCCTCCGCCACGGCCACCTGGGTGGCCTCCTGGGTGTTGGCGATCACCACGATCACCTCGAAGGGAGCGATGGCCACGGGCCAGCAGATGCCCTGGCCGTCGTGCCGCTGCTCCACCGCCGCCTGGGCCAGCCGCGACACGCCGATGCCGTAGCAGCCCATCCACAGGGGCTCCTCCTCCCCCTGCTCCGTGGTGAAGGTGGCCTCGAGGGCGCGGGAGTATTTGCGGCCCAACTGAAAAATGTGCCCCACCTCGATGCCCCGGGCCGCCTCCAGGCGCTGGCTCGGATCGTGCAGGCAACGGTCACCCTCCTGGGCCTCCCGCAGATCCAGGGGCGCCGGAGCTGCCGTGAGGCTCCCCCAGGAGGCCCCCACCAGGTGGACATCTGGCGTGTTGGCCCCGCAAACAAAACGCTCCAGCTCCACGGCCGTGGCATCCGCCAAGCGCAGGAGCCGGGGGCTCCAGCGCTTGGCGCCGGCGAAGGCCCCGTCGGCCAGATGGGGCCCCAGGGACCCGAAGGGCAGGGGCTCCAGGCCCTCCGCCACCAGGTGATGGGGCTCCAGGGGACCCACCTCCAGGAGGCCCCCCTGGTCGGGAACCATCTCTTGGAGAGCGTTGGCCAACTTCACGAGGTTCAGTTGCTGGTCGCCCCGCAGGCTCACCAACACGGGATGGGGGGCCCCCTCGGCAAACCGGGCCACCAACAGGAGCACCTTCACCACCTGGGAGGGATGGAAGCCATGGGCCCCGCAGAGGTCGGCGATGGTCACCTGGCCCGGGGTGGCCAGCTCGCGGCAGGGCTGGGCCTCCAGGGGGACGGCCTCCTCCGGCAGCGACACCGCCCGCTCCTGGTTGGCCGCGTAGCGGCCATCCCCGCTGGCGAGCACCAGGTCTTCCCCGGCCTCCGCCGTCACCATGAACTCCTGGCTGGCGGATCCGCCAATGGCGCCGCTATCGGCCTCCACGGCAACGGTGCGCAACCCGCAGCGTTGGAAGATCCGCCGGTAAGCCCCATCCATTTCGCTGTAGGCACGCTGCAGATCGGCCTCGCTGGCATGGAAGGAGTAGGCATCCTTCATGATGAATTCCCGGGCGCGCATCAGGCCGAAGCGGGGCCGGATCTCATCCCGAAATTTGCTTTGAATCTGGTAGAGGCAAACTGGCAGCTGGCGATAGGAACGCAGCAAATCCCCCGCTAGTGCCGTCACCACCTCCTCGTGGGTGGGCCCCAACCCCAATTCCCGCCCTTGGCGGTCGTGGAGGTGAAACATGATGCCTTCGCCGGCGGTGTAACCGGCCCAACGACCGCTTTTCTCCCAGAGTTCGGCGGGTTGCAGCTGGGGAAGGAGGGTTTCGAGGGCGCCGATGGCGTCCATCTCTTCGCGCACAATTTGAGAAACCTTGCGCAACACCCGCCACATCAGTGGCAGGTAGGCGTAGACCCCGGCGGACACACGACGGATGAAGCCCGCCCTCAGCAGGAGCTTGTGGGAGAGGATCTCTGCCTCCGCGGGGTCATCGCGAAGCGTCACCAGCAGCAGGCGGGAGCTACGCATCGACACGGTGGGTGGAAGGATCGGAACCTATCATTCGATCAGGAGTGGGCATCTGTGGCGGTGTCCAGCGAGCAGGCCCCACCTGAAATTCTCTGCTAAGTTCCCGACACAATCCCAGTTATCAACCCTTTCTGTCTCATGTTTGCTCAGCCCAGTCGAGCTTCCCTTGACCCTGTTGACATTCCGCTGGAGCATCCCTCAGAAACCGGTGACCAAGCTTCGTCACCCCTGGAGTCAGATACAAGTCTTACCTCACTGATCGGTATTGAAGATGTGCAGAAAGCCCTGAACCGTTCCCGTGCTTCCGTCTATCGCTATACCAACACCGACCCCCGTAACGTCAACCCCCCCTTCAACCCCCGCAAACTCAACCCCGAATTCCGCAGCGACATCAAGCAACCCTTGATGTTTAACGCCAACGAGGTGGCCCGCTTCGCCCGCGACGTGCTGCGCATCAAGGAGGTGACCGTTGAGGTGCTCAACGCCCCGTCCACGGCCACCCAGGAGCTTCTGGGCCAGATCCTCTCCGAGCTGGTCGCCATTCGCCAGCGCCTCGACGGCATGGAGCTGGAAACGGATGAACTCCAACCCCGCAGGGAGCAGAGCAAAGCCCGACCCGCGGCCTGAGGGAGGGGTTCAGGGCAACCGCTGAATCACAAACCCTTCGAAATCCAGGGCCCGGAACACCGGCGCCGCGTCGCTGAATCCCGAGGCCTCCAACAGGCCCGCCAACCTGGCCAGGCTGATGGGATGCACATCCCCCATCCCCTGGCGAGCCGGTGCCCCGCTGGTCTCCCCTGGGGGGCACCCTTGAAAGCGTTCCCTGGCGGCGATCAGCTGTTTCTCCATGCCGGTGCGTTCCGGCAACATCTGGTCGACCAACACCACCTGGGCTCCGGGCCGGAGGGTGCGGGCCAGGGAAGAGAGAAAGCGCAGCTTGTGGCCGTCGTCGGGCAGCCCCTGCAACACCAACACCGCCATGGCGCCGTCAAACACCGCCTCCGCCGGCAGATCTTCCACCGTGGCCTGGATCCACTGAATCGGGGAGGCCGGCTCCGTTGGGGGCCCCGCCTCCTCCAGCTGGCGTTGGGCCAGAGCCAACATGGGCCCGGAGGGATCCACGGCGGTGAGGGTCCAATCCGGCCTCAACCGCCTGGCCTCCAGCAGTTCCGCGCTGGAGCCGCAGCCCGCCACCAACACCGAGGCCCCCGGCGCCCGGGCCAGGGGCGAGGTGGCCAAGAGCGACACGGACAGCCTGGCCAAACTGGCGTAGCCGGGAATCAAACCTTCCACCGATTGCTCCACCACGGCAAATCCCTGCCCTCACCCTCGCCCGGCCCATGGAGACCTGGCAAGGGGGAGGACCGGCGGCCAATTTCCCCCTTGACGGCCCCTCCGACGGGATGGGGTCCCAAAGTGCCCTAAGTTGGGCGGCGCCTCCCCCCCCGATTCATCGTGCCCACCATCCGTTTCGAACGCGAAGGCCAGCAGGTGGGGTGCATCGAAGGCGCCAATCTGCGCAAAGCCGCCCTGGATGCGGGCATCAACCCCTACAACGGGCTCAACAACCTCAACAACTGTGGGGGCTTGGGCCAGTGCGGCACCTGCGTGATGGAAGTCCTCGAGGGTGCCCGCAACCTCTCCCCCCGATCCGATGTGGAGGAGGTCTACCTGGCCGATCGCCCCGCCACCCACCGCCTCAGCTGCCGCACCACCGTCAATGGCGACGTGACCGTGCGCACCCGCCCGGACGGCGGCGTGGGCCAGGGATCCAACAGCCTGGTGGGCGCCATCAAGGCTTTGATCAAGCGCCGCTGATCCCCGGTCCCCGGCCCTGCCGCGGTGACACCCCCCGTCCCTTGAGCCCAGGACCCCTCAGTCCTGGGCTTTGATCATGGGACGGTCGGGATCCTCTCTGGCGGTGGGCTCGTCCAGGCCATCACTGTTCATCAGCTGATCCAACTCCTCGATCAGGCCCTGGATGCCCGCCCGGCTCACCTGGCTGAGGTAGTTGCGCTTCAGGCGCTCAATCGCGGCGCAGACCAGCTCCTGGGTTCGCTCCAGGGCCGGCCCGTCCTCCAGGACGAGGGCGAGCTCTTCCCAGAAGCGATCAATGCAGTGCTGCAACAGCCGGAGCTGTTCATCATCCCGTTGCCCCAAGCGCGCGCCCGCTCCCCGGGAGAGGTCCAGGAGGCTGTCCACCATCCCCATCGCCAGCTGGCGGCTGAACCCCTGCTCCACCTGCACCAGCGGTTGCAACTGCCGCAGGGGAGCCGGCACCAGGGTGCGGCTCAGGCTCTGGTGCAGGGCATGGCCCAGAACCCCCTGCAACTCCGGCGCCAGGCGGGGCACCACCCGCGCCAGCAACAGGGGGGCCCAGAGGCGCGTCAGCTCCACCACTTCCCGCTCCTCCTGGCTCATCACCGTCTGATGGCTCCGCAGGGCCCGCAGGCGCATGGGCCACCGCTTGGAGCGCACCTGCTGCTGCACCCCATCCATGAACTGCAGGGCGAGCACCTCAAACAGCTCCAGGGCCAGGAGCGCCACCACGCCCCGACTGATCACGGCCCGCAACGGCTCCAGATTGATCAGGCCCACGTTCTGAAGGCGTTCCGACACGGGCACCAGCCGCAGCCACCGCCAGAAGGGCAGAAAGAGGGGGAGGTCAATCCAGCGCCTGAGGAGGGCATCCCGCCAGCGCAGCCCTGGCAGTTTCTGGCGCAAGCGGGCGGCCCGCAGGAGGATGTCGACAAGAAAAACGCTCTGAAAGAGCAGCAGATCCCATCGCCAGAAGTGATCGGTGAGCCGCCCGTTTTCATCGATCGAACGCCAGTAGTTGCGCGCCACCAAGGGCAACACCTGCCGTTGCCAGAACTGGCGTTCCCCCTGCCAGTCATGGCTCTGGAGCCACTCCTGACTCAGCAGCACCGCGGCCGCCTGCTTCGACGACTCCGTGCCTGCCCGCTGGCGGAGACGATTTTTGATCGTCTCC
The DNA here is from genome assembly GCA_046340755.1 of Cyanobacteriota bacterium. Taxonomy (GTDB): domain Bacteria; phylum Cyanobacteriota; class Cyanobacteriia; order PCC-6307; family Cyanobiaceae; genus Cyanobium. Next base: position 29,735 of record JBKDSY010000214.1, read on the forward strand.
AGGGTGCCGGAGCCCGCGGTGGCCTGAAAGGGATCGCTCTCCACCATCTGCTGGCTCAGGGCCACCTGGTGCACCAGGAGCTCCCGCTGGCGCCCCGTCAGGGGCGCCCCGGCCCGATGGCCGCCCATGGCCTGATCCAGCGACTCAAAGGCGCGGATGAATCCCTGGGTTTCCCGATGGGGCTCGATGCCCTTGATCGGATCCATCCAGGGTGTGATGTCCGGAAGGAGCGGCAGGGGCACCACCCAGGGCATGGGGGGCAACGGCTGAACCGTGCGCTGCAACCAGAAGGGGCGCAGGGGCACGTAGGTGAGGTCCACGGCCACCGCGAGCAGGTTGACGGCGGCCCAGACGGCGACAAAGCGATCCCAGCCCTTCCAAACCCTGCTGCCCGGCTGCGACAGGGCCTCATGCCAACGGGGGCGAGCCATGGCTGCACGCTCGGATGTGAGACTAATCTGCCTCCCGTCCAGGGATTCCGCCGACCGGTCACTTTGAGCAGCCAGGAACCTCCCCGTCCCCCCCAGTCCGCGGACGCACCCTCCGGTCGATCGGCCCATCCCTCACGCGGGGCCCAGGCACCTGGCGAGCGGGAGGACCCATGGGCGTTCTGGCGGAGCATCCTGCTCACCCTCGCTGTTGCCCTGGGCATTCGCCAATTCCTTGTTGAGGCCCGCTACATCCCCTCCGGCTCGATGCTGCCGGGGCTGCAACTGCAGGATCGGCTGTTGGTGGAAAAGCTCACCTACCGCAGCCACGCCCCCCAACGGGGCGACATCGTTGTGTTCCACGCCCCCCACCATTTCGATCCCGTCCTGGCGAAGCAATACCGCCGCGGCCCCCTGGGCTGCGTGTTGGTCAACATTCCGCTGTTGGGGCCCCTGTTGGGCATTCAGGAGCCGGCCTGTGATGCCTACATCAAGCGGGTGATTGGCATTGCGGGCGACAAGATCGTGGTGGATCCCAGGGGATTGGTGATGGTCAACGGCCAGCGGCTCGTGGAGCCCTATGTGAAAAACACCTGCCCCGTGGATGCCAAAGGCATGGGCCCATGCCCCAGCCTCGATGTCACCGTTCCCGCCAATCATGTGTTGGTGTTGGGAGACAATCGGGGCAACAGTTGGGACGCCCGTTTCTGGCCCGGCGGACCCTTCTTGCCACGCAATGAAATCATCGGCCGGGCCTTCTGGCGGTTTTTCCCCTTCAACACCGCAGGGTCTCTGAAAGGGGCCAGCGCTCCCGCGGCAGCAGACCCGAAGCGATGACCCTTCCCCGCCACCCCGCCAACGGTGGGGTGGGCCTGTTGGCCGCCAGGGACCCCTGGCCCCCGGGCGCGGACGGCCAGGGATGGTCGGGATCCCAGAGCAGCCAGCGCTCCGTGGGCGGGGCCAACCGCTCCTCGGGCAGGTTGAGGAAGCGACTGGGGCCCCAGCTCAACACCTGCCAGAGGTCCTGCGGCAACCAGCCCTGGCGACCCACCAGCTCCTGCCACAGCAGCGACAGGGCGATCCCATGGCCCGCCACTCCCGCCTTGCGCTGATCCAGGGGCAGGAGTTGCTCCTCCGGGTCGAGGGCCAGGTGGTGCACGGCCACGGCGCTCAACACCCCCTCCCGCAGGCCCTGGAGCAGGGCCTGCCGGTCCCCGGGCCCCCCGAGGGAAGGCCGCACCCGCCAACCTTCCTCCACCGGATCCAGCCGACCGCTGTCCGCCAGGAGATGCCACCAGCTGACGCTGGCGAGCGGCGGATCCGGATGGGCCCGCAACAGGTTGACCGCCTCGGCGGTGGAGAGATTCATCAACCGCAGACTCACCTCCGGATGGGCCGCGCCCAAAGAGAGCAGGGTCTGCAGGGGCAGGGTTTCACTGAGGGGGGGATCCGTTGGCCAACCGGCCCGCAAGGCCTCCACCCGCTCGCGCAGAAATCCCTCCTGGCCCAGGGAGGGATCCCGCGGGGCGAGAAGCACCGGGTGGCGTCCCATCTCCCCGAGCCGCAGCCCCCGCTCCAGGAGCACCAGGGGTGGCAGCTGGTCGTTGCCAGCCACGCCCAGGGCACCGGCGGCCAGCTGTTCCGCATGCAGCGCCAGGTCGCCGTCGGCGCCCTCCAGGCTGAAGCTGCCCCAGAGCCCCAGGCGCAGGGGCTCCTCCCAGCTCAGCCGCAGCCGCTCCGGCCGATCCCGCCAAGACTTCGCCCAGGGCAGCAGGGCCACCGTGCCGTAGCCCCCGGCGGCCGCCGCCCTGGCCAGGCTCTCCAGGGTCTCGGAACGGCCCAGCCAGGGATCCTCCAGAACGCTGTGGGGATCCACCAGGGGCGGGGCGAGCCACCAGCGGCTCCCGTCCAGGTCCCGCGTCGGGGCAGCCGTTGCGGGGGGGGCGTCACCCCAGCCGATCAACCGCCCGCCCTCCAGCCACACGTCCCGCCGCTTGGGCGGCCGGCCCGGCCCCTCAAGCAGCTGAACCTGGCGCAGAAGCAGGGTGGAAGCCATCAAGGGGGCGGTCAGAGGGCGCCCGCGGCCGTGCGATCCAACACACCTCCCAGGTGGCCGGTGAGGTTGAGACAACTCACCACCGGCGGCCCCCCCGGCCCCTGGGGGTAATCGACCACGCTGACGCCGCCGTTGCCCTGCTTCACCATCCAGATGTCCGCGGGGGAGAGCCCGAGCAGGGCGCAGAGGATGGTTTTGTTGACCGCGTCATGGGCCACCACCAGGGCCGTTTCCTCCAGGGCCAGGCCGCGGACGATCGCCTGCCAGGACGCCAGGGACCGGTCCCACACCTCCTGCAGGGTTTCGCCCTCGGGCATCCGCACGGTGTGGGGCAACCGCTTCCAATCCGCCAGCAACTCGGGCCAGGAGGCGGCGATCTCCTCCTCCAAACACCCCTCCCAGAGGCCGTGGCCGATCTCCACCAGCCCGCTGGCGCTGGTGAGGGGAACGCCCGGGTGCTCTTCCAGAATCACCTCCGCGGTTTGGCGGGGCCGGGCCATGGTGCTGGTGTAGGCCCGGTGGATGGGGACCTCGGCGAGGAAGCCCTGGGCGGCCTTGGCCTGGCTGAGGCCCCGGGCATTGAGGGGGATGTCGATCTGGCCTTGAAAGCGCCCTTCCCGGTTCCAATCGGTTTCCCCGTGGCGCACCAGCAGCAGCCGCGGCCCCTTGTTGGGGGGCAGGGCTGCCCCGAGATGGGTGGAATTGTTGAGGGATTCCAGCTGCACCACCGGGTTGCCCCCCCCATCCCCACTCAGGTTGAGCACCGAGATGGCGGCGTTGTCCATGCGCAGCCGCCGGAAGCCCTGGGCCTCCAGGCCCAGCAACCGCAGGATGAGGGCCCGCAGGATGGCGTTGTGGGCCACCACCAACACCCCCTCCACCTGGTTGGAGGCGAGGGCCGGGCGATGGGTCTCCAGGAGGCGCTCCAGAAAGCGGTCGGCCTGGACCATCAGCTCGGGCAGGGGTAGGAAGGTGGTGCCATCGGCCCGCGCCAATTCCAGGGTGTCCGGCGCCACCTGCCAGGTGCGGGCCTGCTCGGGGAAACGCTCCTTCACCTCCTGGCGCGTCAGGCCACTCCAGGGGGCCAGGTCGACCTCCAGCAGATCCTCGTCCAGGTGCGCCTGGAGGGCGGAGCCACCGGCCGCGACCACGAGCTCGGCCGTTTCCCTGGCCCGACTCAAGGGAGAGGCGTACACCGCGGAGAACGGCACATCGCCCAGGGCCAACCCCGTGAGACGGGCCTGGTCGCGACCTTCGGGCGCGAGGGTGGAGAGATCGTCGCGCCCCTGAATTCTGTGCTCCAAGTTGAAGGTGCTCAGGCCATGACGCACGAGCACGAGGCGAAGGGGCACGGCCAAGAGAGGTCAACGAGGGCAACTGTATGGGACGAGAATCCATCCCATCCCGTCCCACCCCCACCGCTTGCCCGCTCCGGCTCCCCCACCCCCACCGATCCAGTCCCCTCCCCCGGGCGGGGCCTCCCCTGGAGACGGGCAGCGGGGGTGGAAGGCCCTCCTCGCCCTGTTGGCCCTCAGCCTGAGTGGGTTGATCTGGATCAGCGGCCTGCGCGACAGCCTCAACCGCCCCTCCGTGGTCGATGCCCTCGACCTGCGGCAGATGGAGCTCTCCGTTCTGGCGGCCGAGGCCCTTCCCCCCTCCCTACGGCCCCTCCTGGTGGGGGAGGACCCCCGAGGCTCCCTGATGGACGCCCTGGAAAAGCGGCTGCAGGATCGCTCCTCGCCGCCCCCGGTGGTGCAGCGGTTGGAATTCACCCTGCTCCAGCGGAGCCAGGGCCCCACCCCGCCCGCCTCCGCCCCTGGCACCCTGGCGGACCTCGCCCCCCTGGTGAACCAGGAGCGCCGGCCCCTGCTGATGGCCCTGGAGCGCGGCGCCATCGTGCCCCCGGAGAAGCAACAGGCCCTCCTGGCCCCCTGGGGAGAGGGAAGCCTGGTGGCCCAGTTGGGCTGCGAACAGCTGGCCGCCGGCCCCTCCCCCCTCTGCCCGGCCCGCCGGGAGGGCCCCTGGCTGGCCCTGCGCCTGGTGGGGCTCACCCTGGTGCCCGGCCTGCTTCTGCTCACGGGGGCGGCCCTCCTGAGCCGGCAGTTGTGGCTGCTCTGGCGGGGACGCCTCCCCGCACCGCCTCCCTTGATCGGCCCCCCCCTCTCCGTGGTGGATGCCACCCTGGTGATCGCGGGAGGTTTCGTGTTGGCGGGGGAGGTGCTCCTTCCAACCCTCACCCAGCAGAGCCTGAGCCAGTGGCTGGCCGGCTGGCCCCTGCCCCCCTCCACGCGCCAGGGGGTGGAGGTGCTGGCCTCCTACCTCACCCTGATGGTGGCCCCCCTGGGGCTCCTGACCCTGTTGCTCCCCCGGGGCCCCCTGCCACCCCAGGGGGGATGGCTGCAGTGGGGTTGGCGGCCCCCGGGGGCGGCGGCCCAGCCGGCCCTGCGCATGGTGTTGATGGTGCTTCCCATGGTGGCCCTGGCCTCCTGGCTGTTGCAGCTGGTGTGGTCCGACCCCGGCGGCAGCAATCCACTCCTGGAGATGGTGCTCGGCAGTTCGGATGGGTGGGCGCTGGTGGTGTTGGCCTTCACGGCCGTGGTGCTTGCCCCCTTGTTTGAGGAAACCCTGTTTCGCGGGGTGCTCCTGCCCGTGTTGGCCCGCCCCCTGGGGGCAGGCTGGGCGGTGGTGATCAGCGCCCTTTTGTTTGCAATCGCCCATCTCAGCCTCGGGGAACTGGTGCCCCTGACCGTTCTGGGGGTGGGGCTGGGCCTGTTGCGCTGGCAAACGGGCCGGCTGGCCGCCTCGGTGTGCCTGCACGCCTTTTGGAACGGCCTCACCTTTTTCAATCTGGTGTTGCTCGCCAACTGACGACCGGTCCTTGCTGAGAGGGCCGCGGGATGGTTCACTTGCACAGCTTTCGGGCCCCTCCCTTGGTCGCCTCGCCTTCCACCCCATCCCCGCTCTCGGTCGTGTCCCCCCACGCCCAGCGCTCCCCGAGCCGGCGGACCGCCAGGATGGCGACGCCGCAGCTTGCGGAGCGCTCCCTGCGGTTGATTCAAGGCTCCATGAGCGGGCGCCGGGTGGAGCGCCAATCGCCCCTCCTGGCCAGCCTGCACCGGGTGTCCACCGGGGCCCTGATCGGCCTGGGGGCCTCCTTGGTGGGGTTGAGCGCCCTGGCGCTGCACTGGCAGAATCAATGGGCCAAAAGCTATGCCCAGCTGGAGGCTGCCAAGGTGCTGGAGCATCGCCTGCACGAATCGGCGGCTGTGTTGGAGCAACATCACATCGGTGCCATGGGTCGGCCGGGCCAGTTGCTTCCCACCAACAGTGAAAATCTGATTCATCTGCCCCAGCCCACGGCCCAGGCCGCGGCCAAACCGGTTCTCCCCCTGCTCACGGGACTGGCCCAGGTGCGCCAGTCCCAGTCCCAGGTGATGCCTTCCCTCCCAGCTGGCTATTGATGGCACAACCCACCACCCGCCGACACCCCCCCGGTCGCCCGGGACGTTCCGAACGGAAGGTGGGCAGTGGGGAAGGCCGACCGCGGGGCCACGGGAAACGGGTCCCCCCGTCCCAGCCCCTGCCCTCCATCCGTCTGGTGTGGGTGTTCAGCCTGCTGTGCCTGGCCCTTGGGGGTCTGGCCATGCGGTTGGTGTGGCTGCAGGTGCTCCAGGGCGACGCGCTCCAAACCAAGGCCCGCCAGATCCAGACCCAATCCGTCAAGCCCCTCGGCACCCGCCGCACGATCGTGGATCGGGTGGGGCGTTTGGTGGCGATCGATGAAGAGCGCTTCACCCTCTGGGCCCATCCCCGTTATTTCAGCTTCCTGGGTGATGAACCCAACACCCGGCGCCGTCCCGACGAGGTGGCCGCCAAATTGGCCCAGGTGTTGGTGCGACCCAAGTCGGAACTGCTGGGGGCCCTGGAGGGCCGCCAGAGCGGGGTGAAGCTGGCCATGAACCTGGATCCGGAAACCGCCTCCAAAATCAAGCGGCTGGAGATCAGTGGCCTGGATCTGGAGGCCTATCCGCAGCGGGTCTATCCCCAGGGGTCTCTGTTTTCCAATGTGGTGGGCTTTCTCAACCTGGAGCGAAATCCCCAGGCCGGCCTGGAACAAAGCCGGGATGACGATCTAAAACGCCAGGAAACCGTGTTCCGCATGCGGCGGGGCGGTGACGGCACACCGCTGCCCGATGGGTTGCAACCCGGGTCCCTCTATGGCGACGACCTGCGCCTTCAGCTCACCCTGGATTCCCGTCTGCAATTGGTCGCCCAACAGGCCGTGGCCAAGCAGATGAAGCAGTGGAACGCCAAGAAGGGAGTGGCCCTGGTGATGGATGCCCAAACCGGGGAGTTGCTCGCCCTGGCCTCCGCCCCCACCTACGACCCGAATCGGTATTGGGACTACAACCCGGGGTTTTTCAGGGAATGGTCGGTGCAGGATCTCTATGAACCCGGATCGACCTTCAAACCCATCAACCTGGCCATCGCCCTGCAGGAAAAGGCCATTGATCCCAAGGGAACCGTGAACGACGTGGGCCAACTGAGCATTGGCGGTTGGCCCATCTTCAACGCCGACCGCAGCGCCCATGGGGTGATCGACTTCCCCACGGTTCTGCAGGTTTCCAGCAACGTGGGCATGGTGGCCGCCATGGGTCACCTGAAGCGCGACACCTTCTGGGGCTGGCTCAACCGGCTCGGCATCAACGACGTGCCCGACACCGATCTGCCGGGTGCGGTGGCAGGCCAGCTCAAATCCAAGCAGGAGTTCACCGCCGGGGCGATCGAACCCGCCACCGCGGCCTTCGGCCAGGGCTTCTCCCTGACCCCTCTCAAACTGGTGCAGCTGCACGCCATGCTCGCCAACGGCGGCCGCCTGGTGAGCCCCCACATCACCCGCGGCCTGCGCTCCGGCGATGGGCTCGCCACCACTCCCACCCAAACGGGTGTGCAGTTGCTCGATCCCAAGGTGACACGGCAGGTGGTGGATTGGATGGAATCGGTGGTGCAGAAAGGCACCGGTAAGGGCATCAGCATCCCGGGCTATCGCATCGGAGGCAAAACGGGCACCGCCCAGAAAGCTCACAATGGGGTGTACATCCCCGGAGCGCGCATCACCAGTTTTGTGGCCATCCTGCCGGTGGAACAGCCCCGCTACGTGGTGTTGGTGGTGATGGATGAACCCCAGGGGGGCAACGCCTACGGCTCCACCGTGGCCTTGCCCGTGGCCCGGCAGATCGTGGAGGCCCTGTTGGTGTTGGAGAAGGTGCCTCCCACCCGGCCCGATCGCCTCAACCCCAAACCCCAATCCGCCCGGAGCCGCACCTGAGGCCCGGGGCCATGTATGGATTCCCTCAAGGCGCTCCACCGCCCTTGGTGCAGCCGGTCGGGATGGTTACCGTGAGTGGTGGACCTGTCAGGGACGGACGCCCGCATGACCAACCTGCTTGAGCAATTGGCCACGATGACCGTGGTGGTCGCCGACACGGGCGACATCGAGGCCATCCGCCAATTCACCCCCCGAGACGCCACCACCAATCCCTCCCTGATCCTGGCCGCCGCCCAGATTCCCACGTATCAGAATCTGATCGATCGAACCCTGGCGGAATCCCGGGCCCTGTTGGGCGAAAGCGCTCCGGTGGAGGACGTGGTGGCCGAGGCCCTTGATGAGATCAGTGTCACCTTTGGCAAGGAAATCCTTCACATCGTTCCCGGCCGGGTCTCCACCGAAGTGGATGCCCGCCTCAGTTACGACACGGAAGCCACCATCCAAAAAGCCCGCAAGTTGATTGGCCTCTATGAGCAGGCCGGCGTGGGCCGGGAGAGGGTGCTGATCAAGGTGGCCTCCACCTGGGAGGGCATCCGGGCGGCGGAACGGCTGGAGCAGGAGGGCATCCACTGCAATCTGACCCTGCTCTTCGGCTTTGCCCAGGCCGTGGCCTGCGCGGAGGCCGGCGTCACCCTGATCTCCCCCTTCGTGGGTCGCATCCTGGATTGGTATAAGGCCTCCACGGGCCGCGACAGTTATCCCGGGCCCGAGGATCCAGGGGTGATCTCCGTGAGCAAAATCTATAACTATTTCAAAACCTATGGCTATCACACCGAGGTGATGGGCGCCAGTTTCCGCAACATCGATGAAATCATCGAACTGGCGGGCTGTGATTTGCTCACCATTTCACCCGCCCTGATGGAGCAATTGCGCAGCCAGCAGGGCCCCCTGCAGCGCAAGCTCAATCCAGATGCCCCTGGGCCCACCCAGGAGAAAATCCATGTGGACCAAACCCTCTTCAGCGCGATGATGGCGGAGGATCGCATGGCCAGTGAAAAGCTGGACGAGGGGATCCGCGGCTTCTCCAAAGCGATTGAAGCCCTGGAGGTTCAACTGGCCCACCGTCTGGCCTCCATCGAGGGAAAGGCGGCCTTCACCCATGCGGTGCATGAAATCTTCCTCCTCAATGACCTCGATGGTGATGGCTGCATCACCCGGGAGGAATGGCTTGGCAGTGATGCGGTGTTTGATGCCCTCGACACCGACAAGGACGGCCGACTGGCGCCGGACGATGTGCGGGGCGGCCTGGGGGCGGCTCTTTCCGTGCGCCGTTGAGGGCTTCGCGCCCCAGTTCGGCCAGGGGAAAGCGTTCATCGGTTGTTAACCTTTCGCCCCGGACCCAGATTTACATTGACGCCCATTGACGGGGATCAACAACAGTGAATGCACTGGATACCATGCGGGCCCTTGCCAGCTCGGGAGAGGTGATCGAGGTGCCCGCCGGCAGCGTGGTGTTCCGCGCCGGTGAACCGGGCGACTGCATGTTTGGCCTCCTGGAGGGCACCGTGGAGTTGAGCTGGAACGGAGACGGCGGTCACGAACGCATTCAGGCCGGCGATGTGTTCGGAGCCGGAGCCCTGGTGACCCCCGAGCATCGCCGGTTCGGCAACGCCGTCGCCCTGACGGATTGCCAGCTGCTGGTGATGAACAAAGAGAAGTTTCTCTTCGCCGTGCAGGAATCCCCCATGTTTGCGATTGAACTGCTCGGCTCCATCGACCAGCGGCTGCGCGACCTCAAGGGGTGCGACCGGGGCCAGGGGGGTCATCCCCTCTGAAACAGCAACCGCTTGATCACCCGTTGGGCAATGTCTCCATAGCCCATCTCTCCCGAGAGAATCTGGGCGATGCGTTGGGGGGCGGTGGGGCGCTTGATCCCCAGCTGGTAGCCCACCTTGGGAAAGCGATAGAACACCTGGGCAATGCGCTTGCCCCAGGCCATCGACTCGCCCCAATCGCGGCGCATGATGGCGGTATAGCGTTTCAGAGCCTGGGGGTCACCGCCCAACCAGGCCTCCAGGGCTGAGGCCGCCTGACAGCCGCTCATCAGCGCCGGCCGCAGGCCCTCCGCCAGAAACGGGTCGCAGAGCGACGCCGCATCCCCGGCCACCAGCACTCCCGGGCCATCAAGGGGATGGTGACCATCCCAGATCCGCAGGCGAACGGCCTGGCGCTGGCCGGCATCCGGCGGGAGCCCCAGGAAGGGCAACAGACGGCGGAGCACGGCGTCGCCGTTGAGGTCGTCCTGGCCGATGAAGGTGCCCACCCCAATGCTGGTGCCCCCGCGGCGGGGGAACGACCAGCAGAACCCCTGGGGCACCAGGCCGAAGTCAAAGGCCGCCACCCCTGGCTCCAACAGCGGCCCCTCCACCTCCAGGGAGAGGGTGGAGGCGAAGCGGGGGCGGGCGGGGCCCAACCCGAGGCCACTGGCCAGGGTTGACCCCGAGCCATCGGCAATGAGCAGGCTGCGGGCGAAGAGGCTCTCCCCCCGCTGATCCACCACCCGCCAGAGCTCCCCTTGGCGCTCCACGGCCGTCGCGGCGGTGCCATGGCGGAGATCGGCGCCGGCCTCGGCGGCCCGCTCCGCCAGGAAGCCATCCAACACGGAGCGGCGCACGATCCAGAAGGGGGCCTCCCCCGGCAGGGTGGCCCGCACCGGGTCCCCCAGGGCCCAGGTGAAGCGGACCTCCCGAATGACCTGCTCCACCACTGGAAGCAGGTCAAAGGGAAACCAGCGCTGCACGGAGGCCGCCATTCCCCCCCCACAGGCCTTGCCGCGGCCGGGCTGGTCACGCTCCAGAAGCACCACCTGGCGGCCCCGGGTGGCCAGGTGGAAGGCGGCGGCACAGCCCGCGGGGCCCGCGCCGATGATGATCGTGTCGGTGGGGCAAGCCTGGGGGGCACGCATCAGCGCAGGGGCGGGGGAGGGTCAGACCTTGAGAATTTCAGCTTCCTTGTCGGCCAGATGCTTCTCTAATTCAAGAATGAAGCGATCGGTAACTTTCTGAATCTTGTCTTGCTCATCATGGGACTGATCCTCTGACAAGTCGCCATCCTTGACTTGCTTTTTCACTTTGTCGATGGCTTCGCGGCGCAGATTTCTCAGAGACACTTTTCCCTCTTCCGCATACTTTGCCGCCAACTTGCACAGCTCTTTGCGACGATCCTCGGTGAGGGGCGGGATGTTGATGCGAATCATCCGGCCATCGTTATTTGGGGTCAGGCCCAAATCACTCATGGCGATCGCTTTTTCAATCAGGGCGATTGAGCCAGCGTCAAAGGGCTGGATCTGAATGGTTTGGGAGTCGGGGGTGGATAGCGTCGCCAGTGACTTCAAGGGAGTTTCCGCTCCGTAGTATTCCACCACAACTTTGTCGAGGAGGGTGGGGTTGGCCCTCCCGGTGCGAATGGTGTTGAACGTGCGCTGGGTGGCTTCCACCGATTTGCGCATGCTGGCTTCCAAATCCATAACAGGCTGTGAACGGAGAACGGGATCGACGCTGACGATCAAGGCAAGGAATCAGAGGGAGGAGACAATGCGAGTGCCCACCGGCTCCCCACCAACGGCGCGACTGATGTTGCCGCGGCCAAACAGGTCAAACACCACGATCGGGATGGAGTTGTCCTTGCAGAGGGCAATCGCCGTTCCATCCATCACTTCCAGCTCCCCACTGAGCACATCCATGAAGGTGAGGGAGTCGTAGCGAACCGCATCGGGATGGAGGGCGGGATCTTTATCGTAAACACCATCAACCTTTGTCGCCTTGAAAACAACATCTGCATTGATTTCCGCTGCCCTTAATGCTGCCGTGGTGTCTGTTGTGAAGAACGGATTGCCACAGCCTGCGGCAAAGATCACCACCCGTCCCTTTTCCAGGTGGCGGATCGCACGGCGACGGATATAGGGCTCGGCCACTTCCTGCATGGAGATGGCACTTTGAACCCGGGTGGCCACCCCCGAGCGCTCCAGGCCATCCTGCAGGGTGATCGCATTCATCACCGTGGCCAACATGCCCACATAATCCGCCGTCGCCCGATCCATGCCGGCGGCGGAGCCCTTGAGTCCGCGGAAAATATTTCCCCCGCCCACCACAATCGCCAATTGGGTTCCTGACGCCACCACCGCGGCCACATCCGTGGCGATCGACTGGACAATGGCTGGGTCGATGCCGTAACCCTGATTCCCCATCAGCGCCTCGCCGCTGAGCTTGAGCAACACACGCCGATAGGGAGTCATTTCCGGTATCCGAACGGGAACAAACCCGCCGAACAGTAGCAAGCCCCCCGTGGGCCTCCCCCGCGCTGCTGGCCGCACCCGCGGGGAAACCGACTAATACTCAATGCCCAGTTGGGCCCGCACCCCCTGCTCCCGGAAAGGATGGCGCACCATCCGCATCTCCGTCACCAGGTCGGCGGCCTCGATCAGCGGCCCCGGGGCCCCGCGCCCCGTCAGGGCGACGTGGGTGAGAGGTGGGCGGCGGCGGAGACCCGGCAACAGCTCGTCGAGGGAGAGATACCCCAGTTTCAGGGCAACGTTGACCTCATCGAGCACCACCAACTTGCGCTCCGGATCCTCCAGGTGCTTCAGGGCCTCCAGCCAGGCCTGGGCCACGGCCTGCCGGTCCCGTTCCCGATCCTGGGTTTCCCAGGTGAACCCCTCGCCCAGGGCCTGGAAATGCAGGTCATCCCCGAACCGTTGCAGGGCCGCCACCTCCCCCGGTTGCCAGCCGCCCTTGATGAACTGAATCACCGTCACCCGCTCCCCATGGCCCAGCATGCGCAACACCAGCCCGAGGGCCGCGGTGGTCTTGCCCTTTCCCTCCCCGGTGAACACCAACACCAGGCCCTTCTCCAGCTGGCGGGCCTCCAGGCGCTGCTTCTGCACCTGGCGCCGCCGCTCCATGCGCCGCTGATAGGCCTCCCCATCCCCCTCCGGCGCCGTCATGCCCCCCGGCCCCAGCTCGGCGGCGGCCGCATCCAGGGGGTGATCCCCCTGGCCCTGCTCCACTGGATTCACCATGGCCACCAAACCCCCAAGGGGTTCCCACTCTGCCCCGACCCTCAACTCGCCTGCCGGCGCGCCAGGGCCGCATCCACCGCCTGTTGCTGATCCCGGCGGGTGATCCAGTGGTGGTAGGTGCGGGTGTGAATCGCCACGGAGTGGCCCATCATGCGGGCCGCCACGGTGTCGGGCAACCCGATGTGAATGGTGCGCACGGCCCAGGCGTGGCGGAGGTCGTAGGGGGTGAGGGGCAACTCGTAGCGGCGGAACTGCTCCGACACCCGCTGCCCGACCCGCTGCAGGGAGGTGCGGCGCAGATCCCGATCCACCGGGGGAAGGCCATCGGAATCGCGGGCCAGCTGGTCGAGGGCGAAGTGGTCGACCCATTCCGGCTGAAAGGGCCACACCTGATGCTCGCCCGTCTTGGTGGTGGGCAACACCCGCAACACCCGGTCGCCCCCTGGGGCCAGGGCGGAGAAATCGCAGAAAAACACCTCGTGGTTGCGCAACCCGTAGGTGGCCATCAGCCCATACACCAGGCGCCAGCGGGGGTTGGGGATCTGTTCCACCAAGCGCAGAATCTGCGGATCGCTCGGCAGGGGCCGGAAGCGGGCGGCATGGAGCCCGTAGCCGCTGCCCAACTCCCGCCAGTCGTCCGGCAGGGGCAGGCCATGGTGGTTGGCCAGGGCGGCCAACACCACGGCGCATTGCTGCCGGCTGCGGCTGGCCACCGGATAGCTCTCCAAGACCGCCACCAGAAGCTCCCTGTTGAGGCCACCACCTGCTGCCCCCCCCAGGGCCAGGAGGCGCCTCAGATAGGGCTGGTAGGCCGCCCTCCAGGTGCTGCGAGACCCGGCGGGGGAGCGCCGGCGACGGGGATCCCGCTGGAAGGCCCGCGCGAACGACGCCACCGCCGCCTCCAGCGCCGTGGGCGGGGCCGCCCGATCGGCCTCCCCGGGGGAAGGGCCGCCGCTGAGCCGTGGGGGGGACGGCGCCAGGGAGGGGGACCGGCCCCAGTCGTCCCAAGAAAAGGTGCCCCCGGCCAGCTGATCCCGCACGGTCTGCAGCCGGGCAAAGGCCTCCGGCAGGGAGGCCTCGCTCGCCTCCAGCCCCAGGCTGAGGCGCTGGATGGCGGCGGGGGCCCCCTCCTGGCGGGCGGGCAGGCGGCCCCGCAAGCCCAGCCGCTGGCCCCGCACCTCCAGCCGCCAGGAGGTGCCTGAGCTGGCGAGCATCTGGTTGGCCCGTTGCACGGCCTCCTTCACACTGGGAGCAGCCATGGCCCCGCCGTCATCCTGGGCAAATCGGTGAGACCGTAACGGGAAAGCCCCTGGCTGGCCAGCCGCCGCACCCCATCTCCGGCGCGCTGGCATTACGCTCTGGAGCTGTCACGGGGGAGGGCATGGCAAAGGTCGGCGTGTTGCTGCTGAACCTTGGTGGTCCTGAACGCATCCAGGACGTCGCCCCCTTTTTGTATAACTTGTTTTCCGATCCGGAAATCATCCGCCTGCCCATCCCCGCCCTGCAGCGGCCCCTGGCCTGGCTGGTGAGCACCCTGCGCAGCGGCAAATCCCAGGATGCCTACCGCTCCATCGGTGGCGGATCCCCCTTGCGACGGATCACCGAGCACCAGGCCCGGGCGCTGCAAAGCCTGCTGCGGCAACGCAACATCGAGGCCACCAGCTATGTGGCCATGCGCTACTGGCATCCCTTCACGGAGTCGGCCGTGGCCGACATCAAGGCCGATGCCATCGACGAGGTGGTGGTGTTGCCCCTCTACCCCCAGTTTTCCATCAGCACCAGCGGCTCCAGTTTCCGGGAACTGCAACGGCTGCGGCAGGCCGATCCCCAGTTCGGCCAGTTGCCCATCCGCTGCATCCGCAGCTGGTATGACCATCCCGGTTACATCCAGGCCATGGTGGGCCTGATCCGCCAGAAGATCCAGGAGGCGGAGGTGCCGGCCAACGCCCATGTGTTCTTCAGCGCCCATGGGGTGCCCAAGAGCTACGTGGAGGAGGCCGGCGATCCCTATCAACGGGAGATCGAGGCCTGCACCCAGCTGATCATGGAGGGTTTACGGCGGGAGCTGGGCCACGACAACCCCCACACCCTGGCCTACCAAAGCCGGGTGGGGCCGGTGGAATGGCTGAAGCCCTACACGGAGGATGCCCTCAAGCAGCTGGGGGAACAAGGGGTGCGGGATCTGGTGGTGGTGCCCATCAGCTTCGTGAGCGAGCACATCGAAACCCTGGAAGAGATCGACCTGGAATACGCGGAAATTGCCCACGACTCCGGCATCGCCAACTTCCTGCGGGTTCCCGCCCTCAACACCGACCCAATCTTCATCGGCGGGTTGGCCGATCTGGTGCAGGAGGCCCTGGCGGGCCCGGAGGTCAACCTGGATCAGGCGGCCCAACTGCCCAAGAAGGTGAAGCTCTATCCCCAGGACAAATGGGCCTGGGGTTGGAACAACAGCTCCGAGGTGTGGAACGGCCGTCTGGCCATGTTGGGGTTCTCGGCCTTTCTGATCGAGCTGCTCAGTGGCAAGGGGCCGTTGCATGCCATTGGCCTGCTCTGATCGGCGTCGCGCCCGGTCTGCTCGCCGCTGGCTGCCGGTCCTGGCCGTGGGCATGCTCGCTGCGATCCAAGCCCCCCAGCCCGCCCCCGCCAACCTGGCCGCCACCTGGGGACGGGGCAGCTTTCCGGTGGCCAGCTTCATGGGATTCACCAGCCCTTTTGGCTGGAGGGTCCACCCCCTCTCCGGGGGACTGCGGCCCCACGAGGGCCTGGACATCGCCGCGCCCCTCGGCTCCCCGGTGCGCAACTGGTGGGGGGGAATCCTGGTGGAGGTTCTGCGGGATTCCGGCTGCGGGAACGGGCTCCTGATCCGCTCCGGACCCTACGAGCACCTGTATTGCCACCTGGGGGGGCAGGTGGAGGGCACCACCTACCGCAGTGGATCGGTGCTGCTTCGGGTGGGACAGCCCCTGCGCACGGGACAGACCATTGGTCACGTGGGACTCAGTGGCAGCACCACCGGCCCCCACCTCCACTGGGGCTTGCGCTATCAGGATCGTTGGTTGGATCCAGCCGCCGTGTTACGCGCCATGGCGGCTGATCGGCGTCGGCAGCAGACAACCTGGCGCGGGCCTTTTAATGTAAGAACGTCTTGGTGACACCCCCGCGAGGCTCGTGGCGGTGTCCATCCACATCCTTGCGCCGGCTCGCTGTGACCCTGACCCCAACCCCCCCCAACAAAGGTGCAGCCCAACCCACCGTGAACAGCGTTGTCTCCCTGGAGACCCGCCCGAACGGGGAGCAGCGGCCCCGGCGTGTCAGTGGGGGGATGGCGTTGATGGATGCCCTCCATCGCCACGGGGTGCGGCACATCTTCGGCTATCCCGGTGGGGCCATCCTTCCCATCTACGACGCCCTCCACAAGGCGGAAGCCCAGGGCTGGCTGAAGCACATTCTCGTTCGGCACGAGCAGGGCGGGGCCCATGCGGCCGATGCCTATGCCCGCTCCACGGGACAGGTGGGTGTGTGTTTCGGCACCTCCGGCCCCGGGGCCACCAACCTGGTCACCGGCATTGCCACGGCCTACATGGATTCCGTGCCCCTGGTGGTGGTGACCGGCCAGGTGCCCCGGGCCGCCATTGGCACCGACGCCTTCCAGGAGATTGACATCTTCGGCATCACCCTGCCCATCGTCAAACACTCCTGGGTGGTGCGGGATCCCTCCCAGATCGGTCGCATCGTGGCGGAGGCCTTCCTCATCGCCGCCTCGGGACGGCCCGGCCCGGTGTTGATTGATGTGCCCAAGGATGTGGGCGCCGAGGAGTTCGACTACGTGCCCGTGGAACCGGGCACCGCCATCCCCGCCGGCTTCCAGCCCACGCCGGAGCCAAACGTCACCCGGCTGGAGGAGGCGCTCGCCCTGATCCGCCAAGCCCACCGCCCCCTGCTCTACGTGGGAGGCGGCGCCATCAGCAGTGGGGCCCAGGAGGCGGTGCGGACCCTGGCCCACCGCTTCCAGATCCCCGTCACCACCACCTTGATGGGGAAGGGTGCCTTCGATGAGCGGGATCCCCTCTCCCTGGGGATGTTGGGCATGCACGGCACGGCCTATGCCAATTTCGCCGTCACCGAATGCGATCTCCTGCTCGCCGTGGGGGCCCGCTTCGATGACCGGGTGACGGGTCGGCTCGACAGCTTCGCCACCCGGGCCCAGGTGATTCACATCGACATCGACGCGGCGGAGGTGGGCAAGAACCGCCTGCCCAAGGTGCCGGTCATTGCCGATGTGAAGGCCGCCCTCACGGGCCTGCTGGCCCTCTGTCCCCACGACACCGGCAAGGGACGCACGGCGGCCTGGCTCTCCCGCATCGCCCAGTGGAAGCAGCACTACCCCCTGGTGATTCCCGCTCCCGAGGGTGAGATTGCCCCCCAGGAAGTGGTGGTGGCCCTGCGGGACCTGGCCCCCGAGGCCTACATCACCACCGACGTCGGCCAACACCAGATGTGGGCCGCCCAGTTCCTCCCCACCGGTCCCCGACGGTGGATCAGCAGCGCCGGCCTGGGCACCATGGGGTTTGGCCTGCCGGCGGCCATGGGCACCCAAGTGGCCCACCCCGACGCCCTGGTGGTGTGCGTGGCCGGTGATGCGAGCATCCTGATGAACATCCAGGAACTGGGCACCCTCAGCCAATACGACCTGCCCGTGAAGGTGGTGGTGCTGAACAATGGCTGGCAGGGGATGGTGCGGCAGTGGCAGGAAAGCTTCTACAGCGAGCGCTATTCCGCCTCCGAAATGACCAACGGCATGCCAGATTTCAAAGCCCTGGCCGAGTCGTTCGGCGTGCGTGGCGTCCAGATCACCGATCGGGAGAGCCTGCGGCCCCAGCTGGCGGAGGCCCTGGCCCATCCGGGTCCCGTGTTTGTCGACGTGGTGGTGCGCCGCAACGAAAACTGCTACCCGATGGTGCCCCCCGGCGCCAGCAATGCCCAGATGGTGGGGCTGCCCTCCCATCCAGAGCTGGCCATCGACACGGTGCGCCAATGCGCGGCCTGCGGAGACACCACCTCCAGTGCGCACCATTACTGCCCCAGTTGCGGCGCCAAACTCTGACCTCCTCCACCGCTGCGGTTCTGGCCTGGTGGTGGCGGCGCCTGGGCGCCGCCCTGCTCACCCTGGCCTTGGCCCTGGGCCTGGTCACCATCGCCGTGCCCGAAGCCCTGGCGGCGGAGATCTTCGGGGTGCGGGGCCCGACCCTGCTCCAGGTGGGCGACCAGAACCGGGCCTATCTGGTGGAGTTGGCCTGTGTGGAGGTGGGGGAGGCGGATCGCCCCCAGGCCCTCCTCTGGTTGCGCCAGAACGGTGCCCGCGGCACCCGGGTCAACCTGCGCCCCGTGGGCGAGCATGACGGGCTGTTGGTGGCGCGGGTGCGGGTGTTGAAAACCGGTGTCGACCTGGGGGAAGCCCTGGTGGCCGAGGGGTTGGCCGCCCCCCTGCCCTGCGGCGATGGGGACGGGGAGGCCTAGGGCGATGGGATTGAACCGCGTCGCCAAGGGAATCGTGCTGGTGCCCTCCCTGCTGTTGGGGGGAGCTTTCCTGAGCGCCGCCGCCTGGATGGAGGGTCCCGCCGCCCAAAACCGAGGGCTGGCCCTCGCCCTGGGCGGGGTGTTGCTGGGGGGTGGACTGTTGGCCCAACTCCTGCCCACCCCGCCGGCCAAGGGCGACCCGAACGACTGAGGCGCCCAGACCCGCCCCCCGTGGCGGAGGGTGACAGCGATGGGGCGACCGCCCGCTCTCCCGTCAGAGTGAACACAGCGAGGGAGACCCTGGTGCCGGAACATGCCTCAACGTCGCGGCTCGTGGTCCCCCTGGGGGAGGTGGGTCTGGCGGCGATCCCCGAAGTGGGGGGCAAAAACGCCTCCCTGGGGGAAATGATCCGTGCCCTCCAATCCCAGGGGGTGCGGGTGCCCAACGGTTTCGCCACCACCGCGACGGCCTATCGCCAGTTCCTGCAGGCCAATGGGCTGGCCCCCCAACTGGAGCGGGTGCTCTCCGGCCTGGATGGGTCGGATCTGGAGGCGCTCCAGGCCGCCGGCCGCGCCTGTCGGCAGCTGGTGCTCGCCGCAACCCTGCCGGAGGCCCTGGTGGACGCCATCGTGGGGGCCTACCGGGCCATGGCCGAAGCCCAGGGGCAGCCACCCGCGGTGGCGGTGCGCTCCAGCGCCACCGCGGAAGACCTGCCCGAGGCGAGCTTCGCTGGCCAACAGGAAACCTTTCTGCACGTGGAAGGGGAAACGGCCCTGTTGGAGGCCTGCCGGCGCTGCTATGCCTCCCTGTTCACCGATCGGGCGATTTCCTACCGGCAACACAACGGCTTCCGCCACGACGAGGTGGCCCTGTCCATCGGTGTTCAGCGGATGGTTCGCTCCGATCTGGCCGCCGCCGGGGTCATGTTCACCCTGGATACGGAAACGGGCTTTCGGGATGTGGTGCTGCTCACCGCCGCCTATGGCCTCGGGGAAAACGTGGTGCAGGGGGCGGTGAACCCGGATGAATGGCTGATTCACAAGCCCACCCTGGAGCAGGGCTTTGCGCCGATCCTGAGTCGCCGCCTGGGCAGCAAGGCCCTGCGCATGGTGTATGGCGACGGTGAGCCCGGAGAGGGCCCGGCCGTGCGCAACGAAACCGTGGCCGAGGCGGAGCGGCAGCGTTTCGCCATCGACGATGGCGACGCCCTCACCCTCGCCCGCTGGGCATGCCTGATCGAACGCCACTACAGCCAACAACGGGGCACCCCAACCCCGATGGACCTGGAGTGGGCCAAGGATGGGCTCACGGGGGAGCTGTTCATCCTGCAGGCCCGACCCGAAACGGTGCAATCCCGCCGGGGTGGAGCCGTGCTCCGCAGTTGGCACCTGCTGGCCGATGGCGGGGAGCCGATTGTGACGGGGCGGGCCATCGGAGGTTCCGTCAGCGCCGGCCTGGCCCGGGTGATCCAGGACCCGTCGGACATCGACCGTTTTCGGCCTGGCGAGCTGCTCATCACCCGGCGCACCGATCCCGACTGGGAACCCATCCTCAAGAAAGCCAAGGGCGTGGTGACCGATCAGGGAGGGCGCACCTGCCATGCGGCGATCATTGCGCGGGAAATGGGCATCACGGCCATCGTGGGCACCGGTGACGCCACCAGCCGCATCCACGACGGCGAGCCGATCACCGTGAGTTGTTGCGAGGGGGACGAGGGCCAGGTGTACCGCGGCCTGCTCGATTTCGAGGTGCAGGAGCAGCAGCTCGACAACCTGCCCGCCACCCGCACCCAGGTGTTGATGAACGTGGGCAATCCAGAGGAGGCCTTTCAGCTGGCCGCCATCCCCTGCGATGGGGTGGGGCTGGCCCGCTTGGAGTTCATCATTGCCAACCAGATCAAGGTTCATCCCCTGGCCCTGTTGGCGCCGGAACGGATCGCCAGCGACCAGGAACGGGAGGAGATCGCCCAACTCACCAGGCCTTACCCGTCCCCTGGGGAGTATTACGTGGATCTCCTCAGCCAAGGGATGGCGCGCATTGCCGCTGCCTTTTACCCCCGGCCGGTGATCCTGCGGTTCTCCGACTTCAAGAGCAATGAATACGCGCGCCTGCTTGGGGGCGCGGCGTTCGAACCCCGGGAGGAAAATCCGATGATCGGCTGGCGGGGCGCCTCCCGCTACGTGTCGCCGGCCTTCCGCGAAGCCTTCGCCCTGGAATGCCAGGCCCTGCGGCGAGTGCGCGACAGGATGGGGCTGACGAACGTGATCCCCATGGTGCCCTTCTGCCGCACGCCGGAGGAGGCGGATCGGGTGTTGGCGGAGATGGCCCGGCAGGGGTTGGTGCGCGGGGAAGGGGGATTGCAGGTTTACGTGATGTGTGAGCTGCCCAGCAATGTGATGGCGGCCGACGCCTTCGCCGAGCGGTTTGATGGCTTTTCCATCGGCTCCAATGACCTCACCCAACTCACCCTGGGCCTCGATCGTGACTCCGCCCTGGTGGCCGATCTGTTTGATGAACGCCATCCCGCGGTCAAGGCCCTGATTCGCATGGCCATTGAGAGCGCCCACCGCAACGGCCGCAAGATCGGCATCTGCGGCCAGGCCCCCAGCGACTACCCAGACTTTGCCCGCTTCCTGGTGGAGCTGGGCATCGACTCGATCAGCCTGAACCCAGACGCCCTGCTAAGCACCCGGCTGCGGATCGCGGAGATCGAGCAGAGCCTCGGCAGGGGCACCGCCGGGAACGCAGGGAACGCCGGGCCCTGAGGCGCTCAACATGAGCGAAGGCAACGAAGCCGGTCAGCCCCCGGGCAAGGCGCCTATGGTCAAAAGGATGTCTTGCCGTCCTGGATCGGATCCATGCCTTCCGGACTCCGGGTGACACGGATCGACAAAGCGCCCGCCGCGGGCCTGTTGGAGGTGAGCGTGAATGGGTTTGCCCTGGGGGGTCTCCCCCACCACGGCACGCTGGAACTGACGGTGGGCTCTGGTGAACTGCTGCTGGAACTCCTGGGCAGTGGCTCCGTTCCCGTGTTTCAGGTGTTGGACATCGCCCCGGGGTGCACAGCCAATGTGCGCATCGGCCGGCGGCGGGGCCTGGGGCTGGTGAATCCCAGCCACTACCTGCATGTGGAGCGCCCCCTTCTCGGGCTCCCCGATCGCACCCTGCACCCCCTTAATCTCTCGGCCCAGTCGGCCCTTGGGTGGCTCCAGGAAAAGCGGGCCCTGGGGGAGGTGATGAGCCCGGCCCAGCTCACCTACCTGCAGACCCGTCTGGCCGTTCCGGCGGCCGGCCAGCCCCCGCGGGGCGCCGCCCCAGCCGTTCCCTCCCTGGCCCAGCTGGGGGCCTTCGCCGCCCTGGGGCTCGATAGTGAGGCCCGGGAGGCGGAGGTGCGCGAGGCCTACCGCCTGCTCAAGGGCATCCACTCCACCCCGGGGGCTGGATCCACGGAAACCCTGCGGCGGCTGGAGGAGGCCTTTCAAGTGGCCATGGAGGCCCTGGGCCAACGGGTACGCCCGGGGGTGACGGAGGTGGGCCGCTGAGGCGCCGATGATGGAACGTTGGCGGCTGTTTGCCCTGCGGATGCCCCTGGAGCATTCCCAGGACGACCTGGAGCGGGCCATCTGCAAGAAATTGCAGCTCCCCCCCTCGGCCCTGCGGTCGCACCGGATCGTGAAGCGGAGCGTGGATGCCCGGCAGCGGGAGGCCATCGCCCTGGTTTACGCCCTGGATCTTGAGCTGGAGCTCACGGCGGCCAGCCAGGCCCGGCTCCGCCGCCGTTTCGCCAAGGGCACCCAACTGCGTCCCACGCCGGATGACACCTACCGGTTCGTGATTGCACCGCCCCTGGAGGCGGTGACGGAGCGGCCCCTGGTGATCGGCGCGGGTCCTTGCGGCTACTTCGCCGCCCTGGTCCTGGCCCAGATGGGGTGTCGCCCGTTGCTGCTGGAGCGGGGCCAAGCGGTGAAGCAACGCACCGCCGACACCTTCGGGTTCTGGCGGGGGGAGCGGGGGTTTGACCCGGAATCCAATGCCCAGTTCGGCGAGGGAGGGGCGGGCACCTTCTCGGATGGAAAGTTATACAGCCAGATCAGCGAACCGCCGGCCTACGTGCGAAAGGTGTTGGAGGAGCTGGTGGCCGCCGGGGCCAATCCCGAGATTCTCACCCTGCATCGACCCCACATCGGCACCTTTCGGCTGGCCACGGTGGTGCGGGGTCTACGCGCCAGGATCGAGGCCCTCGGGGGAAACGTGCGCTTCGGCGCCAGGGTCGACGGCTTGATGCTCGCCGAAGACGGCAGCCGGCGGGTGCGGGGGGTGCGCCTGGCGACGGGCGAGTGCCTGGAGGCCAGCCAGGTGGTGCTGGCAGTGGGGCACAGCGCCCGCGACACCTTCAGCTGGCTGGAACAGAGCGGGGTGGCCATGGAGTGCAAGCCCTTCGCGGTGGGCCTGCGGATTGAACATCCCCAGGCCTTGATTGACCGCGCCCGCTGGGGACCGTCGGCTGGCCACCCGGCGCTGGGATCGGCGGAATACAAGCTGGTGCATCACACCACCGCGGGCCGCGATGTTTACAGCTTCTGCATGTGTCCCGGTGGGTGGGTGGTGGCCGCCACCTCCGAGGAGGGGTGTGTGGCCACCAATGGCATGAGCCAACACTCCCGCCGCGAGCGAAACGCCAATAGTGGGTTGGTGGTGAACATCACCCGCCAGGATCTTGAGCCCTGGGGCCGTTGGCCCGGCGATCCCTTGGCGGGGGTGGCCTTCCAGCGTCACTGGGAACGGCAGGCGTTCCAGGCCGGGGGGGGAACCTACAAGGCCCCGGCCGAAACCCTGGCGAATTTTCTCTCCCGGGGACCAGGGTCCCACCCATTCCCCGCAACAGCGAAGCAGGGGGGCGAGATCGGTGCGGAACCCAGTGTTCAGGGCTCCTATTTGCCCGGCGTGGCAATGACGTCCCTGGACGGTTGCCTGCCCGACTTCGTGCTCGCCTCGATCCGGGAGGCCTTACCGGTGTTTGCGAAATCGTTACCGGGCTATTTGTTGGCTGGGGCCCTGCTGACGGGGGTGGAAACCCGCACGTCATCGCCCCTGCGCATTCGCCGTGAGGCGGTCTCCATGCAGAGTGAGAACACCCCGGGCCTCTATCCCGCCGGCGAGGGGGCGGGTTTTGCCGGGGGCATTCTCTCCGCTGCGATTGATGGGGTGAAGGTGGCTGAGGCCGTGGCCGCCGCCCTAACGGTCACCCCTCCTCTTCCTCACCTCCCAGGGGCACCAGGCGAATCTGCTTGCGACCTAGCTTGATCTCAAATTCGTCGCCAGGCTTGAGATCCAGCAGGGCCGTGTAGGCCTTGCCCACCATCAGATTGCCGTTGAACTGAACCTTGGTGTTGAAGCTGAGCTTTCGGCCCGCTTTGCCCCCCTTGGAGGAGGAGCCGATGTCCATCCCCTTGGCGTTGAGGAGGGCCTCGTAGAAGGCGGTGAAGTTGAGGCGTTCACTGCCATCCTTTTTGGTGGAGACATAGCCACAAGCCCGAACGAGGTCGGATTTGTTGACGTCCCCTAGCTCCTTGACCTTGGCAAGGAGATCAGTCCCCGTGAGCATGTTTGGAAAAATGCGACATCTGCATTATCACAACAGAAAGGGGCATTCCGCAAGTGCCTCAATTGCAGCGCCTGATGCAAAGGCCCGGGAGTTCCTTGCTCATGGCCTGCCGAAAACACCCCCTGACCTCTGCCTCCTCAGCCGAGACTCATGGCCTGGAAGGCAGTCCTAATCCGCCAAAAATTCGGAAGCTCGCCCAGTCACCGCCGCCAGGATCCTGCCCTTGCGCCTGTTGTCAGGCCTGGGAGACGATGCCACTCCATTGCACCGCCTTCACCTGATCGCGACGCCAGGAATGGAACAGCAGGGGCTCCGCCACCGTGCATAGCGGACAAACACTGATGTGGGCGGGCTGGATGCCGTCCCGTTCCAGCTGGCGACGGCTGGCCGCCCGGATGTCCAGGCGATCCCGATCGGAACGGGGATCCGGCGCCAAGGCGCCACAGGCCACCAGCTCCCGCAGGGCCCCCGCGCCCCCGGGATGGCTTTCGTGGGGCGGGAAGAGGGATTCCGCCACCTGCTGGCTCACCTCCCGCTCCACCTGATAGGCCGCCCCACTCACCGCGGGCCCCAGGGCGACCAACAGGTCGGCCCGGCGACTGCCCGCCTCCTCCAACAAGGCAATGGCCCGGGGCAGGATCCGCCCCACCACGCCCCGCCAGCCGGCGTGGCAAGCGGCCACCCGGCCGCTGCGGGGATCGGCGATGAGCACTGGCGTGCAATCGGCCCCGCAAACCCAAACACTCTGGCCGCCAGCGCTGCTCACGAGGCCATCCGCCTCGGGCCAGGGGGGCCCCTCCGCCTGGTGGGCCGGGAGCACCAGGGCACTGTGAATCTGCCGGGGCCGATGCACGCTGACGCCGGCGCTGATGTAAGCGGCCAGCTCATCGGGTTCCCGCCCCTGCCACTGGCGGGTGAAAAACCCATGCTCAAAGGCGGCAAGCCGATCGCATTGGAGATACCAGCCGCCGTAGGTGCCGACCCAGGTCCACCCCTCCAGGGTGTTGAACGTGGCATCGGGGCGATCAAAGGGCGGGGGTGCGTCCTCAGCCATCGGGCAGGTCGCGGAGCATCCAGAACCCTTCGAAATGGGTGTCGTCTTCCCCGGTCTGCACGGCAAGAAACTGCAGGCCAGCGGCCTCCTGGCGGGCCCGGGCAAAGGCCTCCCGGGCGGCGGCGGCCTCGGTGGGGGAGAGGGTGGCGAGACGCCAGCGGTCGTCGAGGCCCGCCTCCAGCACCAACTGCCCCTCATCCACCTCAAGCCGCACGGGCTCCAGGCCCGTCAGCCAACCCGCCAGGGCCAGGGCCCGCTGGCGACTGAAGAGGCGCAGGCCGGGCACGGCGGTGCCGGGATTCAGCCCTTCGGGCACCGGCAGCAACCCCCCGAAGCCGATGGACCATTCCGGCGCCTCCCGCAGGGCCTCGGCGGACAGGGTGGCCCAGCCCCAGCGGTCGCCCCGCGCCACCTCCGGCCAGGGGGCCGCGATCGGCCGCTGGGGTTGGGGGGCGGGAGCCAGGGGGCCCGCCATGTACCCCTCTTCCGCCGGGTAAAGCACCCGCTCCCGTTCCCGCAGCCAATCGATCAGGCTGTAGCAGCGGCGGCTGGGCACCACCACCAGGCCGAGGGCTTCCGCCGCCCGCTGCACCATGGGCCGCATGGACCCCCGCCAACAGCGCACCCGCCGGGGGCGGGGTTGATCCTGGCCAGCGGCCGCCTCCAGCGCTTCCGCCAGGGCCTCACGCAGCCACTGGGAATTCACGGAGCTGGCGGCGCAGCGCTTCTCAAAGCGGAAGGGGGAGCCCTGGCCCTCTCCCTTACCCTCACCCTGCCCCAGCGGCACGGGGGGCGTGGCACAGATCAACAGGTCCCAGCGCTTGCGGCCATCCGCTTCGAGCACGGGCCGGGAGTAGAAATCGACTTCCCAATCCGCGCCGCCGAGACCGGCGGCCACGGGGGCGCTGACGGTCATGGTTCCCCCGAACCGTCGGAGGGGGGTTGCGGAGAAGGCCCAGACTCCGCTTCGGCGGCGGGAGCCTGCTGGGCCCGGGAGGCCTGGGCCGCCTCCAGCCGCTGTTGCAGAAGGGAACGGGCCCGGCCGGCCCGCTCGCTCGCCTCGGCCATCACCTGCTCCTTGGCGATGAGCAACTCACCCGGCTGGTTTTCCAACAGGGCGGTGTTCAGGGCGATGCGGCCCCTCTGGCCGTCCACCTCCATCACCAGGGCCTTCAGGCGGTCTCCGGGCTGGAAGGCCTCCCGCAGATCCCGGAGCACGGCGCCGGTGACGGAGGAGTGGTGGAGCAAGCCACTGACGCCCCCGAGATCCACAAAGAAGCCATAGGGCTTCACCGCATTCACCTGGCCCTCCACCAGTTGACCCACCGCGATCTCGCTGAAGCGGGCCTGGGTGGCGGCCTTCTTCTCCGAGAGCACGAGCTTGCGGGTTTCTGGATTCACCTCCAGGAAAGCCACGCCGATGGTTTTGCCCACCAAGGCCTCGTGCTGCTCCCCTTCGCTCAGCTGGGAGCGGGGAATGAAGCCCCGCAGGCCCTCCAGATCGCAGGTGACGCCGCCACGGTTGAAGCCGTTCACCTTCACCTGCACCACGGCGCCCTCCTTGGCGAGGCGCATCACCTGGTCCCAGCTCTTGCGCAGTTCCAGGGCCCGCACGCTGATGGTGACCATCCCTTCGGCGTTCTGCTCCCGGGTGACGAGCACCTCCACGGGCAGCCCCTTGGGGAAGCGTTCCTTGAGGTTGGTGATCACACCGAGGCCACATTCCCGCTTGGGCATGAAGCCAGGGGCCTTGCCACCGATGTCGACATACACCCCATCACTTTCCACCCCGATCACCTGGCCCTGCACCAGATCGCCGGTGGTGCCCACCGGCTCGTTTTCGTCGAGGGCGGCGAGGAAGGCTTCTTCATCAAAGTCGAACTCGTCCACCGTTCGCCCCGGCAAGCGCTCCGCCGCGGCGGGGCGGGGGCTCCCCTGGGGCTGGTCGCCCCGCCGGCGGGCGCCGGGGGCGGGGCCCAGAACATCGGCCATGGAAAAGCCCTCCAGCTCCCCGAGGGAGAACCGTTCCTCATCCGACTCCAGCGGCGGGGCGGGCTTCGGCGTGGCCGGGACCGGAGGCGCCACCGGGGCCGGGGGGGCGCCTGCCGCCGCGGCCACCTCCCGGGGGGCCGGGGGGGCGGCGACCGCGGGGGCGCTGGCCGGGGAGGGGCTGGCCTTGGGGTCGTCTTTTTTCAACATCACCACCTGGGGCGGCCGCCGCGGGGGCGTGGCGCCGGCCCCGGACGCACGGGACTCGGGCCGCCGGGGCTGGAGCGGAGCGGGCTTGCCGGGGCCGGCCATCACCAGGGGGTTCATCAGGATTCCACACTCTACGAAGTCCTCCCTGCCCAGAGGTGCCCGTGCCCTCCGATCCGCCCCCTCCCGTCTCCCCCCAGGAGCGCCACCTGGAACGGCTGAGCTGGCCCGCGGTGGCGGCCAGTGGGCAGCGCCCGGGAAGCACGGTTCTCTGGCCCCTGGGGTCCCTGGAGCAGCACGGCCCCCATCTGCCCCTGCACACCGATGCCCTGTTCGCCGATCGGTTGGTGGAGGCGCTGATCGAACGGCTGCCGCCGGAGTTGCCCGTGTGGCGGTTACCGGTGCACCATCTCGGGTTCTCCCCGGAGCACGGGGGCTTCCCGGGCACCTTCAGCCTGCCGGCCAGCCAGCTGATCCAAGTGGTGCAAAGCGTGGGCGAGGAGCTGGCCCGCCAGGGCTTCCGTCGCCTGGTGTTGATGAATGGCCATGGCGGGCAGATTGGCCTGTTGGAGGTGGCCGCCAGGGAGTTCCGCTCCCGCCATCCCTCCCTGGCGGTGTTGCCCTGCTTTCTGTGGCGGGGGCTGGAGGACGGGGCCGCCCTGATTCCGGAACCCGAGCGGAGCCAGGGGCTGCACGCCGCCCTGGCGGAGACGAGCCTGATGCTTCACCTGGCCCCCGAGCTGGTGGGGGTGGCGCCCACGGCGGATGGGGTGGATCCCCGGCGCCAGCCCCCGGAGGGCTGGAGCTGGGAGGGGCAGGCACCGGCGGCCTGGCGCACCGGGGAACTCAGCGCCAGCGGCGTGATCGGGGATCCCAGCGGGGCCTCGGCCGAGCTGGGGCGTCGTCTGTTTGAAGGGTTGCTCAAGGGCTGGCTATCCCGGCTGGACACCCTGGTGCGCAGTGATTGGCCGCCCATTGAATTCCAGCCATGATTAAACTCCGCTGACCAACGTCATCTTTGCCATGTCGAGCCTGGAGACCAAGCCCCTGACGACTGGCGCGCCGGCCCCGGATTCCCTCGCCGAGGCAGGATTACCCGATTTCAGCACTTCGGCCTACAAGCTGGCCTACAGCCGCATCAACGCCATCGTGATCGAAGGAGAGCAAGAGGCGCATGACAATTACATCTCTCTTGGAACCCTGCTGCCGGATCAAGCGGAGGAACTGGCCCGGTTGGCACGCATGGAGTTGAAGCACATGAAGGGTTTCATTGCCTGTGGCAACAACCTTGGGGTGGAAGCAGACATGCCCTTTGCCCAGCGCTTCTTCACCCCGCTGCGGGATAACTTCCAAACCGCTCTGGCCTCGGGCAAGGTGGTCACCTGCCTGCTGATCCAGGCGTTGCTGATTGAGGCCTTTGCCATCTCCGCTTACCACATCTACATTCCAGTTGCCGATCCCTTTGCCCGCAAAATCACCGAGGGCGTGGTGAAAGACGAATACACCCATCTGAACTACGGCCAGGAATGGCTCAAGGCCAACTTTGAGGCCAGCCGAGTGGAGCTGGAGCAGGCCAACCGAGACAACCTGCCCCACGTGAAGCGGATGCTCGATGGAGTGGCCGCCGACGCCGCGGAATTGGGCATGGCCAAAGAGGATCTGATCGAAGATTTCCTGATTGCCTACCAGGAAGCCCTCACCGAAATCGGATTCAACTCCAGGGAAATTGCCCGCATGGCCGCGGTGGCCCTGGTGGCCTGAGGCGAGGGGTCTCAGGTGGGGCATGGCAAGATGCATTCCGTCTCCCCACCAACCCACTCCCCCCCTTGCCCATGTTTGGCCTGATTGGTCATTCCACAAGCCTTGAGGCTGCAAAAGCCTTCGCCCACTCCCTTGGTTACCCCGATTACGCGGACGGCGACCTCGACATGTGGTGCAGCGCCCCTCCCCAACTGGTGGAACGCTTCGAGGTCACTAGTCCGGAGGGGAAGACCATTGAGGGGGCCTACATCGACTCCGTGTTCGTGCCCGAGATGCTGTCACGGTTCAAGACCGCCCGACGCAAGGTGTTGAACGCCATGGAGTTGGCCCAGAAAAACAACATTGATATCAGCGCTCTTGGTGGATTCACCTCGATCATTTTCGAGAATTTCAACCTGCTTCAGCAGAAACATATCCGCAACACTGTTTTGGATT
The DNA here is from genome assembly GCA_046340755.1 of Cyanobacteriota bacterium. Classification (GTDB taxonomy): domain Bacteria; phylum Cyanobacteriota; class Cyanobacteriia; order PCC-6307; family Cyanobiaceae; genus Cyanobium. The sequence goes on from JBKDSY010000214.1 coordinate 59,137, forward strand.
GGCAGCGTTTCACCACTGGCAACACCCACACCGCCTGGGTGATCTGCCGGCAGGTGGAGCTCACCGCCCCGGAGGTCGGCATCGACCTTGCCCAGGCCCGGGTGGCCGTGATCGGCGCCACCGGAGACATCGGCAGTGCGGTTTGTCGCTGGCTGAAAGCCCGCACGGGGGTGGGGGAGCTGCTGCTGGTGGCCCGTCAGCCCCAGCCCCTGCGCGATCTGCAAGAGTCGCTGGGTGGGGGACGCATTCTTGAGCTGGAGGAGGCTCTGGCGGAAGCGGATGTGGTGGTTTGGGTGGCAAGCATGCCGCAAACCCTCAGCCTGGAGGCCACCAAATTCCGGCGTCCTTGCCTGATGGTGGATGGGGGGTATCCCAAGAATCTCGACAGCAAAGTAGCAGGAAACGGTGTGCACGTATTAAAAGGAGGCATCGTTGAATTCTGGCAAGACATCTCCTGGGAAATGATGAATGGCGCAGATATGTATAATCCAAAACGGCAAATGTTTGCCTGCTTTGCAGAGGCCATGTTACTCGATTTTGAAGGCCTATACTCCAATTTCAGCTGGGGACGCAACCAGATCTCCATCGAAAAGATGGATCTGATCGGTGAGGCTTCCCGTCGCCATGGTTTCACGCCCTTGGGCTTGAACCAGCAGCCGGCCCCGTCCCTGGTGATGGCCTGAGGCTCCTCCATTCCCTGTTTCGCTTCCCCCTTCCCCCATGGCCCGTCGCGCTCTGCTGGACTTTGAGAAGCCCCTCGTGGAACTGGAGGAGCAGATCGAGCAGATCCGCCAGCTCGCCCGCGATTCCGAAGTGGATGTGAGCCAACAGCTGCTCCAGCTGGAAACCCTGGCCAGCCGCCGTCGCGCCGAAATCTTTCGTTCCCTGACTCCGGCCCAGAAAATCCAGGTGGCCCGCCATCCCCAGCGGCCCAGCTGCCTCGATTACATCCAACTGATCACCGATTGCTGGTATGAGCTCCATGGCGATCGCTGTGGCGGCGATGACCAGGCCCTGGTGGGGGGCATCGGCCAGATCGGCGAGCAGCCGGTGATGCTCCTGGGCCACCAGAAGGGACGGGACATCAAGGAAAACGTGGCCCGCAACTTCGGGATGGCCTCGCCGGGGGGATACCGCAAGGCCCTGCGCCTGATGGAACACGCCGAGCGCTTCCACCTGCCCATCCTGAGCTTCATCGACACTCCCGGGGCCTACGCGGGGGTGTTGGCGGAGGAGCTGGGCCAGGGAGAGGCCATCGCCAGAAACCTGCGGGACATGTTTCGCCTGCGGGTGCCCATCGTGGCGACGGTGATCGGCGAAGGCGGATCGGGCGGTGCCCTGGGCATCGGCGTGGCTGACCGACTGCTGATGTTTGAACACAGCGTTTACACGGTGGCCAGCCCGGAGGCTTGCGCCTCCATCCTCTGGAGAGACGCCGCCAAGGCGCCGGAAGCGGCGGAAGCCCTGCGCATCACCGCCACCGATCTGCAGCGGTTGGAGGTGGTGGATGCGGTGTTGCCGGAACCCTCCGGTGGCAACCACTGGGCCCCGTTGCAGGCCGCCGACACCCTGAAGGCCGCCCTGGTGGCCCAATTGACGGAGCTGCTTGCCCTCGGCGAGGAGGAGCTGCTGGAGCAGCGTTACGCCAAATACCGGCGAATCGGCCGGTTTCTCGACAGTTCCACCCCAGAGCCGCGGCATGCGGTCTAAGGTTTCTAAGCATTCCCTTAAGCTTTGAGCGTTGCCCTGATCACTGGAGCCTCCCGGGGGATTGGCGCGGCCACGGCGCGATCCTTCGCCTCGGCAGGCTATGAATTGCGTCTTCTCGCCAGACCCTCCAGCGACCTCGATCGGCTCACCGACGAGTTGCGCGGCGATGGTTGTCGTGTGGAAAGTGCCGGGATTGATCTCAGCGATCCCGAATCCATTGGTCCGGGGGTGCGCGATCTGTGCACCCGCGGCCTGCCGCCGACGGTGATCGTGAACAACGCCGGCGCGGCGTGGACAGGAGAGCTGGCGGCGATGCCCCTGGACCGTTGGCAGTGGTTGGTTCAACTCAACCTCACCAGCGTGTTCCAGGTGTGTCAGGCGGTGGTGCCTCTCCTGCGCCAGGCGGGGGGAGGATTGATCCTCAATGTGAGCAGCCATGCCGCCAGGAACGCCTTCCCCGGATGGGGGGCCTACTGCGCAAGCAAGGCCGCCCTCGCCAGCTTCAGCCGTTGCCTGGCGGAGGAAGAGCGAGCCCACGGCATCCGGGTGAGCACCCTGACCCTTGGTTCGGTGAACACCCCACTTTGGGACAGTGAAACCGTTCAAAGCTCCTTTGATCGCCGTGCGATGCTTTCAGCCGATCAGGTGGCTCGTACCCTTCTTTTTCTTGCCGAACAGCCCCATCAACAGGTGGTGGAGGATCTGACTCTCATGCCAGCTGTCGGCGCTTTCTAACCCCCCCATGACCTCCACCCTCCCCCCCCGCACCACTCCAAGGCCCCTGGCAGGCGCCGAGGATCTTGCTCCGCTGCCCATCAGTGAGCGCATTCGCCAGCGACTGGATCTGGCAGAAGTTCCCTATTTCGCCAACGACAACATCGCCCCCTATCTCAGGGAGGGTGAGCTGGAAGAGCTGGAGAAAGAAGTCAGCGGCAAGGTGCGCGATCTGCTCAAGAGCCTGGTCATTGACATCGACAATGACCACAACACCGAAGAAACTGCAGAGCGCGTGGCGCGCATGTATCTCCACGAGGTGTTCAAGGGTCGCTACCACAAGCAACCCAAGATTGCCAGTTTCCCCAACGTGAAAAATCTCGATGAGATTTACACCGTTGGCCCCATCACAGTGCGCTCCGCTTGTTCCCACCACTTGGTGCCCATTCTCGGCAATTGCTGGATCGGCATCAAACCTGGCGAACGAGTGATCGGCCTCTCGAAATTTTCACGGGTGGCGGATTGGGTGTTCTCCAGACCCCACATCCAAGAAGAGGCTGTGATCATTCTGGCTGATGAAATCGAGCGCCTTTGTGAGCCGAAAGGCCTCGCAATTCTGGTCAAAGCGCAACACTATTGCATGAAGTGGCGGGGCGTGAAAGAGCTGCAGACCAGCATGATCAATTCCGTGGTTCGCGGCGATTTCCGCCACGACCCCAGCCTCAAGCAGGAGTTCTTTGAGTTGGTCAAGCAGCAGGAATCCCTTCTCGCCTGAACCCCGCCCGGCCTGAGACCACTCAGGTCGGAGCAGGCGGGCCTGAGTCCAGGCGGGCTGGGGTCTGAAACCACCTGCGGTGGGTCAGGAACCACTTCCGGTGACGGCCGCCACCAGGCGTCGCACCCGGTCTAGGTCCTTCCACCCCGGCCGTTCCTCCACCCCGCTAGAAACGTCGACCCCATCGGGCCGCGACAGCTGGAGGGCCTCCCCCACGTTTTCCGGGGTCAGCCCCCCCGCCAGCCACCAGGGCAGGGGCAGGGAAAATCCCTGGATCCAATCGAGGGGAATGGATTGGCCCGTGCCCCCCAACTGGTGGGGCACCCAGGCGTCGAGCAACACCCCATCCACCACCTCCCCGTAGGCCTGGCAGCGTTCCAGGTCGTCCTTCCCCCGAATCCGCAGCGCCTTCCACAGGGCCACCCCGGCGCCCAGTTGGCGCCGCAGCTGCCGGCAGCGCTCCACGGTTTCCGCGCCGTGGAGTTGCACCACGTCATGGCCGCGGCCGGCCTGGAGGGTGGGGAACTCCGCATCGCTGGGATCGGCAACCACCACAACGCCGAGCACCTCGGCACGGGCCTCCTTGGCGGCCTGAAACAGCGGGGTCCGCTCGTCCGCCTGAAGAAAACGGGGCGAGCCGGGCACGGCCACCACGCCGATGGCCGCCACACCCATGGCGGCGATGGCGGCCGCCTGTTGCCGGTCGCGCAACCCGCAGATCTTCACCAGCGGCTGCCGCGGCCTCGCCAGGGATCCGGGGGCGGCGGAGTGGGTCATCCGGGCACAAGCTGGTGTCGAAAACCTTTCTAGGATCCAAGCCTTACTCTTTTTCCGTTGCGCGGTTCGGCTGTGGGTCAAGGTTGGGAACTCATGCGAATCCGTGGCATCTCCCTGCGCCTTCACCCCACCTGGTTCCTGGTGTTGGTGCTCCTGACCTTTGTTTTCGCGCGGGATTACCGGGATTCCCTTGGCCCTGGCGTGGGCGCGCTCGGGGTGTGGGCCGTGGCCCTGGCCTCCGCCCTGCTGTTGTTCCTTTCGGTGGTGCTCCACGAATTCGGCCATTCCTTCGTGGCCCTCAGCCAAGGGGTGAAGGTGCGGAGCATCACCCTGTTTTTTCTCGGTGGCGTCGCCAACACGGAGTCGGAGTGCCGCACGGCCCGGTGAGAGTTTCTGATGGCCGCCGCCGGGCCGGCGGTGAGCCTGGTGCTCGCCGGGGCGTTGCTGCTCGCCCAACACAACGTCACCCACCTCTCGGTGCCCCTGGGGCAGATGACCCAGCGCCTGGGGGAATTGAATCTGGTGCTCGCCCTCTTCAACCTGCTGCCGGGCCTTCCCCTCGATGGGGGCCGCATCCTCAAGGCGGTGGTGTGGCAGCTGACGGGCAGCCAGCGGCGAGGGGTGGAGGTGGCCAACGGCGTTGGTCGCCTGCTCTCGCTCCTGGCGGTGGCGTTCGGGGTGTTGCTCACCCTGCGGGGCCTGGGCTTCGGCCTGTGGCTGCTGATGCTCGGCTGGTTGGGGCTGGGGGCCTCCCGCAGCCAACAACAGCTGTTGCTCCTGCAGCGGCTCCTGGCGGAGATGCGGGTGCAGGATGTGGCCAAACGGCGCTTTCGTGTGTTGGAGGCTGACGAGAACCTGCGGGCGGTCAGCCGCATCCGACTCCCCCAGTCCCCCGCCGGCGCCTCCGCCTCCAGCCCGCGCCAGGGGGCGGATGGTCCGCCGGATTGGCTCCTGGTCTGTGACCGGGGCCGTTGGATGGGGGTGATTGATGACCAGCCCCTTCAGGAGCTGCCCGTTCAGCGGTGGGATCAAGACCTGGTGCGCGACCACATGCGTCCCCTGAGCGACCTGCCCTCCATCTCGGGCACCGCTCCCCTCTGGCAGGCCGTGCTCGGGCTGGAGCGGAGCCAGGAGGCCCGACTCCTGGTGCTCGGGCCGGCGGGCCTGCCCTGCGGCACGGTGGATCGGCCCGACCTGGGGGAAGCGGTGTTGGCCCGGCTGGGGGTGCGCCTGCCCGAACCCCTGTTGGCCAAGGCCCGTCAACAGAACGCCTACCCCCTGGGGTTGGCCCTCGAACCGGTGGCCCAGGCCGTGGCCGACACCACCGAAGCCGGCACGTCCACCTCATAACGGCCTTGGGCGGCGGCGGTGGCGCCCCACGCCTCCTCCGTCAAGACCTCCTCCACCAAGGTGGCGGGGAGCCAGCGCAGGGCCGCCCCGAGCAGGTGGTCTTCCAAGGCCGCTCCCGCCAGGGGCAGACCGGGCAGCCGGGGGGCCGGCTCGCCGAACACCGCCTCCCAGAGGGCCGGATCGGGCGCCAGGAGCACACTGCCGTGTTGGAGCAGGGAATGGCCGCGCCACACCTGGGCGCTGCCGATGCGTTTCTGCCCATCGGCGTGCACGAGGTCGGCGGCGGTGCTGCTGGCAAAGCAATGGGCCTGGTCGGCGCGGCAGGGGGCATCGCCGAAAGCCAGGGGCTGGCCCAGGGCGGCAAAGGCGTCCTGAAGCCAGCGGCAACAGAGCCGGTAGGCCTCCCGCCGCTGGCGGGGGGGATCGGGCCACAGCAGGGCATAGGTGAGATCGCCGCCATGGAGCACGGCGGAGCCGCCGCTGGGGCGCCGTGCCAGGGCCAGCCGCCCCTGCCGCACCAGGTGGATCCAGCGATCCTCCACCGTGCGCTGGTGCTTCCCCAGCGACAGGGTGGGCTGACTCCAGTGATAGAAGCGCAGCAGGGGGTCTCGCCGCTCCCCTGGCACCGCCTGGGCCAGGAGCCAGTCGTCGATGGCCATCTGCCAGGGCCCCGCCAGGGTGGTGGTGGGGAGCCAGCGAAGTCTGGCGCCCATGCCTCAGGCCCGGGGAGCGAACGCCCAGAACCCTGGATCCAGCTCGTAGCCGAGCACGGCGGCCATCTGACCCAACCCCTGGCGACACTCCAACGCGGCGTCCCTGGCGAGGGCATCCAGCTGGAAGAGCCGATGGCTGATCCACAGCTCCAGGCTGTCGGGAGCGAACTGCAACCCCTCGGTGCGGCTGAAGCGGTGGGGCAGGAGCATGGCCACATGGCGGGCCAGGGTGCCGCTGGAGCGCTCCAGCAGCAGGGGCAACCAGGGATGTTCCGCATCCGCCCGCAAACACCAGAGCCGCACCTCGGGGATTTCCGAGAGTTCCCGCGGGTCATCGGCGGCCGTCGGCCACTGCAGCGACAACTCCAGCTGGCCGCCCAAGGCGAGCCGTTCGGCCAGGGGTAGGGCCGCGATCGCCGCCAGGGGGGAGAGGTCAAGGGCCTGGATCTGGGCGGCGCTGACGGTCACAGGCGGGAGTGGGTGGGCCATCAAGAGCTGTGACAGGGCCGTCGACAAAGCTGGACCGTAGCGGGCAAACGGCGAAGAATGGGGCGGTTCTCCTGTCGATGACCATGATCACCCAGACGGAAATTCTGATCGCTCTGGTGGTGGCTGCCCATGCGGGTGTGCTGGCCGTGCGTCTCTGCTTCAGCCTCTACAAGGCCTGATGCCCAAGGTTTGCTGCACCCCCCCTTGGCAACAGGGCGATTCAACGCTAGAAGCAGAGTCCGCTTTTACTCGGCCCGGTGCGCTCCTCCTCCCCCCGCAACCCACCTGCCAAATCCCCTCGCTATCCGGTTGTCGCCCCCACCGGAGGGGACCAGACGAAGGGGAGGAACCGGAGCCGGGCCAAAGGGCACGGTTCTGGTTCGCAGCCGACCAGCCCATCGTCCAGCCAGCCCACCCGGCTGGTGGCGTCCAGCAGCTCCGAGGCGACTTCCCTCAAGGAAGAGCGCCGGGAGATGGTCTGCAGCGTGATCGGGTTATCGGTGAAGCTGGGGCTGGTGGTGATGGCCGGCGTCAGTCTGTGCCGTTTGGCCGGGGCCTATCAGGCGCGCATGGAGCGTCAGGCGGAGTTGGCGGCGGTGTTGGAGATCGAACAGGCTCAGTTGGCGAAGGCGCGCAACCGGTTTGACGAACTGTTCATGGTGGCGGGCGAGCAGAAGTTGATCCGGGAGCAAAGCCAATGGATCGCGCCGAATCGGCTGCGAGTGGTTTGGCAGTCGTCGGACCCGCTCCAGAATCGGCCCGCTCTGGCCATGCAAGCGCCCTCCCCTGACCGCCCGCAACGTCCCTGACGGACCCGTAAGTTGGGGCAACGACAGTGGATTCTCTGCCCATGAGCGGCACCCAAGGCGCTAGCTCCCCCCCTGGCACTGTTCTGATTACAGGCGCTTCATCCGGTGTGGGCCTGTTTGCCAGCAAGGCCCTGGCGGCTCGGGGCTGGCATGTGGTGATGGCCTGTCGCGACCTGGACAAGGCCCGCCGGGCCCAAGCCGCCCTGGCCATTGCCGATGGCGCCATCACCCATCTGCGGGTGGATCTGGGCGATCTGGAGAGCGTGCGGCAGCTGGTGGACGCCTTCCATGGCACCGGCCTGCCCCTGGATGCCTTGGTGATCAATGCCGCGGTTTACATGCCGCAGCTCAAGCAGCCGAAGCGCTCCCCCCAGGGCTATGAGCTGTCAATGGCCACCAATCATCTGGGTCACTTCCTGCTGATTCAGCTGCTGCTCGGAGATCTGGAGCGCTCCAGCCATCCCTCCCGCCGGCTGGTGGTGTTGGGCACGGTGACGGCCAACTCCAAGGAACTAGGGGGCAAGATTCCCATTCCCGCCCCCGCGGATCTGGGCGAGCTGGCGGGGTTTGCGGCTGGTTTCCAGGCCCCGATCAGCATGGCTAATGGCAAACCCTTCAAGCCAGGCAAAGCCTACAAGGACAGCAAGCTCTGCAACATGATCACCACCCAGGAGTTGCATCGGCGGCTGCATGCCTCCACAGGTATTCTCTTCACATCGTTGTATCCCGGTTGTGTTGCCGACACGCCCTTGTTTCGCGACACGCCAAAAGCGTTTCAAACCATCTTCCCCTGGTTTCAGAAAACGATCACCGGTGGCTATGTGAGTCAGGTGTTAGCGGGGCAGCGGGTGGCGGATGTGGTGACGGATCCGGAGTTTGCCGTCTCCGGTGTGCATTGGAGCTGGGGAAATCGCCAACGCAAAGATGGCGAACATTTCCGTCAAGAACTCTCAGACCAGGCCAGCAACCCCGCCACGGCCAGCCGGTTGTGGGACCTGTCCCTGCGGCTCGTGGGCCTCTGAAGGCCAGAGTCCGGGCGCGGGCTGGCAGGCAGGACGGCCAAGCCTTGCTAGCAAGGCTTCAGTCGCGCACGTCTGTTCATGTCCCGCACCGTGCGCTGGGTGCTCGGTCTGCTGCTAGCTGCCGGTCTTGTTCTCAGCGCGTTTCTGCTTTTGCCGTTCAGCTCCTGGTTGCCCGGCGGCACGGTGGCCAATCTGCCCAGCCGCCAGGTGGTGAATGGCCCGGCCTTCAACCGCCTCTTTCCCAAGCCCCAACGCGGAGAAACGTTGATCTTCAGCCAGGAGAAACGGGGCTTCAGCCAAGCGCGGCTGAAGGTGGGCGACAGCACCAGGGCCCTGCTCTCCATTTCCGATGTGATCACCGCACCTGAAGCCCGCGACAAGTTCAGCGGCGCCAGCCAACTGCTGGGGAGCTGGCCGCTGGTGGAGCAAGGCCCCCAAGCCAGTGCCTTGTTGGTGGCGGATCGGTTTCAGGTGAAGGTGATTGGCCAGGGCGACGGGCTGGATCCGCAAACGCGCCATGCGCTGCTCGGTGCCTTCGACTTGCCCGGTCTGGCCGCCCTCAACCCCGCCGCCCAGCCTTCCCGCGCCCTGCCCGCGCGCCAGGCAGATCCCCTTCGCCTCCCCGCTCCCGATCAGCGGCAGAAGGACGCCACTGATCAGCGCACACCAGTTCTGGAGCCTGCCGCATGAGCACCATCCTCGAACGTCTCGATCGCCTGCCCAGACGTAACCTCACTGTGCTCGCCCTCAAGGGGGTGAGCACTCTGGTGCCAGGCGGCTGGCGCAACCTCACCAGCGCCGAGGAGCTGATCAGCGATGTGATGGGCAGCAGCGATCCAGAGCTGATCGCTCAGGTGCGCGCCCGCGCCGACGTGCTCAGCCGGGCCCGCCATGAGGGCTACAACCGGGCGATGAGCCTCTACGACGCCGTCAACCGCTCCCAAAAGGCCGCCGGAGGTCTGCGGGTGCTGGCGAACGTGGCCGGAGCGCTGCCGCTGGTGAAGCAGATGGCCCAGCTCACCCCCACCAGCGAGACCCTGCAGGCGGTCGACCTGAGCCTGAAGGTGGCCGCCGAACTGCTGGCCTTCACCCAGGTGAACGGTCTGCCAGGCAACAGCTTCGGCGACTTCGCCGCATCGCTGCGGGATTACACCGGGGAGGCGAGCGTGCGCATGGCGGCGATGGTCTGCTTTGACGCCCTACTGCCTCTTGGCGATGACGCTCTACAACGGCTCGACAGCCTGCTGGCTCGGGTGGGTCAGAAAGAGCTGCGGGAGCTGCCCGCCTACGGCGGCATGGCCTTGCTGATGCCAGGGCGGGGGGAGGAGGCACACCTGAGCTTCCTGCGCCAGGGGGTGGACACCTGGCTGGGCTGGGCAGGTGGCTTTGCCAGCGACCTAGCCCTCACAGGCCAGAAGGCGGTGCGGGCTCTGGAGGGAACCTTGGGGCCGTGGCAGGGGGGCTTCGACCAGCTGGCCACCTTCCTCGATGCCTTCACCGACACCTACCAGCACACCGGTGTCCAGGCGATCGCCCGGCGGCTGGTGGAGCGAGCCGCCGCAGAGATCTAGACGGACCCATGCAGCCAGGGGCCGCTCGCTTTTGATGCAGCCCTTTGGATGCAGCCCTGATGTCCTGGGAGATCAATCAAAACCGAGCAGATCAAAGATCTCCCGATCTTTGAGGGATTCGGCTTCCAGGGGCTCGACGTTTTCGAGCATGGTGCGGGCCAGGTTGAGGTATTCCTCTTGCACCGCTTCAACCTCCGGACTGGGCTCCATCTCAAAGATGGTGCACTTCTTGAGGCGGGAGCGGCGGATGGCGTCAACATCGCGGAAGTGAGCCATGGTTTTCATGCCAACCCGCTCGTTGAACTTATCGATCTGATCCGTTTCCCGGCTGCGGTTGGCCACCACACCACCAAGGCGCACTTTGTAGTTTTTCGCCTTGGCCTGGATGGCGGCAATGATGCGATTCATCGCGAAGATGGAATCGAAATCGTTGGCGGTGACAATCAAGCAGTAGTGGGCATGCTGCAGGGGAGCAGCGAAGCCGCCACACACCACATCACCGAGCACATCAAAGATCACCACATCGGTGTCTTCCAGCAGGTGGTGCTCCTTCAACAGTTTCACCGTCTGGCCGGTGACGTAGCCGCCACAGCCGGTGCCAGCTGGAGGGCCACCCGCCTCAATGCACTGCACGCCATTGAAGCCTTCAAACATGAAGTCTTCGGGGCGGAGCTCCTCCGTGTGGAAATCCACGGTTTCGAGAATGTCGATCACCGTGGGCACCATTTGTTTGGTGAGGGTGAAGGTGGAATCGTGCTTGGGATCGCAGCCGATCTGCAGCACCCGCTTGCCGAGCTTGGAGAAAGCGGCGGAGAGGTTGGAGGAGGTGGTGGATTTGCCGATGCCTCCCTTGCCGTAAACGGCGATCACCAGGGCCCCCTCCTCAATGCGCAGGCCGGGATCTTGATGCACCTGCAGGCTGCCTTCGCCGTCATCCCGGTGGCTGCCCCCGGCGGGGCGGCTGCCGGTGGTAGAGGGGGGCTGAAGGGTGGTGGTCATGGGAAACCGGACAGGCCAAGGGCATTGCCCCTCATCCAAGGGCAGCCGCGAGGGCGTTGGGGACGGATCTCGCAAAGCGAAACATTGGGGTTTCGCTTTGCGGCAGGGCGCAGCAGCTGGGTCAGGGGCGGCACGCCCCTGGTGGATCCTTTCAGCCAGCAGCGGTGGTGCCGCGGGCCGCCCGGAGCCCTGGCCCGGGCAGGTCGCTTGCGCGCCAGGGCGGAAGCAGCCTGTCAACGTCGCAACCGGGGGAAAGGGCGTCGCAAGTCCTCTCCCCATGACCATCGCGCCTCGCCCCTTCCTGGCGCCGGCGCGAGGCGATCGGCACGGGTGGCTGCAGAGTGGCTGCTCGGATCCGCCGTAGACCTGAGCTCCCTTCGCCGGCCCGATGCGGGCGTCCGGCCAGCGGCGGCAGGGCCGCAGGAGCACCAACAGACCATTCAGCAGGGCCTGCCCTGCGCAGCTGGCCATCGCGAGGAGTGTTACCCAGCTGCGATGGGAGCTTCTAAAGATCCTGGACCGCCCTGGCAGGGCGTCAGAGACACAGTCGCGCGACATTAGAATAGGCACACTGGCTGCGAACCGGGTAGTGGGTGCCGAGGGATTTACACCACTCGCCGGGACGCCAGCGTGGCCGTAATATTGACATTGGGGCACCTCGAAAAATCACTTTTGACCTGCCGCGACTGGCCAGCGAGGTCAGTGACAGCAAGGGATTTCACTCCGGGAGGCGAGGAGGAGGCGAAATTTTTCGAGGTGCCCTTAATCATTTCCTGGCGCCTTGCTTCTTTTTGTGAAGACCTCTGCTGTCGTTCCTGTGTCGGGCCAGGACCTCATCTGGATCCGGGTGCCGCAATAGCTGCTGGCTCTGGCTGTCGATGAGAGATCTTGAAAACTCCCTGCTCTGCAAAGCTGCTTCAAAGCGCCCAGATGGATCGGGAACGTCTCCCTTCTGATTCAGGTCCCATGCTGAGACATCAGAGGATCAGGAGGCAGGACCGTCGCGTAGCAGGAAGCCGCAGCAAGGACCACGAATTGGAATCGACCCCGGCCTGATCCCCGCCACGTTCCAGGCAAGCTCTTTTGCGGCATCTGTTCAGGGGGTGGGATGACCACCAAAACACTTGTTCCAGCAATGGTTCTCCCCCTTTCTAAGGTGATTTCACTTCAATCAAGCAGGAGTTCTCGATGCTTGGATTGGACGACTTCGGACTGCCAGAGGTCGTATGGGCACTACCGGTAGCGTCCCCATGCCGGTCAGACGCTATATCCGCCACCTGAACGGTTACGTCAGTGGAAGCTATCCCCTTGCACCAACTGGGACTCCGCGCTCTCACAGGTGCCGCTGAGGGGTTTTCCGGAGACTCCCTAGAGTGAGCTTCTTTGTGCCGCCGCTGATCTGGCTGGCTGACTGCGGCAGGCCAGAGATCATTTTTCAAGGTTCCCATCAACATTGAGAAACAGAATAAGAGCACCTCGAAAAATCACTGTTGGCCTGCCGTCACTGGCCAGCGAGGTCAGTGACGGCAAGGGATTTCACTCCGGGAAGGGGGGGAGGCGGGATTTTTCGAGGTGCCCATAAGTAACCAGACTAAATACACGTAACATGACGCGTGAGACATGCCAGTGACTGCTTGCTTTCTCGTCCCTGGTGTGTTGAAGCTTTTTTCTCTGGCGATTTAAGTAACCCAACTAAATAAATATAACATGACGTGTGCGGCAGACCAGCGAATGCTTGGGCTATTGTTACTGGTGGGTTGAAGTTTTTTCTCTGGCTACTTAGAGGCTGAGAAGTGACGTTGGTTGACAAAAGCGAGTTTGATTTATTAATCGGTTTTGATCATCATTCGGCCAGAATAATCAGTGCGTTGAAGCAGGTACTTTAGTCCTTGAGTTTCAAAGTATTCATCTACCGCCTTCCTGGCACCTTGCCAATGCCCGTAATCATCGATAATGAGCACCCCACCTGTGACTAAACGGGGGAAAAGGTGGATCAGCTCATGGTGAGTTGATTCATACCAATCTGTGTCCAACCGCAAGAGCGCGATCTTGCTTGGTGGTGAACTAGCTGTGATTGTTTGCTCAACAGGACCAACAATAAAATCAATAAGATGCTCGGGATATCCAGTTGTCAACATGTTGTGTTTTACATCATTAAGATCTGCCGCACACCAATTCTCCTGATTGTGAGGGAACTGATCTTTAGCCAATGCACCATCAATGGAAACGTCACGATCTGTAGGTTCTGTCATGCCAGTGAATGTATCGAAAAGATATAAATTTCTGCTGCGATCTTTTTCTTGCAACAGTGTTAATGCGGCTGCCATGCTGCTGCCTCCTCTCCACACACCACATTCAACAAAGGCGCCCTGAATATTCTTTCTTGAAAGATAGCGCGTCGCATCGATGACGGCCAAAAGGCGCGCTTGGCTTGTCATCGTAAATTCCCGAACTTGATCCAAAATAGATTGGTCCGCACAATCATGGATTGGCGGCTTTTTCCGCGTGATTTCGATATCAAATCTATCTAAAATTTTTCTAGCAAGCTTTTTCACTGAAAAAATAAATCTTTTCAGCAATTTAAGTCAGTGGCCCTTTGCCCTTGACGGTGAATGGGCAATTAAAAATCCGGCATTAGGGAGAGGGCTTTTTGGCTTTTGACTTGTGCGCACTTGCAAGGAAGTTTTTCTTTTGCGTTGCGCTAAGTAACCCGACCAAATAGGGCCTCCTGAAGAAGGCCAGGCCGACTGCAGCGCAATAGATATAAGCAGTTTATGGCGGTAGAATATCTACAAATGGTCCCAAATATGCCCAAAAGCCGCTCAGAGTTTTCCACATGTATCGACGTGAGCATCGTGATCAGCTCTCGTTTGAAGACTTCTTCCTGCCGTTTACTGGAAAACTCTGTGGTGATAACTGCTGGACCAAGCTGGCCGAGTTGATCCCATGGGATGAACTGGAAGATGACTATATAGCCCAGTTCTGCAAGGGTTTTGCTGCTCCGGCAAAGCCCTTCCGAATGGCGCTGCGGGCCTTGATCATGAAGGCCTGCATGGGGCTCACGGATGAAGAACTTATGGAGCAGATCAAGGAGAATCCATATCTGCAGTTCTTCATAGACCTGGAAGCCTTTGAGTACTCGGCTCTATTTGAGCCAGCGATGATGGTGTACTTCCGCAAACGACTTCCATAATCAGTAGTGAATGACTGTAACAAACGAATCGTGCGTCACGAGCTAAGCGTGGTCCGTTCTTCTACAGCGGATGACCATGACGATAACAGCAGCCGTGGAGCTGGAACCACCCCCGAAGCTGATCAGCAGATTGGACCTGAAACCACGAGGCCCAATCAGGGCTCATTTCTGATTGACTCGATATGTGTTCTTACCAATATTCATTATCTAATCGAGCTCTCGCTTCTCAATGCAGCCCAGGGCTGCTTCAAAGTAGTTGGATGGAGACGCCGGACCACGGTTGTGATTTAGGTTCCACGCTGAGCTCCCTGTGAACGCTGGACTCGGGCCCTCGGAGCTGCTGGACACCCGGGCGTAGGGCGGCAAGTTTGAATCAGCCCTGCAATGCAGCCCAGGGCTGCCTCAAGGTCAAGTTGAGGTCCCGCAAATGGAGCTGAAGAACGCGGATCGTCCTGGCTGGGCACAAATGACGACGGGTCTGCCGATGGACAGGCGCCCTGATCTCCAGCTTCCACAGGACTTTTGGTCAGCCCTGTGTTCCTGCCCGAGTGGCTTGGTTTGGGATTGGCGGAGCTTGCTGCCTCATCAAGTTGAGTTTTGCTGCTTTTCCCTGGGGGTCGCTTTTTCAGGAGGCTCCAGATCAACATCGCATGACCTGCGAGGCAGGCCAGCGAATGTTTGGGTTGTCGTTGCTGGTGTGTTGAAGTTTTTTACTCTGGCTACTTAAATCGTGGAAACATCGATCGTTGCATCAGTGCAAAGTGCAATCTTTCATCAGCGCTGGATCGAAGAACCATTGACTACGCAGAGGAATCCTATGCAGTTAAAGCATGGCAAAGAAAATCATCATTTAGCCCTAATTTCTGATCAGGAAACTGTCGATTTGACAGAATGGATCTTAAGGAAGCTCTGAACAACCGGTCGCTAGTGGAAGCTTTCCCTTGTACCAACCGGTATCTTCGCGCTCTCACAAGTGTCACTGAGGGGTTTTCCAGAGCCTCCTCAACTGAAATCTTCCGGGTTGTTCCGATTATGAGGATTGAGTCAGGATACAATTTGGGGAAACGATAGTCTCTCAAGAGCCTCAGCCTTGCCCGCCACAGCAAACACTATGGCATTAGAGGCTGGAAGAGAAATTGTTGGGGAGACCATTTCGCATTGGCATGGCTGGACCGCACTTGCCGATCCGTTTGTGCAGTTGCAAGGCCTCGATGCGAACAAACAATGAGGTGCACCAAGTATAGCTATTATAGGGACCGTGTCCGTAAAAGTCAAAGCCTACGAAGTCTTTACAATCTGAAAGTATGGCGTAAGAGGATCCGTGCCAGTCACTGTTGTCTAGGATAATCATCCATAAATCTTTGCTATCAAGATTATTTTTGATATAGTCCCTGATCTCAGCAGCGCATTCTTTTCTCTTTAGTCCGTCGACGACGATCATCGAAGGGTTGAGTTTTGCGAGCTGTTTAGCGGTCTGAACATAACCATCTTGTTCAGGGATGACTTTGATCTCAGCGGAGTTGCCAACTCTGCTTTTCACCAAAGTTGCCCAGTCGTGATTGTCTTCAATTGAATAGACCGAGCACCCCTGCTCAATAAAAAAAACAGTGGATGAACCACTGCCATATTCCAAAAGCCGTTCTCCTTTGATATCCATCCGCAGGAGCTGGGCTATGGCTGGATAGGTAAACCAAGGCAGCAAAACTTTTTGCTCAGTAAAGATATAGCCAGATGTCGTTTTTGGCAACCGAGGTAGCGCTTCCCAGCCCAGGCTATTACCATATAGAATACGCATTGCGTAATTAAAACATATTGAAGATACTTTGTGCTGAATTCGACTAAGTATTGACATGCGTGATGGCTTGGCTGGGTTCAGTGATAATAGCAAAGTCTTCAGCGCCTGAACGATATTGACTTGACTTCTAAGTAGCCCGACCAACTAAACATAACATGACCCGCGAGACACACCAGCGACTGCTTGGGTGTTGTTGCTGGTGTGTTGAAGTTTTTTCTCTGGCTACTGATAGTGATTTACCTGCCTGGGATTATCAAGCATAATCATGCTTGCAAGGACATTATTTACGGTGATAATTTTATGCTTTTTGATTAAATTTGAGCCATGCTTTTTAAGAGCACCTCAAAAATCACTTTTTGCCTGCCGCGAGGACTGGCCAGCAAGGTCAAGTGACAGGAAGGGATTTCACTCCGGGAGGCGAGGGAGATACGAAATTTTTCGAGGTGATCTTAGATCTTTACCAAAGGAGCTGCAGGAAGAAAGTTTGTTTTTATGACTTGACTTAATACCAGTTATTATGTGACTTGTTCCCGTTAGTTTGTCAATCAAAAGTCAAGTCACCCCAGCAAATAAAATAAATATGACATGATGTGTGGGGCATGCCAGAGGCTGCTGGAGTTATCATCGGGGGTGGGTTGAAGTGTTTGATTCGAGCTACTTAAAAAGGATTTAGAAGGACGAGGGTGTTCTCCCTTGTCTCTTTGTTAATTAGCATAGTCATTGCAAATGTCGCGATCAGATAGCTTATACTGGTTGCAACCGCTGCACCAGAGGAGCCAAAGTGTGGAATAAGCGCCAAGTTTAATGCGATATTAACAGCTGCTCCAAGAGCTGTTCTTGCCGTTGAAATCCATTCAAGCTTTTTTGTCTGTAGCCAGCAGCTGCTTGCGCAGCCTGTTGCGACGGCGAAAGACGCCAGTCCAGATAAGGCCAAGCTTTGTTTGGCCTCTTGAAAATCAGGCCCAAATATAATGGGAATCAATAGAGGTAAAAAAAGAATATTGGCAAGCATCATCCCCGTGCCTAAGAGCCATGCATAACGATAAAGCTGTCTGAGCTCCTTTTCTGGGGAACCACCAGGTGCTGCTTTGCCAATACGAGGAAAGTATGTGCTGCAGAGCATGACTGGCAGAAAGTAAAATGTCTCTGCAACTTTTACTGCAACCGAATACTGTCCAACTGCCTCTGCGCCTTTCAACCATTGTAGCATTACTTGATCGCTTTTCATATATAATGAAACAGATAATCCTGCAACGAGTAAAGGGAGTCCGCGTGCGATCAACTCTCTGGCGCTTGCACGATCGAAGTTAGCCAAACTCTTTATAACATTCCCACTGGGAGCCAGGCAAGCTAGAAGTAGAGCGCGCAGCATCGATTGAGCCACCTGCAGCCAGCCAAAGACCAGCAATGGTGCTTGTCGCCAGATGGCAGTGCTCGAGAGAAGAGTATTGGATAAAATTTGTAGTAATCCAACGCGGGCGATCAAGGTGCCTCTCTGTAAGATGAGTAGCTCTGTCTCAAATACCTCTGCTGAGTTAAATAAATTGCAAAGAACTGCAGTGCCGATCAAGGCAGAAATAATCGGCTCTTTTGAGAGCAAAGCAAAGGGTAGCAATACAAGAGCAACGACTGCCGTACCAAGAATTTCGATCACGAAAGCTGTAGGAACAAGCCCCGGAAGTTGTGGCTCATTACAAAGCAAGGCACTAAGGCTTCCTTGCACCCCAAGACTTCCAAACGGGGCAAAAATTCCTGCCAGAGCAAAAGCATAGCTTAGTTTTCCTAAGTTAGCTGGGCCGAGATAGCGAGATATCCAACCACTGATGCTCACGGAAAGCACAAGCTTTAAGGCCTGCACTGCAAACTGACTGCCAAGGGAGTAACGCAGTCGGTCGGGACGATCAAGCATTTTGAATGGGCATTAGAATGTATACTTGTGGTTGGCAGTATTTGATATGCTATAATCTAATTTGTGCTCCTCTAGTATTGAGTCTCGGCCGTAGGCACAAAGCGAGGGAGCACGTCACCTTAGCAGTGAGTAATTATACTTAGGCTGTGGTCAGTGTTGGTGTGCCAATGAGGTCATTCAGATAGGCGCAACGATGGGCGAGTACTTGGGGAACGCGCTCTGCCTTCCACTGAGCACCCGGCA